>NZ_JBIRFL010000002.1:0-395356 GCF_044327445.1 Streptomyces sp. NPDC018045
TTCTGTTTTTCATTATTTTTTTTGATCTATGTGTGTTTTTGTTTGTTTTTTTGGGGGGGGCTGTGTTTTTTTTTTTTGGGGGGGGGGGGGTGTTTGGGGGGGGGGGGGGGCCCCCCCCCCCCCCCCCCACGGCGGTCAAGGAGAACGTGGTGCACCCCCCGCAGATATCGACAGGCACCTGGTGGATCATCGCCGTCATCATGACGGCCATGTTCCTCGCCGTCTGTGTCCCTCTGATGCCGACACGCAAGCACAAGATCAACATTGCCTGCGTGCCCCTGCTGGGAGTGGGGTTCCTGACGGCGGCCGCCAATTTGCGAGGGCATGACGTCAACCAGGTGCTGGCCATCTATTCCACGGTGATGTTCGCGCTGCCGCTCGGCGTCGTCGGACGCGGCAAGGACATCAAGAAGGCAGCCGAAGAGCAGAAGAAGGCCATCGGTGGCCAACAGCCCCCGGCGCCCTTCAAGCTGACCGCACAGCTCCTCGCGGCGACCGTTGTGGGACTTGTTCTGTTCGGGTGGGTCAACGGATGGTTCGTCACCGGATGAGGGTTGCGCCCCCGGCGGCGGGTGCACCCGAACTTCCTTGAGGAAGCCCTCGCGAGGGCTTCCTCCGTGGGTTCTGAGGGAGCCTTTTGAGGAAGCCTTTCGAGGAAGCCCGTGAGAAAGCCCTCAAGGGTGATCGGCCGGGACTTCTCGGGATGAGGCCCGGGCCGGTGGGCGGGATGCGGGTACCGGGTACCGGGTGCCGGAAGTCGGTTGCCGGATTCCGGGACGAGCCGATGCCTCAGAACCGATGGCTCAGAGCCAGTCCCGCCGCTAGAAGATGACGTACAGACCGGTACAGACGACCGCCGTCAGAACGATGGCGAAGGGGTGGCCGAACGCCCAGTGCAACTCCGGCATGTGGTCGAAGTTCATGCCGTGGATGGTGCCGACGAGGGTGGGAGCGAAGAGGATGGCCGCCCAGGAGGAGATTTTCTTGAAGTCCTCTTCCGGGCCGGCCCTCACCTGGGCCTTTGTGTAGCGGTGGCAGTCCGACCAGGGCAAATGGATCTTTCAGGGTTTTCCATGTGGCTCAGCTTTTCGCAGTCGATTCTCCCCAGGTGCTCCCCACCGGACTCCGTTCTCCCCAGTTTCTCCCCGGAGGAGCTCCTCGGTTGGAGTCGTGCCCGTCCTGGACGAGGCACTCGGTGACTACTGGCGTGACCTTCGCTCGGTGAGGCGCCAGATTGCGCGAGCGCCTAGGGCCGATGCCGCAGCCATCGGCCGGCCGCGGGACGCCCACCGTCCGGCAGCGGTCACCAGGTGGGGTGGTGGCGGGCGATCAGTTCGGGGAACCCTCTGGTCAGGCCCTTCATGACGTTATCGCCGTAGCAGGCGAACAGGGGGTTGTCCGGGTCCACCGTCACGCCGCCCGCGGCGCTGACGTACCGGCTCGGCAGGGGCCGGACCGACGCCTCCAGACGAGGGCTGTAGAAGAACGGCATGGAGTACCGGTCGACCCCCGGGGCCGGGCGGACGACCCGGTGAACGGTGGCCTTGAGGTATCCGCGCGTGGCGACCTCCAGCAGTTCACCGAGGTTGACCACGAACGCGTCCGGCAGGACCGGGACGTCGACGAAGTGACCGTCCTCGACGGCGACCTGCAGCCCGCCTTTGTCGTCCTGCACCAGCAGGGTGAGCAGTCCGTAGTCCTTGTGGGTGCCCGCGCCGTCGCCCTTCGGGACGCTGCCCGCCGTGGCGTCCGGCCCCGGGTAGTGCAGCAGCTTGAAATGGATCTGCGGCTCCGGGGTGACCACATCATCCAGGAAGCCCTCGGGCGTCTCCAGGGACTCCAGGATGAGCCTGAGCATCCGGTGCGAGAGGCTCGTCAACCGGTCCATCCATGCCAGTACGGCCGGCCGCAGCTCCGGCAGGGCGGCCGGCCACTGGTTGGGGCCGACCAGCCACTGGTACGCGGGCTCTCCCGGGCCGGGTCTCCGCGCCGGGCGCTCGGGACCGATGTCCAGCTGCCGGCGCTGGTCCGGGACGCCCCGGGTGCGCTCCCGCCCCATCGCGGAGTAGCCGCGGAAGTGAGGGGAGTTGAGGACGTCGAGAGCCGCATGCTCCGACTCCGGCAGGGAGAACAGCCGACGCGTCAGGTCGAGCAGTTCGGCGGCGCCGGTGACGCCGTGGCCGGTGAGCTGGAAGAACCCGATGTCGTGGACGGCGGCCCGCAGCCGGTTCAGGAACCCGGCGCGCGCTTTCGGACCTTGTTCGCTGTCCCGGAGATCGATCACGGGAATCGCTTCTGGCATGGAGTGCTCCTGGTTTCTCGATACGGTTGTGAACCTCACCACTGCGTTACGGTTCCGGACCGGCCCGCACGGAGGCGGCACGCGGGGACGGGGAGAAGAGAGAAGACGGGGCAGTCACCGGGGCGTGGGCGCGGCCCGCGTCGACCAGGTGTCCGGCCGACGCCGTTGTCGATGCCTTGTCAGGACAGCGGAGTACCGTGCAGGGTCACCGCGTCGGCCGCCCGCTCCAGTGCCGCCGTGCAGTCCCGCTCCGTCTCGGCGACGGCGACGAGGAGGGCATACCGGGAGCGGGAGTCGCCCGGCGGGTACAGCCGGAGCTCCCGGCCCGGGGCCGTCAGCACCCGTACTTCCCGGATCTCGGGCGGCAGCCGGTCCCTCGCGATCTCGACGGACTCGACCCGTACCTCCCTTTCGGGATACAGGAAGCGGACCGCGGCCGTTGCGGAGGCCCCGGACGTCCGGAAGTCCGGCGTGGCGCCGACCGCCAGATCGGCCGCCATCAGGCCGATCTCCAATCCGGTGACCAGGCCGCCGAGGTACGGGACACGGCCGCCGCCGATCCGTGCGTTGATCTCCACGACCTTCGGGCCGGAGGAGGTCAGGCGCAGCTCGGTGTGGGTCACCGTGTCGGTCAGGCCGACGGCGGTGTGGGCTTTCTGGACCACTTCGAGCAGAACATCGTCGGACAGCAGCGGGTCGTCCGCCCGGACCGTGTGGCCCACCTCCTGGAACCCGGGGGCGTAGCCGAGCTGCTTGTGCGCCACGAACAGCACCGTGACCTGCCCGTCGCGGCAGACCGCCTCCACACTGATCTCGGGTCCGTCGAGGAACTCCTCCACCAGGGTGGGCTGTGCGTACCGGGGCACCTCGTCGAACCAGATCCTGCCCGCCTGCTGGTAGGCCCGTGCCAACTGCCGCTCGCCGCCGACATAGGTCACTCCGCAACTCGCCGAAAGCGCCCGGGGTTTGACCACCACCGGATAGCCGATCCGGGCTGCCGCCTCGCTCGCCTCGGCCAGACTCGCGACGGCTGCCGACCGGGCCTGCGGGACACCGGCCCGGTCGAGCGCCTTCCGGCCGGCGTACTTGTCCCGGCACGCCCTCACGGCCTCGCGCGGGCTGGTACGCAGTCCCAGCGCGGTCGCCAGCTCGGCGACGGCCTCCACGCGCGTCTCCTCGTAGGTGAGCACACCCGCGAATCGCTCGGGGTGGGCCCGAACGGCGGCGGTCATCGCCGCGACGTCCAGGGTGTCCACCACACCGAACGAATCGATGTACGGCTTTTCCCAGGTGGGAGGCGTGGGGCACAGCAAATGCAACCGGTATCCGGACGCCATGGACCGCAGTACGTAAGCGCGCCAGTGCTCGCTGCCGCTGCCCACCAGCAGCAGGAGCGGCCGCCCCGAGGAACCGGCTGAAGAGCAAGCCGCATCAGTGGTGTCGGTGTTCGCTGTCGGCATGTGGGCCGGTTCCTCCGTCGTGTCATGCGTGGGGCGGCAGGCGGGGCGAGTGGTGAGGGGCGGGGGCCCCTGATGCTGTCCACCCGTCGGTGGTGGACGCATCGGCCGGTGACGGGCCGGTCGTGGGCGCCTTGGCCCCGGTCTCATCGTGGGCGCCTCGGGCCCGGTCTCATCGTGGGCGCCTTGGGCCCTTGTCCCAGGACACTCCCATCATCACGTGACCGGCGGCCGTTATCCACCGCTGTGTTCTACGCCGAATGGGCATCCACTCTTTTTGGTTCGGGTTCTCATCCCGGCGGAGTTGACGGGTGAACCGAGGAAGCGCGCCGCCCTTCGCCGGAGAAACGCATCTGCGCCCGCCGTTGGGGGCAGGTGGCAGCAGCACACCCCGCACGGGACGCGCAAGGCGAATTCGACCGCAACTTCTTCGGTGTAAAAGATGCACGTGGACAACGTGGCCCGGACCGGGTGAAGATGACGAAGGGACAGGGCCCGATACTTCGATGCCCGTCAGGCGCACCATTCCACTGCTTCGATAACTGTTCCTCCTCCGGCAACCGTCACGCCCCACCCGCCGCATCAACGCCGCGGTGCCTCCAGCCGTCGCACCACCGAAGCCGCGCCGTACGGGTCGACAGGTGTTCACTCAAGTCCACCAAGCCCGGTACCGCGTGTTCCGATATCGAGGCCGAGCGGCAGCGCTTCGGGGCTGTGCCCACTCTCGCGCGTCGGCTCTTCTTCTCTTCCGGGGTCCGACGGTGTCGCCTTGACAGGGCGGATGCCCGGTTGGTGCCCCCACTCTGTGCACGTCGTGAGCGAAGGAGTACCCATGCTCTCAGCGGACAAGAACCGCATCCTTTCCCAGGTTCAACGCGGTACGCGAATGGGTGAACTGCTGCGCAGATATTGGCATCCGGTGGCGCCGGTCCTGGAGCTGACCCAGCGTCGCGTCAAACCCGTACGGCTGCTGGGTGAGGACCTCGTCCTGTTCCGTAAGCCGGACGGCAGCCACGGTCTGATTTCCCGGCGCTGCCCGCACCGGGGCACCGACCTCGGTATCGGCTGGGTGGACGGTGACGTGATGCGGTGCGCATACCACGGGTGGGGATTCGACTCCGAAGGCCGTTGCACGAGCCAGCCGTTCGAGGAGACGGGCCCGTCCGGCGGATTCCGCGACAAAGTCGGCGTCGCCGCGTACCCCACCACCACGCTCGGAGGGCTGATCTGGGCCTATCTCGGCCCCGCCCCCGCGCCGCTGCTGCCCGACTTCGAGCCGTTCACCTGGGAGCACGGCTTCGTCGAGATCATCATGACGGAACTCCCGTGCAACTGGTTCCAGTGCCACGAGAACAGCATGGACCCCGTCCATTTCGAGTGGCTGCACCAGAACGGGAACGCCGTACGCAGCGACCCGGAATCCCCCACGTATGTGCCCCGGCACCTGTCGATCGACTTTCTGGAATTCGAGCACGGTTTCGTCAACGGGCGGGTGGTGGAGGTCCCCGACGTCCGCCCGACAGGTTCCTACTCGAGCACGAACGACGTGACCGACGGCGGGATCCTCAGCCTGTGGCCCTACACCCTCGCTTCCGGGAACACCATCGAGTTCCGGGTGCCGGTGGACGAACGGCGCACCCTCAATTTCACCTGGCAGTACTCCGTGCTCCCCGACGACGTACCGCCCGGCCGGCAGGATCCCGGCGCGATTCCGTACTGGTACGGCCCGCTCACCGACCCGGCGACCGGTGACATCATCATGTCGCACACCGGGAACCAGGATTTCGCCGCGTGGATCGGACAGGGAACGTTCGCGGACCGGACCGTCGAGCAGCTTGGGCGCGGCGACAAAGGCATCACCCTGCTACGGCGGAGGTACTTCGAAGCGATGCGGAAAGTGGCGCAGGGGGAGGACCCGCCGGGCACGGTGCGCGACCCCGCGGCCAATGTCAGCATTCAACTGCCCCTCCTCGGCAAGGCCCGCTACACACAAGGGGTGCCGCGCGAGGTTTTCGAGAAGAAACTCGCTGTGCGCAAGAAGAACGGGCTCCTCGGGATCGGCGGATTCTGGACGGTGCAGGCCGGGCGGCCGAGCCATCTCCAGAAGGAGTACGACGAGATCGCGGGCGTCGTACGGAAGGCACCTGCCGGCAGCGTGTGACGCCTTTCGCGCAGGCGTCACTCATACGGACCGTTCAGTCTGCCCGAGTCACTCACCCGGATCATTCACCACGGTGACTCGGCCGGCGAAAGGGCACCCTCACTACCCGGGCTAAGCGGCCGTCGGAGGAGATGATGACAGCGAGAATCCCGCCAGGCGGATGCATGGTTGTATCGCCGTGGTCTCTCCGTCGGCGCGACTCATGGGGGTTCGAACGACACGCCCCGTCGGGGAGTTGATTGATGTGGGTTCATCGGGCTGTCCGGAACCACTGACGCCGCTTCGAGGTCGCTCCGCGTCACGTGTCTCCGGAGAGCGGCATCACGAGAGGACGGAGATGAATGCGGAGGCACTGCGGTTGCTCCTCACGGAGCGGCGAGCCTCAGTAGCGCCGGAATCCCATGGCCTCACACGGCCCAGGGGAAAGGGCCGACGTGCCCCCGGTCTCGCCCAGCACCAGGTCGATCTCCTGCTCAACCGGGGCTGGGGGACCTATCAGCGTCTGGAGTCCGGCAAGTACCGGAATCCGCCCGTGGACTTTCTGCGGGATCTCGCCCTGCTGCTGCGGCTTTCCGAGGTGGAATGGGTGGCCCTGTGCCGCTACGCCGGCATCGGCGACCCGCCCCGGCCCCTCACGCCGCAGTCCGGGCAGGAGGTGCCCCAGGTGTGGCAGGAGGCTGTCGCCGGAATGACCCACGCCGCCTGTGTCATTGACGCGTCATGGAACGTTCTTGCCCATAATCAGCCCTTCACCGATATTTTTCCGTACGGGAAACGCCCCACCAATACGATGCAGTGGATGCTCTTCGACGGTCGGCCCCTGCTCACCGACTGGGCCACCACCTGGGCACCGCATCTCCTGCCCCTCCTGCGGGCCGATCTGGCCGTCCGGCCCGACGACAACACGCTGCGCCGGTTCGAGGCGGCCGTACTGACGGATCCCTGCGCGGCGCCCCTCTACGAGACCGCCGGTGCGGCCGTCCACCCGGACGAGGACAGGCGTCCGCTGCAGCATGCGCGGAGCGGTCCGGGCTGGGTCAAGATGTGCATGGCGCAGCCCACCACCTCACCCGGCACCCGCCTCATTATCCTGATCTTCACCCCCTGCGCGGGAGATCCGGCCGGTCCGGCGAGCGGCGTCTGCGGCTCGGCCACAACGGTGGCCGGACGGATAGCCAGGCCGCCGTGTTGCGACAGCCGGCCCCAGCGTGACGCGCCGGCCCGAGCCGCGGAGAATCTCCGCGCGATACTCTCCGCCCCCCGCTGAACCGTCGTCGCGGGCCACCGCTCCCGAACGTGGTGGCTGTCCGTCTCCCCTCCGTACCAGGGATCGAGTCGATGTCTGCTGCCCCGGAAGTGTCCGCCGCCCCGGACGGCCGTGCCCCACGGCGTGTGCTCTCCAGTTACCGGGACCTGATGGCGGTCCCGGGCTTCTGGAGGAACGCGCTCGTCGGGATGATCTCCAAACTCCCGCCCAGCATGGTCGCGTTGAGCCTGCTGCTGTTGGTCGGCCGGGACTACTCGTACGGCACCGCGGGCCTGATGGTGAGCGGTTCGGCGATCGGGCAGGGGGTGACGGCGCCGCTGCGCGGACGGCTGATCGACCGGTACGCGCCACGTCCGGTCCTGCTGGCCTGCCTGACCGCCTACCTGACGGTGACCGCGCTGCTGCTGTTCATGGTGCGGAACGGGGGGCCCGCGCCGCTGCTCCTGATCACCGCGGTCGGTCTGGGGGCCACCGCCCCGCCGGTCGCGGTCATGATGCGCTCGGTGTGGTATTCCGCGGGCGAGGGGGCGACGCTGACGACGGCCATGGCCCTGGATTCGTCCATGATGGGTGCCGCGCTGATCACCGGCCCGGTGCTGGCCGGCTGGCTGAGCCTGTCGGTGTCGCCCGTCGCCCCGTTCTTCGTCACCGCGACGCTGACGGTGCTTTCGGTCCTCCTCCTGCTGGTGGACGCCCCGGCCGCGCCGCGCTCCGCCGCCGGCGCCCGGGGGCACTGGCTGGGGCCGCTGGCCTCACTCCCCTTGCGGCGGCTGCTGGCCGCGAGCGGACTGTTCGTGACCGCCGTGACCGCCGTCGACGTGCTCCTGCCGCTGTACGCCAAGGAGCACGACGCCGGCGCGTACACCGGTCTCTACCTCGGCGCACTGTCCGTCGGCAGCGTGGTAGGGAGCTTCGGTCTGGGGGCCGTACCCGACCTGCTGGCCCGTGGACCGAAGGCATTCGTCCTCCTGATCGTCTTCGTCCTCGGTACGGGAGTGCTGTGCGTGGGCACGCGGCTGTCCCCGGAGATGGTGCTGCTGCTCTGCCCGGTGGCCGGGCTGGCCATCGGTTCCACGTTCGGGACGCTGCGGACGATCGGCGGCGAACTCGCGCCGCCCGGCCGGGTGACCGAGACGATGTCCTGGCTCAGCAGCCTCGATCTGGCCGGGGGTGCGGTCGGCGCCGCGGTCTTCGCGCAGTTCGCAGCCGCCCGGGGAAGCGGGACGGCACTGCTCGTGGTGCCCGCGGTGGCTCTGCTGGCCGCGGTGTTCGGCTGGGGCGCGCGGACGCGTGCGGAGCCGCTGACGGCCGACGCGAACGGCTCCGGGGCCACGCGCGGCTGATGGCGCGGCTCCGGTGGCCGCGGGGTGGGCCGCGAGGCGCCGGCGGTGTGTTCGTGCGTGCGCGCCGTGAACTCCCCGATCTCATGAACGGCTGCAGGAAAAACCGTCCCTCACTGGCCCCGATAAATGGGACTAATAAGGTCGGGAAAGACAGGGAATGATAAGCGCAGAAAATTCTGTCTTATCGCTTTCCAGGAAACCTGTGCGCGGGCGCGGTAGGTGCGTCGGTAACAGCGCGAACCCGTTCGCACCGTCGGACGGCATCAGCGGTATCCCGTCCTCGCCTCCCACACTTGCCACCCGGAAGAAACCGCGTTCGGTGCGGTGAGCCTCGGCCCGATGCGGCTCGCCCCTGCCGCCTCACAACCCGCTGCGCACGCCCGCCCGGGCGCGGCGACTGCCGGATGACGTAACGAGCGTCCCACTGCCCCGCGGAGCTTGCACGCCCGGAGCTTCGGTGTCTTGTCATCGCAATTCGAAACGACGGAGGTTGACTCCCCATGTCCAGCATCGTCGTCCTCAACCCGGTGAAGTTCGGCCGCCATTACAAACGGGCGGTCAAGGCCAGAGGACACCGGCTCATTTCACTCTACTCCTTCAGCGAGAAGTTGCTGGAAGAACGCTGGCCGAGCCATGCCGATGGTGACGATGTCTCCCTCTACAGCCGGGACCTCGATGGGATGCTGAAGGAACTGGAGCCGTACCGGGACGACATCCGCGCGGTGCTCTCCGGCAGCGATGCGTCCGTCGACCTCGCCGACCGTCTGGCCCACACGCTTCGCCTCCCCGGCAACTGCGTGGATCTGGCCTATGCCAGGAACCACAAGGACGCGATGCGCCGGGTGGCGGGACAGGCGGGGCTGCGCATCCCCCGGTACCGGTTGGTCACATCGATCGCGGACATCCCCGCCGCCGCGCACGAGGTCGGCTTCCCCGCCATCGTGAAACACACCCATGGGGGCGGGTCCCACGGCGCCGTGCTGCTTGCCGATGATGCGGCGCTGGCCGGCCTGGGCCGCCTGGTGACGTTCGACCACTTCCGTGAGCCGGTCCGGAAGTGGCTGGTGGAACAGTACATCCGCGGCCGGGAGATCGCGGTGAACACCATGAGTTACGACGGGCAGCACCAGATCATCGACATGTGGTTCTACTCCCAGCCCGACGACTCGGACTACGACTTCCCCTACTGGAACAACGTCCAGATCAACCGCGAGGACCCGGACTGGGACCGGGTGGCCGCCTTTGTGCACGAGGTCCTGGATGTTTTCGGCGTACGTATCGGCCCCGGGCACACCGAGGTGAAGTGCAACGCGGACGGCGTGTACCTGATCGAGGTCGCCGCACGCCTGGCCGGCGGTCCCGTCACGGACATGTGGCTGGCGCACAGCGACTTCAACCCCTACTACGCCGATATCGACTGCCGTACCGCCCGGCGCCCGGAAGCGCTGGGGCAGCACATCACGTTCGACGCGGTCTTCGGCGCGATCGCCGTTCGCAACGAGGGCGCCCCGGGAGTCCTGCGGGAGATCAAAGGGCTGGACGCGTTCTCCGCGGGCCCGGGTGTCGAAAAGGTACTGGTCGCCTATGCCCCCGGTGACTGGGTCCCCACCACGGACAGTACGACCAATATCCCGCTGGGCGCGTGGGTGTCCGGTGACACCGTGGCCCAAGTCCGTGAGCGAATGCACCGCTTGCGCGATCTCGTACAACTCGATATCGACCGGGAAGCGGACGGGCCTTCTGATGCTTGACTTCCGCAGCGACACCCTCACCAGGCCCCACCCCGGGGTGACCGCGAGCAACCGGGTTGCTCCGTGGCGGTGCGCTCTGCCCACACTGCTCGGCCTGCGGAAGACGCCCCCGCGGGAAAGAGCGACGTACGGACACGAACGGAAAGGGAAAGGCCGATGACGTCGGCCAAGACGCTGGTCGTCCTGTCCGGCGGCATCGACTCCGTCGTGCTCGCCCACGCCTGCAAGGCCGAGGGAAGAGAAGTATCCGCCATCGCGATCGACTACGGCCAGCGCCACCGCAAGGAACTGGAGTACGCGGGACGGGCCGCCGGAAAGCTGAACATCGAACTGACCATCGCCGATCTCGGCGGCTATTCCCGGCTGATGCGTGGCTTCTCCCTGACGGACGCCGACGTCACGGTTCCCGACGAGCACTACACCCGTACCGGAAGCGTCAATGTCGTCCCGAACCGCAACCCGGTCTTCATGACGGTCGCCTACGCCCATGCCGTACTGACCGGAGCGCAGGAAATGTGTCTCGGGTTCCTCGCCGAGGACGCGGCCACCGCGCCGGACACCTCGCCCGCGTTTCTGACGGCGTTCAACGCGATGGAAGCCCGAGCCGTGGAAGGGCTCGCTGATCCACCACCCCGTGTGACCGCCCCGCTGCTCACCCTGCGCAAGGCCGACGTTCTGCTCCTGGGCACGGAGCTCGGCGTCGACTGGCGCGAGACGTGGACGTGCTTCAAGGGCGAGCGGTTCCACTGCGGAAGCTGCGCGTCCTGCCACGACCGCCGCAACGCGTTCGCCGAAGCGGACCTCACCGACCCGACCCGGTATCAGAAGTGAACTCCGCTTCGGGCGAACCGAGAAGGACCAGGTGAAGCCGAGCCCATGCCGGCCGAAACGGCCTGATGAGTATCGAGAGACCAGAACGGACGGAGCTGCACCCATGTATGCGATCACCAAGGAATTTCACTTCTCCGCAAGCCACCAGCTCGGCGCCCTGCCGGCAGGGCACCAGTGCGCCAGAATGCACGGCCACAACTACCTGGTGGTTCTCGAACTCCGCTGCGACGACACGGAACTCACCGAGCCCGGTTTCGTACGCGACTACGGGGAACTCGACGAGTTCAAGCACTGGCTCGACGCGACCTTCGACCATCGGCACCTCAACGACGCCGTCCCCGGAATGAACCCGTCCGCGGAAAATTTGGCCTGGTGGGTCTATCACCAGTGGGTCGAACGGCTGCCGGAACTGAGCTGTGTACGGGTATCGGAAACGCCCCGGACCTGGGCCACCTACCGTGGGAAGTAGGAGCGGTGCGATGAGCCGGCAGGAGACAACGCGCGGCCGGAAGATCGTCGTCAATGAAATCTTCGGCCCGACGATTCAGGGCGAGGGCCCCTCCATGGGGCGCATCTGTTCCTTCGTCCGGCTCGGCGGCTGCAATCTGACCTGTACCTGGTGCGATACGCCGTACACCTGGGACTGGACCGGGCAGAGCAACGAGGGCACGGCGTACGATCCGAAGGCCGAATTGCACGCGATGCACGTCCTCGACGTGGCGGACCTGCTCAGGGCCATGGATGTCCGGCTGGTCGTCATCTCCGGTGGTGAACCACTCCAGCAGCAGCAGACCGTGACGCTCCTGTGCCACCTGCTGAAGGAGAGTGGGGTATCCGTCGAGATCGAAACCAACGGGACCATCGCGCCATCGCCCGCATTGACGGCGACGCAAGCCCGCTTCAACGTCTCGCCCAAATTGCGGCACAGCGGCATGGGGCCGGAACGGACGGTGGTACCGGTCGCGTTGCGGGCCCTGAACGCCACCGGTGGCGCGGCTTTCAAGTTCGTCTGCCGTGGCCCATCTGATCTCGAAGAGGTCGACGCCATCGTCGCGCGCCACGGCCTGGAATCCGTCTGGATCATGCCGGAGGGGCAGGACCAGGAGACGCTGACCCGCCATATGTCGTCGCTCGCCGACGCCGTCGTCGCCCGGCGGTGGAACATGTCGACCCGTATCCATGTGCAGGCGTGGGGGAACCGCAGGGGTGTGTGATGGTGAAAGCCGCCTGGGAAAGGCAGGAAGCGGTCGACGTATCCGTCGACGCCGCCCGGCTCGAAGAACTGGCCCGGCAGATTCTGATCGAAATCGGGGAGGACCCTACCCGCGAAGGACTCCGCGAGACTCCGCGACGTTATGCCAAATGGTGGAAGGAGTTCGTGGAGTACGACGCCGGAAAGGTGGATACCCTGTTCGAGAGCAGTACCCTGGGCCAGACGGTCATGGTCTCGGGCATGACCGTCTGGTCGTTGTGCGAACACCACTTGCTTCCGTTCAGCTGTGACCTGACTGTGGCCTACAAGTCCGGCGGGGTTCTGCTCGGACTCTCGAAGTTCGCACGTATCGCGCACAAGCACGCACACAAATTGCAGGTCCAGGAACGACTCGTGGTCGACATCGCAGACGAGATCTCCGACATCACCGGGACGAATGACTTGGCCGTGATGGGGCGGGGTGAACATCTCTGCATGACCATGCGCGGTATCCGTACGCCTTCGACGATGTCGTCATCCATTTTCCGTGGGGTGTTCGACCAGTCGGAGCGTGCCCGGGCGGAACTCTTCGCCCAGCTCGGGGTGAAGTGACCGCAGCCGGCCGCGGGGCGATGGCCGGGGATGCGGTCCCCGCGCGTACGGGGCGGCCCCCTGTGGCCGCCGGTTCCTGATCTGGATGTCAAGCGGTCAGGGTGACGGGCGGTATGGGCTGGTAGCGCCGCCCGTCACGCAGCAGAGCCCACAGGACGTCGACTCGTCGGCGTGCGAGGGCCATGACGGCCTGGCCGTGTCATTTGCCTTCGGCGCGTTTGCGGTCGTAGAAGCGGCGGGACTCGTCACAGCAGCGGATGCTGATCAGCGCGGAGGTGTAGACAACGCGCCGGAGGCGTCGGCTGTAGCGAGTGGGGCGGTGCAGGTTGCCGCTGACCTTCCCGGATTCGCGGGACGTCGGGGAGACGTCTGCGCAGTCCTCGCCGGGGACGCTGGTGTGCCGGCCTTCGGCGGCCTGGACGGCCTTGGCGGCGAGTCCGTCGGCGCTGCGGGCCTTGCGGGTGCGCAGCCAGGTGGCCAGTCGTCGGCGGCCGGCCCGGCGGGCGGTAGCCCTCAGAAGCCCTGTTGACCGCCCGACCGGGGATGTACTGGAGCTGCTGACCGTGATTGACCAGCACTGCGACGATCAGAGCGGCGCCGCCGTCCGCCAGGTCAATGCCCCAGACCGCTTCGTCGCCCGGAGCGAGAACGTCCCCGAGGAGCTTGAGCAGTTCGGTCTCGTTGTTGGCGATGCGTCGGGACAGCAGCCGCTTACCGGTTTCGTCGATCACCATGCAGTGGTGATGGGTCTTCCCGGCGTCGATACCGGCCCAGATCGCTGTCACGTGCGATCCACGGCTGTCTCGGCCGGAGACCGGCCGAGCTCATTCTCCCCGGATTCTTCCCCAGCGGCCTGAAGGGGGCGCGCCGCGCGCACCCTGCGGCGTTCGAGCCGCAGCGCGCCAGTGCTGACGCCGATTACTCAGAGCCAATCCCGGCGCTTGAAGACGACGTACAAACCAGTACACACGACCGCCATCAGGACGATAGCGAAGGGGTAGCCGAGCACCCAGTGCAACTCCGGCATGTGGTCGAAGTTCATGCCGTAGATGGTGCCGACCAGGGTGGGGGCGAAGAGGATGGCTGCCCAGGAGGAGATTTTCTTGATTTCCTCGTTCTGCTCGAAGCCGGCCTCCGCGAGGGCGCGCATCTCGGCGTTCTGTTGCTGGTTCACGAGCGTGGCGTTGACGGTGAGGATGTCCTGGAGGGCCTGGCGGAAGCCGTCCACGCGTTCGGTGGTGTGGGTGGCGTGGTCGGCGACGTCGCGTAGATAACGGCGGAGTTCCTCGTCGATTCCGTATTTCTCGAAGCCCGCGGTCAGGCTTTCCAGCATGCCGTTCAGCGGGCGGGTCGCGCGCTGGAATTCCACGACTTCCCGGGACAGTTCGTAGATACGGCGGGAAACGCGCGGGTCGCCGCCGAAGACCTCGGTCTCGATCTCGTCGATGTCGTTCTGGACACCGGCGACCACCGGAGCGTAATCGTCCACGACGGCGTCGAGGATCGCGTAGAGGACCGCCTCGGGGCCGCGGTCGAGGAGTTCCGGCGTGGCCTCCATGCGACGGCGCACGGCGGGCAGATCGGGGGCGCCGCCGTGCCGGACGGTGATGACGAAATCGGGGCCGACGAAGACGTGCAGTTCCCCGAAGTCGACCTCCTCGGGGTCGTCGAGGTAGCGCGCGGCGCGCAGGACGACGAAGAGGGTGTCGCCGTAACGCTCCAGTTTCGGCCGTTGATGGGCCTCCAGCGCGTCCTCCACGGCCAGCGGGTGAAGGTCGAATTCCGAGGCGAGGGTGACCAATTCGGAGGACGACGGCCGGTGCAGGCCGATCCAGGCCATGGAACCGGCGGTGGTGCGCAGGTGCCGGAAGGTGTCGGCGAGGCTTTCGTGGGTACTGAGGCGATGTCCGTCGCGGTAAAGAGTGGCATTGATGACACTGCCGCCGGTCCGGGCGTCCGCGTCCGGCGCCGGTGGTGCGTCCGTGGCGCCGGCGGGCGTCGCCGCGGTCGCCGGCCGCTTCTTCGCCGGCTTGCGGAGCCCGCGCAGGCCGCGCAGCCCACGGCCGGGAGGATCAACGCTCATGGCGGAACCGACCTACGTAACAGAGGGAGTGAACAGGAACAGGGGATCTCGTCGCAGGATATATGCCCGGGGTGTCGGCAGCGATCAGTGGGCATGGTGCAGGATGGAGGAGCCGGGGCACGCCATCCGTGTGTCGCACCCGAAGACGTATAAGTATTTATCCCTACAATTACGTGATGCAGATACCGACGTTGTCCAGCCCCTCCGGGAGAGGTGATTCGGTGAACGGGCCCGACGCCACCGACGAACAGTGGGAAGGGCTCGCCGAGGTCGTTCCCCTTCGCAGCGGCAGTGAATGGCCCTCGTGGCCCGATCACCGTGCCCTGCCCGACGAGGAACCGGGCGAGGAGATGCGGCGGTTCGTCGTCATCCGGGTCCAGACCTTCGCCGACGCGCGCGAGGTCGCCGAGTACCTGATGGCGCAGATCCCCGTCCTGCTCGACCTCAGCAGCGCCGACGCCGACGTGGCCAAACGCATCCTGGACTTCTCCAGCGGCGTCGTCTTCGGGCTCGCCAGCGGGATGCACCGGGTCGACACCAACGTCTTCCTGCTCGCGCCCGTCGGCACCGAGGTCGCCGAGCCGCCGGCCGGTCTCGTACCCCGATCGTAGGAAGGCGTTGCAGCCGTAACGGTTTTGCTTTCGCCGGTTGCCTAGCGTCCTCATATGGACACAGAAAGTGTGCGCCCGGCGGTCACCGAATTACGTCTGTCCGCCTTCAAGTCGCATCGCGGCGCGACCTTCCCGCTGGGCCCGTTGACGCTCCTGACCGGCGCGAGCGGCAGCGGCAAGTCCAGCGTGCTGCAGGCGTACGAGATCCTCGCGCGGCTCGGCAGCGGCGCCCGGCTCGCCCGGGCCGTGGCGGCGGCGCCCGGGGGCGCGGCCGGGTGCGTACCGGCCTGGGCGCGCCCCGACGGACAGGGCAGACGCGGGTTCCGCATCGGCTGCACGGTCGACGGGCCGGTCGGCCCGGTCCGGCTCGACGTCGCCGTACAGGCCGAGCCGGAACTGCGCATCGTCGGGGAACGGCTGACGGGCGGCGGCGAGACCCTGCTGTCGACGGCCCTGACCGACCCGGCCCGACGCGCGGTACAGGCGGCCTGGTACACGGCCGGATCGACACCGGTGACGCGCGCGCCACTGCCCGACGACCGTCTGGGCACGGCCCTGCTGCCGCTGCGCGTCGCGGGCAAGACGGCCGGGCAGCGGCTCGTACTCGCGGCGGCGGAGCAGGTGGTCGTCGCGCTCCGGTCGGTGTTCGCCTGCGATCCGCGGCCGGAGGTGATGCGCGGCGCGGGGCCCGGGGGCGGCAGCGGTGCGGGTGGGGAAGCGGGCGGCTCGGGCCCCAGGGGCGCAACGAGACGCAGCTCCGGAAGCGGGCCCGGCGTCACGGTCGGCGCCCGCGTGCCGGGTGCCCGCGCCGGCCGCGCCGGACGAGAAGCTGCCGGTGGCGCTGCCGGCGCCCATGACCCCTACGGTCCGGGCGAATCCGGTGCGCAGGGCGGGCCGGGCGGGCAGGGCGCCGCCACCGATCCAGGCGGCGCTGCCGGGACCCGCGGGGCCGGCGGGCCCCACGGTGCTTCCGATCCCTCCGGTGCTCCCCGCCCCCCTGCGCGTACGGAGGCTGGAACGCCGGAAGGCTTTGCAGTCGCGTCCGGCGGCGACGGGATGGCGGATGACGGCAGCACGTTCGGCGGGAGCTGGGGCTGGTCCGCCGGGGACGGGCGGCTGCGCAGCGCCTGCGACAACCTCCCCGCCGTACTGGGGCGGACGAGCCGGGAATGCGCGCGGCGGCACGCGGTACTGGTCGAGGCGGTACGGGACGGCTGTGTCGGCCCGGTCGCCGGACTGCGGGCCGAGCCGGTGCAGCGCGGCGGCACGGTCGGCATGCGGGCGCTGGTCGAGCGCGGCGAGCTGCCCGCGACGCCGCTGGAGCAGCTCGGGGACGGTGAGCTGCGCTACGTCGCGCTCGCGCTGGTGCTCCTGACGGGCCCGGAGGTGCTGGCCATGGACCCGGCGGGCGAAGTGCTCTCCGCCCGCCAGGTGCTGGGGCTGATGGCGGACGGGATGGACCGGAGCCTCGACGACCGGCAGGCCCGGGCGCTGCTGGAACTCGCCGTGCGGATGGTGGGGCGCGGGCACATCCGGCTGCTCGGGACGGTACGGGACGCGTCGGCCGCCGCGGGGCTGTCCGAGGTGCGGGTGCTACACCTAGGGGTATGAGTGAAGATCTCCATGCACTGCAGAAGCGGCTCGCCGAGTTCGCCGCGGCCCGCGACTGGAAGCAGTACCACACCCCCAAGAACCTGGCGGCGGCGCTCAGCGTCGAGGCCTCCGAACTCGTCGAGATCTTCCAGTGGTTGACGCCCGAGGAATCGGCGGAGGTCATGAGCGACGCGACCGCCGCCGGCCGGGTCGAGGACGAGGTCGCCGATGTGCTGGCGTACCTCCTGCAGTTCTGCGACGCCCTGGGCATCGATGTGCTGCGGGCACTGGCCGCGAAGATCGAACGCAACGAGACACGCTTCCCCGTGAAGGGGGCCGAACGAGCCAATCGTCACTCTATGGAGTGAAGGATCTTCCCACATCGTCTTGGTTGTCCACAGATTTGCGAATTCCTCTGGCCTTTTTGGCCTTTCAAGTTCACGCTGGGTAGTGGCAGGTAGGTGCGGCGAAGCTGACAGTGGTCTGAGGGAGGGGGTCGCGGATGGACGCGGTGCGCATCATCGCGGCCAGTCGGCGCGGTCTGGCGCAGGCGCGGACGGTCCAGGAGATCGTCGTCGAGGCGTGGCAGGCACAGGCTCTGGCCGAGGCGGTGGGCAGTCATCTCGCGATATCCGGGCCGCACGAAGTGCGGTCCCGGGCCCGGGGGTTGGGCGACGCGGGCGGAAGGACGAGCGCGGTACTGCTCATCCCCGCGCCGAGGATCGGCGGCCCCCGAGCGGCCCAGTTGTCCGAGGTGCGCGACACCCTGGCGGCCTTGCGAGGACTGTCCTGGCTGCTCGGCGAGGTGTGCGAGGCCTTGGTGGGCGTGGTCTGCGCGGCGGACGAGGAGGGGATGTACTGGACCTGCGTGGAGGCCATGGACGTAGCCGACGAGTCCCGGGACCGCGTCACCGGAATACTGAAACACCTCGCCGTACGGCCCCAGGACACAGCCTGACAGGCGCACGCTCCGGCGCTCGCTCCCTTGAGTGCGGGGGAGCGGGGTAGGGGCCCCGGGGCGTGGGTGTGGGGGCGTCGGGCGGCTGCGCCGTCCTGGCCGAAGAGTCACGTTGCCAGGGGGTGCCGGGGGCGCGGGCGGCTCTCGGTCGGGTTCGAGGGACACCCACCGCCCATGACCGGTTCCGTGCCGGTCCTGAAGCCGCTCGCATTCCGGGCAGGCGGCAGGAGTCGGCGGGGGAGGTGTGGTCGTGGCCTCGGGTTCGGCCCGCCAGGTGTCGATGTGGGGCTGAGTGTGTTCCCGGATTCCCAGCAGGGCCGCATTGGACGCCTCATGGTCGGCCGCGTTCGGTGACGGTGTCTCCGGGTGGACGAGCAGATGGGCGCCGGTGAGGTCGCTGCGTGCACCCCCGTGCGTGCAGCATGAGTGGGGCGGCCGGCCGCCGGGAGGCACGTCCTGGTCGGCTTGGCTGACGCGGCTGGTCCGGGCGTCCTGGGGAACCGGGCGGCCCGGCTGGCCTGGGGGAGCGGGGCGATCTGGGTGGCCTGGTCGGTCTGAGCGGCCTGGTTGACCTGGGGGACTGGGCGACTTGGGCGGCCTGGCTGGCCCGGGGGGGGGACTGGGTGGCCTGGGCAGCTTGGGCAACCTGGGCAGCCTGGGTGGTCTGGTTGTCCTGGGCGACCTGGTTGCTCTGGGGAACTGGCCGCCCTGGTTGGCCTGGTTGCTCTGGTCAGTTGGAAAGCGCAGGGCGGTGTATTGGGGGAGGGGGTGGGGGCGGGGCGGGGGGGGGGGAAGGTCAGGGGCCGGCGGTCGGATGTTGCTGGGTGAGGTCCCGGGCCGGCCCCTGCTGGTTCGGTGTGGAGGGGAAGTGGGTGGCGAGTGTGGGGGATTGGCGGTGGCGGCTGGTCAGTGCATGTCTACGGCGACGGAATTGTGGGTGGAGGCGGGGGCGTACCGGGGATTTCCGCCGAAGGTGGCGTCGTAACCGCCGGTCAGCAGTTTGACGGCGGATGCGGGGAGCGGGGGGAGGTGGGACTTCTTGCACTCGGCGTAGCCGCTGGTGTTGGTGGTGGCCTCGCAGAGGACGGCTTTCTCGCCGGTCACGGTGAACTTGACCGGCAGGTCCGCCACAGGGGTGCCGTCGACTTCGGTGATCTTCGCCTTCAGGCCGCTGGTCTGGCGTGCCAGTACGTCGAATGAGCCGTAATAGGCCTTCGCGTTGAGGCGCTTGGGCGGAGCGGGGCGGTCCGTGTGGTCGAGTGCGGATGCCGCGGTGACGGTGAGGGCGCTGGCCAGGGTCAACGCCGTGGTGGAGATCGCGGTGGCGCGGGAGGTGGGACAGGGCACGTCATACCTCTTTCAGTAAGTCTTATCTCCGACTTACTGATCAACGTGCCGCAGCATGGGAGGGGTGCGGGGACGGCGGTTGTTGAGCCGAAAGGGTGAGGGATGGGGAGGGCGGGAAGGGGAAGACGGTGGACGATTCGCTTTTTGCGGCTTTTCGTCTCCGTGAATATGGCTTCCGAGACGCTCTCGTACGATGATCCGGGAAGCGGAGCCGACGGGGCGGGAGGGGAAGGCTGGCCGCGTTATCTCACGATCGGATTGTCATGCAGGAGGTCGTGGCGTCAGGTCGAGAGAAGGGGTTTTCCGGCGCGGAAATGGCTGGAAGTGAGCAGAACCCGCGGGGCGATGGGTCCACGAGAAGGCTGAATTGACACACAGCGCTGACTCGCCTTTGAGTCGGCTGAGCCGGCAGCATCGGCAGACGTGTGCGTTCCCTTGTCGAGCGCGGGCGTGGCCTTCCGATCGGTGCGCTCGGCCGTCAGGTGGTCGGGGCCGGGCCCCACGGTGCCTCCAGGGCTTCGCGGAGGGCGGTGACCGTGTCGTGGCCGATGCGTTCGGCGAGTTGGTGTTCCAGGTCCCGCAGGAGGCGTTCGGCCTGGTGGTGGGCGCGTTCGCCGGCCGGGGTGCGGCGGATCAGCCGTTGCCGTGCGGAGGCGGGATCGGGGACCTGTTCCAGCAGGCCGGCTGCCACCAGACCGTGTACGGCCTGGTGGGCGGTCTGCCGGGTCACGCCCATGCGCCGGGCCAGGGTGGCGACCGTGGTGCCTTCCGTGTCCAGGGCGGCGAACAACTGGACCTGGGTCGAGGTCACCGGAGGCCCGCCGGCCGCGTTCATGGCGGTCAGAAGGGCGTCCTCGAACCAGCGCCGGGCGTCGCCGAGCAGTTGGGGGAGGGTGCGGCGGGGTGGGGGCAGGGGCATGTCCGGGCCTCGGGGCGGGAGGGAGGGGTATGGGGAGCGGGTTGCTTCTCGGGTGGCTGCGTGTCAGGGTACCTGACACGTTGCATGTCAGGCGGCCTGACACCAGTGCCCGTCCCAGGAGGCTCCATGACCATCGAGTTCGCCACGCGTTACCGCCGGACCTCGCGTATTCCGGCCGAGCCGGGCCGGCCGTACTTCATCGAGAAGGGCGAGGGGGACCGGGCGCACCTGTTCGGCGACCTGATCACCGTCTACGCGGGTGGAGAGCAGACCGGGAACGCCTTCAACTTCTTCACCGTCGAGGGCCCCAAGGGCGACCTCATCCCGGCCCACCTGCACACCGACACCTACGAGGTCTTCTACGTCACCCAGGGCGCCGTCCGGCTGTTCGTCGAGGACACCGAGGGCGACCAGCAGGAGAAGCTGCTGACCCCCGGCGACTTCGGCTTCGTTCCCATGAACTGCCCGCACGCCTATCGCATGGAGCGCCACCACAGCCAGGTCGTCGGCGTCGCGGCGGGCCCCGGCGGCACGTTCGAGCGGTTCTTCGAGAACCTCGGCGTCCCCACGGAACAGCTCGGGCTGCCGAGTGCGCCGGTCGTTCCGGAGGAGGGCAGGTTCGCGACGGTTCCCGAGCGGTACGACGTGCGGTTCCTGCCGGGGCATGAGTGGCGTACGCGGTGAACGCGGTACGGGGCCCGGAGTGGTCGGGTGCGGCCGCGACCCGAGTGGGGGAACGAACGGACGCCGCCGGGTCGCCCGGACGGCGGTGGTGCGGGGGCGGTGCGAGACTGCGGTAGGAGGTGAGCACGATGGCCGGCGAAGCCTTTGCGGACGCCTATCCGGGCGCCGAGGGCTACGGGATGCTCGAAGCGCTGCTGGAGCACGCCCAGCGCGCGGCCCCCACGGACCTGCCCGACCTGGTGAACCGGCACGCCGCGGCCCTCGGTCTGCGGCACGTCGGTCTCTACCTGGTCGACATCCAGCAGCGGCAGCTCTGCCCGATGGGCGTGGGGCAGCGTTCGCTCTCCGTGGATTCCTCCCTCGCCGGGTGGACTTACCGCACGCTGGCCATGCGGGTGGAGGACGCGGACGAGCCGGAGGGCGGCATCCGGGTCTGGCTGCCGCTGGTCGACGGGGTGGAGCGGCTGGGCGTACTGGAGGTGGGCGCCGAGCTGCTGGACGGCGAGCGGCTGCGCCGCTGCCGTGCGCTGGCGGCCCTGCTGGCCCCGATCATCACCTCCAAACGGGCCTACAGCGACACGTTCGTACGCCAGGCGCGCACGCAGCCGATGCAGCTCCCCGCGGAAATGGTGCGGGCCTTCCTGCCGCCGCGCACGATCGGCAACGAGCAGGCGGTGTCCACGGCGGTGCTGGAACCGGCGTACGAGCTGGGCGGCGACGCGTTCGACCACTCCATGACGCAGGACACGCTGCACGCCGCCATCATCGACTCGATGGGCCACGACCTGGCCGCCGGTCTGGCCACCTCCGTCGCCCTGGCCGGCTGCCGCAGCGGCCGCCGGGCGGGTGCGGACCTGCGCGAGACGGTGGACACCGTCGACCAGGCGCTGTCGCAGTGGCTGCCCGACCGGTTCGCCACCGGCGTCTTCCTGCAACTCGACCTCGCCGACGGGCGGCTGCGCTGGGTCAACTGCGGCCACCCGCCGCCGCTCCTGATCCGCCGGCACGCCGTCCTCGACCAGGCGCTGGAGCAGACGGGCCAACTGCCGCTGGGCCTGCCCGCGGCGCTGAGCCCGGAACCGCGCACCGTCCACGTCGCGGACCTGGAGCCGGGCGACCGGGTGCTGCTCTACACGGACGGGGTGACCGAGGCGCGGGACTCCACCGGCGCGCTGTTCGGGCTGGACCGGTTCACGGACACGATCATCCGGGCCACGGCGGGTGGCGAGCTGGCCTTCGAGACGCTGCGCCGCCTGATCCACTTCATCGTCGACGACCAGGACAACGAGCTGCGGGACGATGCCACGCTGCTGCTCGTGGAGTGGCGCCCGGGTCCGTGGGGGCCGGGCGGGGAGGCTCCCGTGGTGTGAGCGCCCCCGGCGCGAGGGCGCTCGTCCGCTCCCGTGCCCCCGTCCCGAGCCGCCGCCCCACACGCCCGAGCCCCGGCCTGGGCCCCGAGCCCCGGCCTGGGCCCCGAGCCCCGGCCTGGGCCCCGAGCCCCGGCCCGGGCCCCGAGCCCCGGACGCCCACGCCCCGGGCCCCATGCTCAGGCCCCCGCCCCGCCGCCCCCGCTCAGGCCACCTGCGGCATGACCTCGGAGGCGATCAGTTCCATCTGGTCGAGGTCGGCCAGGTCGAGCATCTGGAGGTAGACGCGCTGGGAGCCGACGGCCGCGAAGCGGCCGAGGCGCTCGACGACCTCGGCGGGGGAGCCGGCCAGGCCGTTGGCCTTCAGCTCGTCGACCTGGCGGCCGATGGCGTCGGCGCGGCGCTTGACCTCCGCGTCGTTCCTGCCGACACAGGCGACCAGGGCGTTGGAGTACACCAGCTCGTCGGCGTCGCGGCCACGGTGCTCGGCTGCCGACCGTACCCGCTTGAACTGCTGCTCGGTGTCGTCCAACGAGGCGAAGGGGATGTTGAATTCGTCCGCGTACTCGGCGGCGAGCGCGGGGGTGCGCTTGGCGCCGTGCCCGCCGATGAGGACCGGTACCTTCGGCTGGGCCGGCTTGGGCAGCGCGGGCGAGTCCGCGAGCTGGTAGAACTTCCCGTCGAAATCGAAGCGTTCGCCGGTGGGCGTCTTCCACAGCCCGGTGATGATCGCGAGCTGCTCCTCCAGTCGGCCGAACTTCTCCTTGGGGAAGGGGATGCCGTACGCCGTGTGCTCGTCCGCGTACCAGCCGGAGCCCAGGCCGAAGTCGATCCGGCCGCCCGACATCTGGTCGACCTGGGCGACCTGGATGGCCAGGACGCCGGGGAGGCGGAAGGTGCCGGCGGTCATCAGGGTGCCGAGCCGGATGCTCGTGGTCTCCCGGGCCAGCCCGGCCAGGGTGATCCAGGCGTCCGTCGGGCCGGGCAGGCCGTCGGTGCTGCCCATGTGCAGGTAGTGGTCGGAACGGAAGAACGCGCCGTAGTTCAGGTCCTCGGCGGCTCGCGCGACGCGGAGAAGGGTGTCGTAGGTGGCCCCCTGCTGGGGCTCGGTGAAGATCCGGAGTTCCATGCCGCCCATCTTGCCCTGCGGGTGCCGGGAGCCGGGAACAGGCACGGCAGGGCCCGGGCGCCGCACGCGGTCCGGCGCTGCCCCGGCGCCGTCCGCCCCGTTCACACCTGCGAAAACCGGTTCGTCAAACAGGACGGTACCGGGCGATACTCGTACGCGTGTTCCTGACGATGTCCACCACCGGAAGCGCCGAGCGCCCCGCGACCGACCTCGGGTTCCTGCTGCACAAGCACCCCGGCAAGGCGCAGGCGTTCTCGACGGCGCACGGCACGGCCCATGTGTTCTATCCCGAAGCGGACGACAGCCGGTGCACGGCCGCGCTGCTGCTGGAGGTGGACCCGGTCGCGCTGGTGCGGCGCGCCCGGGGCAAGGGGCGGGGCGGCGCTCCGGATTCGGCGCTCGCCCAGTACGTCAACGACCGTCCGTACGCGGCGTCCTCGCTGCTGGCCGTGGCCTTGAGCTCGGTCTTCGCGAGCGCGATGAAGGGGCAGTGCAAGGCGCGTCCCGAACTGCCCGCGCAGCCGCTGCCGCTGCGCGTCGAGCTGCCCGCCGTGCCCGCGCGCGGCGGCGCCGGCCTGGTGCGCCGGCTGTTCGAGCCGCTGGGGTGGACGGTACGGGCCGAGCCGGTGCCGCTGGACGAGAGCTTCCCGGAGTGGGGTGACTCGCGGTACGTACGCCTCGGTCTGGAGGGTGAACGGACGGTCGCGGACGCGCTGCGGCATCTGTACGTGCTGCTGCCGGTGCTGGACGACGCCAAGCATTACTGGGTCGCGCCCGACGAGGTCGACAAGCTGCTGCGGACCGGCGAGGGCTGGCTGGCGGACCACCCCGAGCAGAAGCTCATCGTGGGCCGCTATCTCGCCCGCCGCCGGTCGCTGACGCATGACGCGCTGGAGCGGCTGGAGCTGGCCCGGCTCGCCGAGGCGGACGACACCGCCGTCGAGGAGATCGACAACGCGGTGGAGGAGTCGGCCGACACCGAGGAGCGGCCGGTGCCGCTGGCCGTACAGCGGCGGGCCGCGATCCTCGGCGTGCTGCGGGAGGTGAAGGCGGCACGGGTGCTGGACCTCGGCTGCGGGCAGGGCCAGTTGCTGGGCGAGCTGCTCAAGGAGGGGCAGTTCACCGACATCGTCGGCATGGACGTGTCGGTGCGCGCGCTCCAGGAGGCGCGGCGCAGGCTGCGGCTGGACCGGATGCCCGAGCGGCAGTCCGAGCGGCTGCGGCTGGTGCAGGGGTCGCTGGCGTACACCGACGCCCGGCTGAAGGGGTACGACGCCGCGGTGCTGAGCGAGGTCGTCGAGCACGTCGACCCGCCGCGGCTGTCCGCGCTGGAGTACGCGGTGTTCGGCGCGGCCCGGCCGCGCTCGGTCGTGGTGACCACGCCGAATGTCGAGTACAACGTGCGCTGGGAGACGCTGCCCGCCGGGCACGTACGGCACGGCGACCACCGCTTCGAGTGGACGCGTGCGCAGTTCCGGGCGTGGGCCCGGGAGGTGGCCGGGCGGCACCGGTACGAGGTGGAGTTCCGGCCCGTGGGCCCGGACGACCCCGAGGTCGGCCCGCCGACCCAGCTCGCGCACTTCCGCCTGGCGGAACCCGCCTCAGCCACCGCACCCGCCCCCGCGAAGGAGGCCCAGGCATGACCGCCACCGGCTCCGCCCCCGCCCGCCGTCCGCTGGGCGTCCCCGACCTGTGCCTGGTGGTGCTCGTCGGCGCCACCGGCTCCGGCAAGTCGACCTTCGCCGCGCGGCACTTCAAGCCCACCGAGGTCCTTTCCTCGGACTTCTGCCGCGGGCTGGTCAGCGACGACGAGAACGACCAGAGCGCGAGCGGTGACGCCTTCGACGTCCTGCACCACATCGCGGCCAAGCGGCTCGCGGCCGGCCGGCGGACCGTCGTCGACGCCACGAACGTGCGGACGGAGGCGCGCGCCCAGCTCGTGAAGCTGGCCCGCGAGCACGACGTGCTGCCCGTGGCCATCGTCCTGGACCTGCCCGAGGAGGTGTGCGCCGAGCGCAACGCGGCACGTGCCGAGCGGGCGGCGCTGCCCCGCCGTGTCATCCAGCGGCACCAGCGCGAACTGCGCCGCTCCCTGCGGCACTTGGAGCGCGAGGGCTTTCGCAAGGTGCACGTGCTCAAGGGGGTGGAGCAGGTCGAGGCGGCGGAGATCGTCACCGAGCGGCGCTACAACGACCTGCGGCACCTGACCGGCCCGTTCGACATCGTCGGTGACATCCACGGCTGCCGCTCCGAGCTGGAGACGCTGCTCGGACGGCTGGGGTACGAGGTCGAGCACGACGCGCTCGGCCGCCCCGTGGACGCCCGGCACCCGCAGGGCCGTACCGCGGTGTTCGTCGGCGACCTCGTGGACCGCGGCCCGGACAGCCCCGGCGTGCTGCGCCTGGTGATGGGCATGACCGCCGCCGGGCACGCCCTGTGCGTACCGGGCAACCACGAGAACAAGCTCGGCCGCTACCTCAAGGGCCGCAAGGTGCAGCACCGGCACGGCCTCGCCGAGACCGTCGCCCAACTGGAGCGGGAGGACGAGGCGTTCCGCGGTGAGGTCGCCGCGTTCATCGAGGGTCTGGTCAGCCACTACGTGCTGGACGGCGGGGCGCTGGTGGTCTGCCACGCGGGACTGCCGGAGAAGTACCACGGGCGTACGTCCGGCCGGGTGCGGTCCTTCGCGCTGTACGGCGACACGACCGGCGAGACGGACGAGTTCGGGCTGCCGGTGCGCTACCCGTGGGCCGAGGAGTACCGGGGCCGCGCCGCCGTGGTCTACGGTCACACCCCGGCGCCGCGCGCGAGCTGGCTGAACAACACCATCTGCCTGGACACCGGCTGTGTCTTCGGCGGCCGGATGACGGCGCTGCGCTGGCCGGAGCGGGAACTGGTCGACGTGCCGGCCGAGCGGGTCTGGTACGAGCCGGCCAAGCCGCTGGCCGGCGAGGCGCCGGGCGGTGCCGACGGACGGCCGCTGGACCTCGGTGACGTCGCCGGGCGGCGGGTCGTGGAGACCCGTCACATGGGCCGGGTCGCCGTCAAGGAGGAGAACGCGGCGGCGGCGCTGGAGGTGATGAGCCGCTTCGCGGCCGACCCGCGCCTGCTGCCGTATCTGCCGCCGACGATGGCGCCCTGCGCGACGTCCAGGGAGGACGGTTACCTGGAGCACCCGGCCGAGGCGTTCGCGTCGTACCGGGCGGACGGTGTACGGGAGGTCGTGTGCGAGGAGAAGCACATGGGCTCGCGGGCCGTGGTCCTGGTGTGCCGCGACGAGGCGGCGGCGCGGGAACGGTTCGGTACGGCGAAGGGTGTGACCGGCGCGGTGTACACGCGGACCGGGCGGCCGTTCTTCGACGACCCGGCCCTGACCGAGCAGGTGCTGAAGGCCGTACGGGAAGCCGTGGACGGCGCGGGGCTGTGGGAGGAACTCGCCGATCCCGCCGCTGCCGGAACCGGGCACTGGCTGCTGCTGGACGCGGAGTTGCTGCCCTGGTCGCTGAAGGCGGCCGGTCTGCTGCGCGGCCAGTACGCGGCGGTCGGCGCGGCGTCCGGCGCGGCCTTCCCCGGGGCGCTGGCCGCGCTGGAGGCGGCCGTGGCGCGGGGTGTGGACGTGCCGGACCTGCTGGCGGGGCAGCGTGACCGGGCCGCCGACGCGGCCGCCTTCACCGAGGCGTACCGGCGGTACTGCTGGCCGGTCGACGGCCTGGACGGCGTACGGCTGGCACCGTTCCAGATCCTGGCCGCGCCGGGCCGTGGCCTGGCCGCCGTACCGCACGACCGGCAGCTCGACTGGCTGGACCGGCTCGTCGCACACGACGGCACCGGCCTGCTGCGGCGCACCGGCCGCCTGGTCGTCGACACGGAGGACGAGGAGTCGGTCGCGGCGGGCGTGCGGTGGTGGCTCGACCTGACCGCCGCCGGCGGCGAGGGCATGGTGGTCAAACCGCTGGGCGCGCTGGTGCGCAAGGGCGACGGGCGGCTGGTGCAGCCGGGCGTCAAGTGCCGCGGCCGGGAGTACCTTCGGATCATCTACGGTCCGGAGTACACCCGCCCGGAGAACCTGGACCGGCTGCGCGTGCGCCACCTGGGCCACAAGCGCTCCCTCGCGCTGCGCGAGTACGCCCTCGGCCTGGAGGCGCTGGACCGCCTGGCCGACGGCGAGCCCCTGTGGCGGGTGCACGAGGCGGTCTTCGCCGTCCTGGCCCTGGAGTCGGAGCCGGTGGATCCACGGCTCTAGCCTGCTCGCCCGCGGGGCCCGGCCGGTCACGGCCGGGCCTTCGCTGTTCCCGCCGCCCTCCGTGTCGCTCCCGCGCGGGCGGCGGGTGGTACGCGTGTTCGGGGAGGTCAAAAGCCTTGCCGCTGAAGGCAGTTGAGGGCGGGAAAGCGTTGACGGGGCCTGATCGCGACCCTAATCTTCTGTAACTCAACCGAGCGCAGCTCGATCAATTTGCGCAAGAACCCCGCCTGTAACGAAAGAAATCAGAGGCGAGCCCGTTTCTCCGTCAGGCTGAGGAACCGGGCCGGGGCCCTGGGGCGACCAGATGCACAAGAGCGGAACGTCCGCCGTGCCGACGGGCGTTCCGGGCCGGGGTGAGCGAACCAGCGGGGGGAGGAGGCGGATGAGTCTCTTCGAGGACGGCAGGCCCTTCTTGAACGCGCTGCCGGCGCAGGACCGGCGGGCGCTGCTCGCGCTCGGCAGTGGCCGCAGTTACGCGCCGGGCGAGGTCGTCCTCAGGGAGAACGACACCACCACCTTCGTGGTGGCGATCGTCAGCGGATGGGCCGGCGTCTCCCTGGAGACGGAGCGCGGAGTGCGGCTCATCCTCGCGCTGCGCGGCAGCGGCGAGGTCGTCGGCGACCAGGCCGCCGTCGACCACCGCCCGCGCAGCGCCACGGTCACCGCCCTCGGCCCGGTGGACGGGGTGGTCGTCCCCGGCGACCGGTTCCGCGGCTACCTCGCGGCGCGGCCCGTGGCGACCGTACTGATCATGCGGCAGTTCAGTTCCCGGCTGCGCAGCTCGGACGGCGAACGGCGCTCCCTGGCCTCGGAGAAGGTGTTGCAGCGGCTCGCCGCGCGCCTGGTGGAGCTGGCCGAGCGCACCGGAGTCCCCGGGTCGGGAGGCGTGGACGTGGACCTGCCGCTGCCGCAGCACGACCTGGCGGCGGCCGTCGGCTCCACCCGCGAAGCGGTGGCCAAGGCGCTGCGCCTGCTGCGGGAGCAGGGCGTCGTGCGGACCGGCCCCCGGCGGCTGGCCGTGCTCGACCTCGCGCTGCTGCGGCTGCTCGCCGAAGGGCGCGCGGTCGGCGGCCGCACACCGTCCGGCCCCGCTCCCGTACGTCCCGGGGAATCCGAATCCCCGCCGGCTGTGTAAACGGCTACAGCCCCGTCTTCCCGCCCCGGCCATGCTGCTTCATGTCGGCACGAACCAGGAGGTCCAGTGAGCACGGAAGCCTTGCACCGACTCGTCGTCAACGGAGACGTCTGCGGATCCGGACGGCTGGGGCTGCGTGCCAAGCTGCGGATGCGCGAGGCGATGTACGACGTCTTCGACGCGGGGTTCACCGCCGCGGGGGTCACCGAGCGGAACGTCCACATGGAGGACCGCGGCGACGGCGTGCTGGTCGCGCTCGCTCCCGACGTGCCGTCCGCGCAGTTGGTGGGGCCCTGGCTCGAAGGCGTCTACCAGAAGCTGCGCCAGGTCAACGAGGGGCGTGCGGAGCCGTTGCGGATGCGCGTCGCCATGCACGCCGGCCCGGTCGCCCGGGACACCAGGGGCCTGGCCGGGCGCGCCGTGGACCTCGCCTGCCGGCTGTGCGACAGCGACACCGCCCGCGGCGTCATGCAACTGGCCGGCCGGGCACCGCTGTTGTGCGTCGTGTCCGACGCGCTGTACCACGACGTCGTGGCGGAAGGCGGCGCCTGCATCGAGCCCGAGCACTACCGCCGGGCGCGGGTGTCGGAGAAGGAGACGGACACGGAGGCGTGGTTCCACGTCCCCCGGCTGCCGTTCCCGCCCCTTCCGGCACGGACGTCGCACGAGGCACCGCCGTCCCCGGCGGTGCCGGCGCGGGACCGGCCGTGCGCGACGGGGGTGCGCGCGGTCCAGGACCCGCCGCCGGAGCAGGGCGGCGGGACGGGGCAAGGGGGTACGGCCCCGCCGCCCGCTTCCGGCCCGGGAGGAGCGGCCGGTACGGCACCGGCGCCCGCCGCGTACACCAGCAAATACCACTTCGGCCACATCGGCGGCGGGAACCAGGTCTACGACGGCAACACCTTCCACGGGGACTTCACCGGCATCGGCCGGGCGGACGACGCACCGAAACCGCCCTCCGACCCCCCGGAACCGGCCGCCGACGACGCCCCGCAGACCGGATCCGGACCGGAAGGCGGCGGCAGGTGACCGACGTGGACGAGGGGGCCCCGCCCGCCGGCGAGCAGCCCCCGCCGCAGCCCGACGGCAGGCCGGGCGGCCGGGACGACGAGGCGAGGGCGGCCCGGGACGGCAGGGCCGACGGCGACGGCCGGCCCGAGGAGAAGCCCCGCCTGGACGCCCCGAAGAGCAGCCCGCTGGGCGGCGCGGGCGAGGCGGGCGGCGCCCGTACGGCCCGCGAGGCCCGCACCAACCTGCACATCGAGGGCGACAACCAGATCTACGACGGCAACACCTTCCACCAGACGCAGGTCCGGATCGGCAGCGACTACCAGACGCACATCCGGATCGGCGCCGACGACGTCTTCGTCGACGGGCCGGTGCCGGCCGAGGAACTGGACCGCCTGGGCCGGGTCTACTGCCGGGCCCCCGGATACGACGCGATGAAGACCCGGCTCCGGCGTACGCACCTGCTGGCGCTCTGCGGCGAGCACGGCACCGGCCGAACCTCCACGGGCCTCGCCCTCCTCAGGGACGTAGCCACCGGCGTGTCCCGCCTGGACCCGGCCACCGCGCTCGACAGCGTCGACCAGGAGAAGTTCGAGGCCGGCCGCGGCTACCTGCTCGAACTGCCCGCCGAGGACGCCGGTGCCGTACCGGCCGCGTCCGCCGGCGCCGACAAGGACGCCGGCAACGGGCACGGCGCCGGGCCCCGCCCCTCCGACCTGCACCTGGACCGGCTGAGCGCGCTGCTCGCCGGGCGCGGGGCGTACGGCGTCCTGGTCGTGGGCGCCGGCGACTTCGCCGACCGGCTGGTGCGCGGCCGTTACGGCGTGCAGTGCGCGCCGCCGACCGCCGACGAGGTCCTGGAGCGGCATGTGGCCGACCTGCTGGCCGACGCCCCCGCGGACCTGCTGCAACGGGCCCGGACCACCGCCCGGCGCCCCGACGTGGAACAGGCGCTGGGCCTGGGTGACCTGCGGCCGGGCGAGGCGGCCCGGCTCGCCGGCCACCTCGCGGCGCACGCCAGGGGCGAGACCGACGACACCCGGCTCCTCCACGAGTGCGCGGCGTTCGCACCGCGCCAGGCACGGGAGTGGTTCGCCGGGGCCGACCGGCCCGGCACCCTGCCCGAGGCGCTGCCCGCCCTGCGCGCCGCGGCCCTGCGGCTGTCGCTCGCGGTCTTCAACGGATCGGCGGAGAGCCTGGTGACCGAGGCCGGCGAACTGCTCGCCTGGGAGCTGGCGGTCACCCTCGACCCCCAGTACGCGCCGGGCCGCCCGCTGTTCACCGCGCAGACCCAGACCCGGCTGGCCGCCTCCCGCGCCGTACCGGACCAGGGCGTCGAGGACCTGGGCGACGCGGCCATCCCCGTACGGGTGACGCGCTTCCAGGGGCGCAGGCTGGCCTCCGCCGTCCTGGACGAGGCATGGGACGGCTACCACAACGTACGCGGCCCGCTGACCCGGTGGCTGCGGTCCCTCTGCGACGACCAACGCCCCCAGGTGTGGGTGAGCGCCGCGATCGTCGCCGGCTCCCTGTGCTCCCGCGACTACCTCTACGGACTCTCCGAACTGCTGCTGCCGCTCGCCCGCGCCGACCGGCCGGTGCAGCAGATGGCCGCCGCCACGGCCCTGTCCGAGGCGGCCCGCAACCCGCAGGTGCGGCCCGCCGTACGCGGTCTGCTGCGCGACTGGGCACGCGGCGACAACCGGTCCGCGTGCGAGATCGCGGCGTTCGCCCACGGCTACGGCATGGTGGCGGGCTCGGTCGCCGCCTCCCTGGACGAACTGGCCCGAATCGGCTGCCGGGAGGACGGCGGCAAACCGGCCGACGCCGCCTCGTACAGCGTGGTGCGGCTGCTGGCGGGCCCCGAGCCGGAGGTGGTGCTCAGGCGGCTGGCCCGCTGGCTCGGCGACCCGCGGCAGATCCGGCAGGACCTCGCGCTGCTGGTCGTGATGCGCGCGCTGGCCACCCGCACCTCCCACCTGTGGGGGCTCCGGCGCGACAGCCCCGTCCTGGAGTCGTACGGCTCCTGGCCGCTGGCGGCGGCCCTGGTCGCGGCCCACCCCGACCGGGCCCCCTGGCTGGCGGACCTGGTGCACAGCACGTTGAACACGGCGCGGGCGGGCGCCGCGGCGCAGGAGGAGATGGGCGGCTGGATGCGGCGGGCGGCCAAGGACCCGCGGCAGCTCGACGTGCTGTGCGCGTTCCTGCCGCGGCTGGTGGCGGGGCGGCGGGACCGCGACCGGTTGCTGCTGCTGGTCAACCGGCTGGAGCGGGACGGTGACGAACCGCTCGCCCCCCGGGCGGCCGCGCGGATGCGCGCGGCGCTGGAAGGAGAGGGACGACGATGACGCAAGACGGCCGGAACGGCGCGCAGCACGGCTACGGGCAGGCCCCGGGGCCGGGCGCACCAGGGGGACACGGCCCGGGGCCCGGAGGGGCGGTGGCGGGCCCGCTGGTGCGGGAGTACGAGTCGTCCGGCCGGTTCCGGCGGCCCAGCATGCAGGTCGCCGCGGTGCTCATGTACGAGAACGGTGGCTACAGCGTGCTGTGGCCGGACCGCCGCGAGGACGTCAACAAACCGCTCTTCAGGGGCTCGTTCAAGGTCATGGAGGTGTGGGTCGGCTGGCATCTGACCGAGTTCCGCACCGAACTGCCCGCGGCCGGCGACGCGGAGTCCTTCCGCGCGGAGGTCCAGGTGCGCTGGCGCGTCGTGGACGCGTACGCGGCGGTCCGCGCCATGGTCTGGGACCTCGCCCGGCACTTCTCGCCGGTCCTGCTGCACGCGCTGCGCGGGGTGACCCGGCGCTATCGCATCAGCGAGGCGGAACGGGCGGACCGGGCGGTGGAGACCGCGCTGGCGGACCTGCGCCTGGGCGACGACTTCGGCCTGGAGACCGAGGTGTTCGTACGGATCGACCTGAGCGAACGCGGGATCAGCGCGGAGCGGCAGCGCACCGAGATCGACCACGAGGGCGACCTCGCGCGCCGGCAGCACGCGGAGGCGATGAAGAGGGAACGGCAGGAACAGGAATTGACCCGGATGAAGGCCACCGAGCTCCAGGAGATGCTCAGTGGCGGCGACGACCAGCGGATCGCGTACTTCATGGCGCGCGACACCGCCCACGCCTGGGACATCCAGCAGGCGTTCCTGCGGGAGCGCCGGGAGGAGCGGGCCCTGTCGATCGAGACGGTGTTCCGGTTCGTCGACGGCGGCCTGATCGAGCGCCACGACCTCAACGACCAGACACTGGCCGCCATCGACTTCCTGCGGTCGACGACGAGCGGGGTGGTGGGGCGGGCGGCCGACACCTTCCTGGAGCAGCCGCAGCGGCGCGCGCTGGAGGGCGGCGGGCCCCGTGGCGAACAGGACCGGGTCCGCGGGCGGCAGCGGATGGACTGGGCGCACGAGCCCGATCCGGACGCCGATCCGGACTCCGATCCGGATCCGGCGCCGGGACGGGACCGCGGCCCCGGGGCCGGCCGGGAGCCGGCGGACGACGACGGCCACGAGCCCGAGCGGGCGCGCGGCCGTTCCGGCGGCGGTGACCGACAGGGCGCCGAGGCGTACGGCGGCGGGTACGACGACCGCGAGCCGAGGCCCGGGGACGGCCGTCCGGACGGCGACGGGTACGCCGACGACGGTCACGGCGACAGCCACGACGACGACCCGTACGAGAAGGACGACCGCGGCCGCGTCTACGAGCCGGACCGCGTCCAGTCGGCCGCCGAGCGCGACGACCACCGCACCGGCCGGCGCGCGGACTTCCACGGCGACCGGTACGACGGCGACCGGTACGACGGCGACCGGTACGGCGACGGACACGACGACCGATACGCCGACCACCGCGACGGCCGCCGGGACGAGCACCGCGACGACGACCGGGACGGCCCCGCGCCGCGCCGCGGCCGTGGCGCGGGCCTGGACTGGGGGAAGTGATGACCACCAGCGCCCCACCCGCACCCGCCCCTGCCCGGGGCACCGGGCCCAACCCCCGCCCCGGGCCCTGCCCCTGCACCGGATCCGCCCCGGCCTCCGGCTCCGGCCCCGACTTCGTGGCCGAGCGCCTGCTGAAGGTCGTACGGGAAGAGATCAGCCGGGCCGACACCAAGGCGTCCGTCCTGATGACCGGCGCCACGGCGGCGCTGGTGCTGCTCGTCGGCCGCGACGGACAGCTTCCGGCGATGCCCGCCACCCGCGCCGCCCTGCTGCTCGCCGGGACCGTGCTGTGGACGCTGGGCATAGCGATGTTCGTGGCGGCGGTGCTGCCCCGCACCCGTACCTCGGCGGACGGACACCTGACCTTCCTCCCGCAGTTGACCGGCGGGGCCACCGCCGAGGTGCTGCTGCCCCGGGTGGCCCTCGCGGGCCGGGACACCGGGCAGTGGGCCGTCGAGCAGGCCTGCGCACTCGGCCGCATCCTCGGAGCCAAGTACCGCTGGCTGCGCTGGGGAGTCGGCTGCCTGGCGGCCGGTGGCGGCTGCGCCCTGACCGGAGGGCTGTGGTGAGCATGCCGTACGACACCGCACCGGCCGCCGCACGGAACCGTCGCGGGGCGCACCGCGCCACCGTCGCCGCCCTCACCGCGCTCTGCGCCGCCGTGCCGCTCGGCCCGCCGCCCGCGTGGGCCGCGCCCACCCCCACCGCGCCGTCCGCGGGCCCCACCCCCGTCGACTTCTCCGTCGTCGTGGACGCCTCGGCCAGCATCGGCGAGGAGGCGCTGGCCCGTGAGGCCGAGGCGGCCGCGCTGATCGGCCAGGGCGAACTCTCCGAACGGTCCCGGGCCAGCGTCATCGGCTTCGGCAGCGCCGAGAAGGAGGGGCAGCAGCCCGTACGGGAAGTGTGCCCGCCCACCGTCGTCGACGCCGCCGGACGCCAGCGCATCAGCGACTGCGCCCGCCGGCTCACCGACCGCGAAGGCACCAACCTCGGCCCAGGTACGGACTTCCCGGCCGCCCTCACCCAGGCCCTGACCCGGCTGCGCGAGAGCGGCACACCGGACACGCCCAAGGTCGTCTTCCTGCTCACCGACGGCAAACTGAACGTCGCGGACAGCCCCGCCTACGGAGCCGACGCCGCCGCCCGGCAGCAGGAGGGCGCCAAGCGGCTGCGCGAGGTCCTCGACCGGGCGCGCCGCGAGCACGTGCAGATCTGGCCGCTCGGCTTCGGCAAGGGCATCGACAAGAAGGCTCTTCAGCAGATGGCCGACGGCGGCTACCGCAACGGCTGCGCCGACCTGCCCGGCGCGCGCCCCCGGCCGGAGGTCGTGGACGGCGCCGCGGACGTGGACAAGGCGCTCCAGAGCGCGTTCGCCGCCGCCCGCTGCGCCCGCGTCGAAGAGGGCACCAGCAGCAAGCCGCCGGGCGACCTGACCGTGACCATCCCGCCCATCGCGACCGACGGCTCGATCACCGTCACCAAGCGCGACCCGAGGGTGACGGCCACGTACTACGACCCCAAGGGCCGCAAGGTGCCCCTCCAGGGGGACTTCGACGGTTCCCGCTTCGAGGTCAGCGGCCAGGACGGGCCGGTCGAGGCACTGCGGGTCAAGGACCCGCTGCCGGGGCGGTGGCGGGTGCACCTGTCCGCGCCCGAAGGGCACCGGGACCAGCCCGCCACCGTACGGGCCATCTGGCAGGGCGTGCTGCGCTCGTCGGTCACCCTGGAGCCGTCCGCGCCGCGCCCCGGCGAGGACGTCGTCGTACGGATGCGCCTGCAGACCCGGCGCGGTGTGGTGATCACCGACCCCGGACAGCTCGCGGGGGTACGGGCCGCCGCCCAGTTGTCCGGCGACGGCTTCGAGCCGGTGGACGTCCCGCTCCGCGACGACGGCGCGGGCCCCGACGAACGGGCGGGCGACGTCCTGTACGGCGCGTCGGTGACGGTGCCGAAATCGGCCACCGGCGCCCTGCGGCTGACCGGCGCGATCGCGGCGCCCGGCGTCACCGGGGACCGGCGGCCCTACGACACCCGGGTGTCCTCGGGCGCGGCGCCGGTGGCGGCCGGTGTGACGCTGGAGAGCCACGCCGTGCACCCGGGCGGCTCGGTCACCGGCAAGCTCGTCGCCCGCAACAACGACAGCCGCCCGCACACCCTGCGCCTCGGCCTGGCCGACCAGTCCACGCAGGCGGCGCTGCGCATCAGCCCGGCCACCGTCACCGTCGCGCCCGGCGCCCAGGAGCCGGTGTCCTTCACCGTGTCCTTCGGCGCCGGCGCGCCTGCGGGGGACGCCGGCGGCCGGATCACCGTCACCGACCGTACCGACGGCGGCCGCGAGGTCGGCTCCGCCTTCCTGACCGTCACCGTCACCCCCGCGCCCACCTGGTGGGACCGGTGGTGGTGGGCCGTCATCGGGGGCGCCGGGCTGCTGCTCGCCGGCACGGCCGTGATCGCCATCCGCGTCTGGTACGGCGGCGTCCGCAGCTCGTTGCAGGGCCTCGTCCTGGAACTGCGGCGCGACGGGCGGTTCATGGGCAAGCTGGAGGTGCGGGAGGCCCGCGCGAAGGCGGTGTGGTTCTCGGTGCGCAACCCGTCCTCGGAGCGCCCCGGCTTGCAACGGGGGAACGCGCGCACGGCGCAGGCGTACCGGCTCCGGCGCAAGGGCGACGGACTGCGGCTGCGCGGCCCCGACGGCAAGGAGCAGGCCGTGCCGCGCGGCGCGGCCGCCAAGCTCGGGCACGACCTGGAACTGTCCGTACGCGGCGGAAACCGGCCGGGCCGGGAGCGTACCGGCCGGGAGCGCCGGCCGGGTCCGTCCGGCGGCGCCCGCGACACCTCGGGCCGGTTCGGCGGGCTCATCGGCCGGAGCGGCACCGGCGCGCCCGGTGGCGCGAACGGGCGCGGTCGGCGCGGCGCTTCGCCCGGCGGCACCGGCAGGCCGGCCGGGACGGGCGGCGCCGGCGGTTCGGGCGGTTCGGGCGGGGCGTCCGGATATGACTCCGCGTTCTGAGGCGCCCGCGCCACGGCGCCGTGGTCCGGGCGGCCGGCCGCCCGGACCACCGGCGGCACCACATCTCGCAGCACAGGCCGCCCCTGACGGGCGGACGAGGGGAGCGACGACATGAAGATCTACCAGCCCATGCTGTTCGTGGGGCTGGGCGGCACCGGCGCCCGCATCGGCGCCGAACTGGAGCGGAACCTGCGCCGCGAACTGTGCGGCCCGGACGGTACCGACCTGGTCGGCCGCGGCAAGCAACGGGTCCCCTTCCAACTGCCGGACTGCCTCCAGTTCGTGTACGCGGATTTCAGCGAGTCCGAACTGGACCGGCTGCCGCACCTGAGCGCCCGCGGCCCGCAGGCGGCGGCGTTCGCCCGCACCTCCCGGGCCGTGCACAACCTGCTGCCCACCTACGACAACTCACCCGAGATGACCCGGATGCTGCGCATCGCGCAGCACGACGAGACGGCGGACTGGCTGCCGCCGCGGGTCGACGAGCCGCGGGTCTCCCCGCTGCACACCGGCGCCGGGCAACTGCCCACCGTCGGCCGGGCCGCGCTGTTCGCCACCCTGCGCAACGGACCCGACCAGGTGCTCGGCCCGCTGCGCGCGGCGATCGACGCGCTCAGCAAGTCGGCGGGCGACCTCCAGGAGCTGGGCGGCGGGCAGATCCGCGGCTACGACGTGTTCGTGGCGTTCTCCGTCGCGGGTGGCACCGGCGCCGGCATCTTCTACGACTTCCTGCACCTGATCGGGCACGCCTTCCACTCGGTGAACCTGCCCGGCGCGAAGATCTACCCGCTGGTCGTGATGCCGTCGGCGTTCCCGCCGGAGGCCGGCGGCGGCCGGGAGGCCGAACTGAACGCCGCCCGCGCCCTGGTGGACCTCTCGCACCTGGTCGACGACCAGAACGCGGCGGACGCCACCGCCGACCTCGGCGACGTGGAACAGCGCGGCTCGCTGAGCGTGAAGTACCCCGACATGGTGCCGGTCAGCCTGCGCACCTCCACCGTCCAGACGGCGTTCCTCTTCAGCCGTACCGCCGGTATGCGCCCCGACGACCTGCGCCGCTCCATCACCGCCATGGTCACCTCGCTGATCGGCACGGACCTGGGCGAGGAGAACACCCGCGGCCGGGCCGACGACGCCTACCAGTCCTTCGCCGCCAGCTTCGTCAACCGCGGCGCCAGCCGGTCGGCGGCCGCCGCCACCGGCATCGGCCTCCAGGGCATGTCCACCAGCCTGGCGGCCTCCATGACCGTGCCCGTCGACGAACTCGCCGAGATCGTCGCCGCCCGGATGCTGGCCTGCGCCGTCCGCGGGCTGCTGGACCGCGCCCGCCAGGGCGGCGAGGACCACCGCGCCCTCGTCGCCGAGGCGTTCAAGATGTCCAACATCGAGGAGGTCTGGGTCCGGGAGGTGGAGCCGGTGCCGGGACCCAACCCGGTGCCCAAGGGCGCGCGGGCCATCAGCAAGGAGCTGAGCGACCGGATCGACCGTATGCGGGACGAACTCGACTCGCTCGACACCGTCCTGGCCCGCCGCACGCTGGAGGCCGCGGAGCGCTTCAACCCGCGCCGCGCACTGCTCCACCTGCTCAAGGAGCACGACCCGTTCCGGCTGGAGCGGGTGTTCACCGGCAACCCGGGCGACAGCGACCAGGTGGCCCAGCAGGGTTTCTCCGGCATGCTCGACAACCGGCGCAACCGCCCGCGCATCCCCGACGGGGTGGACACCAACCCGCCGCAGGTGCCCCGTATCGGCCGCCGGATGGGCGGCGTGGTGCCCGCGCGCTGGGGCGACCCCGAGGTGGACGCCGCCCTCCAGGAGCAGGACGCCTGGTACCGCTGGGCGACCAACCGCACATGGCACGAGCAGTGGAAGGCGCAGGAGGCCCGCTGGCGGCCGACCGCCGACCGGACCATGAAAGAACTCTCCGCGCTGGTACGGGCCTTCCGCGACCACGAGGAGGGCGAGAACGGCCAGTTCCGCGAGCGGCGCCGCGAGCTGTACCGCGAGGACCGCACGGGCGTGTCGTACCTGCTCCCGCCGCAGAACTCCCTCGACGCCTTCTACGACGACGTGCTGACCCGCCTCCTCCAGCGCGAGGGCATCCCGGACAACCAGGACGAGGCCGCGCTGCTCGCCCGCATCGTCGAACCGCGGCACTGGGAACGCGCCCTGGAGGCCGGCCAGCGCTCACCGCGCGCCGCCGTCAAGGAGGTCAAGCAGGTCCTGGAGGGCCGGATCAAGAAGCTGTTCGGGGAGGCCGGCGTCCATCAGGAGCGGCCGCTGCTGCCGTCCCTCGGCGACCTCCTCGCGGCGGCGTCCGGGGACGAGGAGGCCGCCGAGGCGGTCGACGAGAAGTGGCTGGAGCAGTTCCGCTCCCAGCTCGCGGGTCTGCTGCCGGCCGGCTTCACCCCGGACGGCACCGGCAAGCTCAAGACCCTCATCGTCCGCCCGCAGACCAAGGCCAAGGGCAGTGTGGACAGCTTCCTGGAACAGTCGCTGCTGCTGCCGCGCGACGAGAACCGGCTGCCACCGGAATTCCGCGCCGTGCTCACCGAGTCGATCACCGTCGTGCTGTTCCGCAGCGAGATGAGTCTGACCGACATCTCCGAGGTGCGGCAGGTCCTGCGCCTGTGGGGCCGGGCCAGGGACCGGGAGGGCCGCGAGGACCACCTCCAGTGGCGCCAGCGCACCGGCTACCGCGACTCCTGGCTGGCCAGCACGGAGAGCGACCGGCAGCGGGTGCTGCAACGCATGCTGAGCGCCATGTGGAACGGGCGCGTCGAGGTCACCGGCGACCCGCTCTCCCCGGAGAGCGTCTGCTTCCGGCTGCGCGGCGGCGACTCGGCCACCATGACCCTGGCCCTGCAGCCGTACGACCGGGACGTGTCGAGCTGGTCCGACCTGCTGCGGGCGTACGAGCGCTGGGCGCTGCTGGACGCCGGTTCGGCGGTCAAGGACTTCTGCTCGGTGCTGATGGAGGCCCTGCCGGAGGGCCTGAGCACCACACCGAGGGAACCGGACCCGCTGTTCTGGACCTTCCTGCGCCGGGTGGCCCCGGCGGAGGGCGCCCGGCTGCGGCAGCGCGCCCACGACCTGGACGAGGACGAGCAGGACTGGATCGAGCCGCTGCTCCACTTCTGGACGACCACGCTGGACGGCGCCCTCGACCTGCGCTTCCCCAGGAGCCTGCGGGCCAACCGGCCCTCGCTGCGCGGCCTGGCCCAGGCGCAGGAACAACTGCGCGAGACCGGCGCAGCCCCGTCGCGGCTGCACCGGGCCAACGGGCACGGCCCGGCCGCGGAACCGCGTGCCCGGCGCACCGAGCCGGATGAACCGGAGCCGCACGAGCCGCCGTCCCGCCGGTCCACGGGCGCGTACGGGCCGCAGGCGCAGCACGACGACGCCCGCGCGGCCGGCGAGGACCGGCACGACCTGTGGGCCGACCCGTGGGACGAGGAGCCGAGGGAGGAGGACCTGCTGTGAACGCCCGTACCGCCGCACCGGTCGTCACCCTGGACCTGCGGGGCGGCCACGCCGGCCCGGACGGTGCGGACGGCGGGGGCGGGCTGCACCGCGCCGTCCGCACCGCGCTCGGCGGCGCCCCCGTCCAGGAGGCCGAGCGCATCCTGCTCGTGGACACCGCCCACGGGCTCGCCCGCAACCAACGCGTCTACGAACAGGTCCTCGCCCACGGCACCGGCCACGCGCTGTGCGTCGCGGTCGGCGCCCCGCCCGCGGAACCGGGCGACGGCGTCGCGGTGCCGCCCGCACCCACGCCCTGGGCCCTGGACCGGCCCTCACCGCTGCGCCCGCCCGCCGTCGGCGTGCTGTGGATCCTCGACCCGCACTGCGGCACCGCGACCGGAGCCACCCCGGACGAGGACGAGGGCGCGCTCCGCCCGCTCCTCGAACTCCTCGCCGCCCCCGCGGTGTTCGACGCCGTCCTGCACGCGGTGTCGGGCCTTCCCGACGGCGTGGCCGTGCCCGCCCTGCGCGTCCTGGAACACGACCTCTCGCACACCGCCCGCGACCGGGTCCGGCGGCAGGCACTCGCCGCCCTCGTCGGCCAGGACGACCCCGGCGGCCGGGCCCCGGTCACCGGCCCCGAGGCGGGCGGGGTACCCGCCGCACTGGCGCCGCTGGTCGGCGCCGGGACGTCCAGGCCCGTGGACAGCGAGGACTGGCGCCGGGCGGGCGGCGCGGCCGACGAGCGCCACCGGGCCTGTGAGACGGCGCTGCTGGAGGCCGATCACGCGTACGGGCGGCAGCGCCGCGCGGGCGGACTGCTGCGCGGCCCGGCCGGGGACCTGGACCTCGCCGAGGGCCTGGACGCGGCCGCCGAGGAACTGGCCGCGTACCGCGAGACCGTCGCCGAGACCCTCCGCGACGGCGACGGCGTCGGCCTGCCCCCGGAACAGCGCCGACGGCTCCACGAGCGGGGCATCGACCTGCCCCCGGTGCCGGAGGCCGACCGCGAACGGATCGGCCCCGCCCTGCGCGGCTTCACCCAGGACCTGCTGTCGCAACGGCTGCCGCTGCGCTCGGCGGCGGCCCGGCTCGGCGCGGTCGCCGACCTGGCCACGCCCACCGGCAGCGCCGCCCGCCTCGGCCGCCTCGACGAGCTGTGCCCGCCCGACCTGCCGCGGCGGATGGCCGGGCCCCGGCCGTTCGAGGTGCGCGGGGCGGCCGTCACCGAACTGGCCGGCGGCTGCGCCGTCGCCGCGGCGGCCGGCCTGTGGCCGGGCCCGGGCTGGGTGCTGGGGCCGCTGACGGCGCTGGCCGCCGCCGGGCTGACCGCGCTCGCCCTGGCCCGCCGCCCCGGCCGCGGCGGGGACGGCCGCCTCGACGGCGGCGGGCGGTCGGGCGCCCTGGCGCATCTGGGCGCCGGGCTGCTCGGCGCGGGCGCCGGCCTCGCCCTGGGCCAGGTGCTCGCGGTGCCCGCGTGGCTCGGGCTGAGCGCCCTGCTGGTGGCGCTGATCGTGCTGCCCCTGCTGGCGGTACGCCGCTGGACCGAGGCCCTGGACACCTGGTGGGCGGCGGGCGGCGGCTCCGAGGGCCGGGACGTGCTGGACTCCCTCGACGGGCTGCTGGCGGACGCCGTCATCCACGACTGGCTGCTGGCGGACGCCCGCCTGTACTGCGCGGACGGCGCGCGGGCGGTGGCCGGGATGATCCGCCGCGCGGCCACCGCGGCGGAGGGCCGCGATCCCGTACCCGCCACGGCGGGGCGCGACGGCGACGTCGCGGCCGGTGCCCGCGGCGGTGGTCCGCCGGAGGACGACCTGCTGGACGACGACTGGTTCGGCCCGTCGTACGACCGGCGTTCCGCGCCGAGTGCCTCGTACGACTCCTTCGAGAGCGCCGACCCCCGGTACGACGACGCCACGGCCCAGGGCTGGGACGACTGGGACGACTGGGACGGGGACCCGGAGCCCGGCGGCGGACCGGCCACCGACCACGGCACCCCCTGGCGGGACCCGCTCGCCGACATGGTGCCGCCGCTCCGGTGCCCGGAGAGCGCCGCGGCAGGCGGCCCCGCCCCGGTCGCGCCGCCGCCCGACGACGTTCCCGTCCCCTGGCTGGAGCGCGAGGCGGGCGACGGCGGGCCCGAACTGGTCGCCACCCTCGCCGGCGACCTCACCGACGGCATCGCCGCACTCCTCGACCCGTACTGGGGCACCATCGAGCGCGACCCCGGCGCGGCCATCGCGCCGCCCCTCGACCGGGAGGTGCGGCGGCTGATCGACGACGAGACCGCCCGGCTGGCCCGGGACGGGGTCGCCGCCGCCCCGGCGTTCGCCCGGGACCCCGCCTCCCGGCCGGACCCGGCCGTCCTGCTCGGCCTGCCGCCCGACCGGGTCACCCGGATCCTCCAGGAGCACGGGGACGGCACCGGCACGGTGCCGCTCTGCGCGGCCGAACACCGCCGGCTGCTCTCCCGCGACCGGCACGCGGCGCGAGGGGTGCGCTTCGCCCCCGACGTGGCGCGGCCCGGCGAGGACCCGCTGTCCGCCGACGGGCCCGGCCCGGGCGCCGACGACATGGTGTGGACCCCGGCCGGCCGGTATGCGGGCGTCTTCCGGCTGCTGCCGCTGCGCACCGGATCGGTGCGCACGGTCCGGCAGCGCGGCGGCAGCGACACCACCGGGCCGGAACTGCCGGCGAACGCGAGCGAATGAGGGGACGTCATGGACGAGTGGGCGGACCGGCAGAACACGGTACGGACATCCGACCGCGCGCCGGAGGACGGCGCCGCGCCCGAGGACGAGGCACCCGGGAGCACCGCGGGCAACGGCGGCCGCCCGGCCCGCGACCGTGTGGAGCTCGCCTTCTTCACGGACGAGGGCTCGCCCGCCCGACTGCTGGCGGCCTACTGGGGCGACCTGCCCCCCGGGCAGCAGCGGCACGGGCTGCGGGCCAGGCCGATGACGCTGGGCGACGACTGGCGGGTGCTGCAGTACCGCCTCGCGCACACCGCGCGCGGCGATCACCGGGCCCGCGACCGGCTGGAGGCGGAGGTGGGCGTCGGCCTCGCCGTGCGCCGGGCGTTCGGTGACGCCCCGTACCACCAGCTCTTCGCCCGGTTCGGCGGCTACCACCTCGACGTACGGGAGCCGTTCGTCTTCTACGAACCCGCGCGCGGCCGTCCGCTGGCGGCGCTCGCGGGCCGGGCCACGGTCAAGGAGCAGGAGCGCATCCGCAGCGAACTGGTCCTGGCCGTGCGGCTGTTGGAGGCCATCGGGGTCGTGCACCGCGGGCTGACGCCGTACTCCGTGCGGTGGGACGGCCGGCACGTCCGGCTGCCCGAGCCCGCTTCGGCCACCTTCGCCGGGCACCCCCGCGAGGCGCTGGGCGAGGCGCCCTGGGCCTCCCCGGAACAGCGCGCCGGGCACGGCACCGCGGACGCGCGCGACGACCTGTGGAGCGTGGCCCAGGTGATGTACCACCTGGTCACCGGCCGTGAAGGGGACCCGGACGGGCCACCGCGCGACCTGGCGCGGCTGCCCGCGCTCGGGGTGCTGTCCACCGCCTACGCGCCCAGGGCCCAGGAGCGCGGCCACCCCGTCGAGGTGCTGCGGATGCTCAACCGGCAGGACCCGCTCCAGGGGCGCCCGCTCCCGGCCGACCCCCTGGAGCCGGGCCGCCGCGCCTTCGACGAGGAACTGGCGCGCAAGAGAACGGCGTTGGGGCTGGACGACGACCCGGCGGCGCAGCCCGGCCCCGGCCGGACGCCGGGCCGCGGGCTGCGCGCCCTGTTCGGCACCGGCCGTACGGGCACGGGAGGGCGCCGGTGAGCACGTACCCGATGCCGCCCGGCCCCCGGCCGGTGGTGTGCCCGTACTGCCTCGACCCGATCACCTTCGACGAGGACCGGCTGTACGTACGCGACGAGACCAGCCGCTTCGTCCGCCTCGACCTCTCGGGCGAGCACAACCCGCTGCGCCGCCAGGACGCCCTGCGCGAGGCGTTCCAGGTGTGCGGCAACACGGCGGGGATGCCCGAGCACTACCTGCCCGCGCCCTACCTCACCAACGGCGAACCGCTGACGGTGGCCCTGGTCGGCAGCTCCCGGGCCGGCAAGACCCATCTGCTCGCCTCGATGATCGGCGAGGTGGAGCGCGGCGCGCTGGACGCCCACGGCCTCAAGGCCACCCCGCTGCACACCGAGTCGCACCGCTCCTACCTCAACGACCGGGTGCTGAAGCTGCGGGCCGGCGAGACGCTGGCGCACACCGAGCAGACGGACTTCGCGGAGTTCGCCGACGGGCTGCTGGTCAGCAGGGGCGGCACGACCCGGCCCGTGGTCTTCTTCGACCTGTCGGGCGAGGACCTGGAACGCACCGGCCGGGTGACCCGGTTCCTCGCCGCCGTCAACGCGTTCCTCTTCGTCGTCGACCCGCTGCGCGCGCTGCCGCTGCCGTACCTGGACGCCGTACGCGAACGCACCAAGCAGCGCACCGACGACCTCGGCGACCGCTCGTTCGGCACCGTCCTGGACCGGGTGCCGCGCGACGGGCCGTACGTGGACGCGGCGGCCGCGGTCGTCGTCGGCAAGAGTGACCTGATCCGGTTCGAGCCGGCCGTGGCGCGCTGGCTGGCCGCGCCCGAGAGCGCCCGGCCGACGGCGCGGGCCCTGCGCGAGGAGAGCCGCGACGTGTACGCCTTCCTGCGGCACCACGGCGGGCCCGCCTGGCTCAAACCGTTCAGCGACTGCGCGCGGTGCACCCTGCACTTCGCGTCGGCCACCGGTGGCCAGGAGGACGCCGGCGGCTTCCCCCAGGGCGTACGGCCGAGGCGGGTGCTCTCCCCGCTCCTGTCGGTCTTCGCGATGTGCGGGCTCCTGCCGGGAGCCGATCCCCAGGAGGTGGGACTGTGAGCGGGACCGACGCGCCGGTGCACCAGATCGTCTTCCGCTGGGACGCGGACCACGCCGTCGGCGGCGCGGGCGTGGGCCCGGTCGCCTGGTCGGGCAACCGGACCGGGCTACAGCCCATCTACCGCAAGGTCGCCTCGCTGCTGAGCGTGCCCGGCGACGGGGCGCGCGAGAGCCTGGCCCGGGTGGAGCTGCGGGGGGAGCCGGGCCACGAGAGTTCGGTCCTGCTGATCCGCCGCATTCCCGGCCAGGACCGCGGCGGCCGCCCCAGCACCTGCTCCCACGCGCTGCTGGGCAGCGCGTCCGTGCTGACACCCGCCCGCTGCCTGGGCCTGCACACCTGGCGCTGGGAAGGCAGCGGCGTCAACCTGCGGGAGGTCGAGGGGCGCTCCCTGGAGTGCGTACCGCCCCAGGCGCTGCGGGAGGCCACCGAGCGCGCGGCGCCGGCCCTCACCGACCGGACCGAGCAGTTCGCCGGCGAACTGACGGCGGTGCTCGCCGGGCGGCTGCGCGAACCGCGGCAGCGGCTGTCCGTACTGGACCACACGGGCGGCGACGGACCGGTCCCCGTCCTGTGGGCGGTGTGGAACCTGGCCGGCCGGGCCCTGCCCGGCTGGTCCTTCGCCACCCACGACACCCGGGACGGCGGGCCGTTCCGCTACGTCTTCGTACCGCGCTGGCCCGTGTCGGCGACGCAGGACCAGCAGTTGACCCGGCTGGATCCGGCCCGTCCGGACCACGACGACCCGGCCGAGGAGGCCGCCTCTCGGCTGGTCGAGCACTACCTCGACATCCGCTACGACCCCGGCGCGCTGAAGGAGACCCGCCGCGCGCTGGCCGAGCAGCACGTCTTCGGGGCGGAACGCCCCGACGAACGGGTGCGCCTGGTGTACGAGGCCCTGAAGTGGCTCAGCCACGCGGGGGGCCACCGCCGTGCCCGCACGGACCGGGTGGCCGAGCCCCGCGAGCCGCTGTACGACCGGGCCCGGGAGGAGCGGTACGAGAGCGCGGGGCGCGATGACCGGGTGTACGACAATCCGGGCCACGACGGCCGGGCGTACGAGAGTACGGGCCACGACGGCCGGACGTACGACAACCCGGTGTTCGACAACATGCGGCACGACCAGGAGCCGCCGCCCCGCCGGGCACCGGAGCAGCAGGCCGGGCCCCCGCAGCGCGCCGGCGACCTCGACCGCGTTTCCGCGCCGCCGGTCTCGCGGGCCGTCCGGGCCGGTACGGGGCTCGTCCGTGGCGTGAGCGCGGGGGAGCTGCGCCAGGCACTGCACGGCAACGGTGCCGAGGACTACCTGGCCGACAGCGCGGACAGCGTGCTCCTGGAGGTGCTCGGCAGCGGCCTCCCCGCCGAACAGGCCGACCGGGTGGCCCGGGTGCTGATCGCCCGCGCTCCGCACCGCACCGCCGCCGACGCGCTGGAGGTCTGCGGGCGGGTCCTGCGGGCCCAGCTCTTCCTCGACCCGTACGGCGGCCGCCGCGACGACGACCCGGTCACCGGGCCGGACGGCCGGGAACGGGTCCGCACCGCCGTGCGCCTGTACGACGGGCTGGTGCGGCCGCACAGCGAACAGGGCAGCGTCCCGGGCCTGTTGCGGCAGATTCTGCCGGACCTGTGGCACGGCCACCACGGGCAGGGCCGCGAGGTGCTGGGTCACCTGCTCGCCGACGGCCGGCCCACCGGCTTCGGTGACCAGGGCTGGCGGGCGCTGTTCGAGGCCGTGACACGGACGGCGGCGGCGTCGGCGACGATGACGGCGCCGCCGGGGCACGAGGAACAGCCGCGAGGCGTCCGCCGGTTCGCCGGCCGGGCCGTCGGACGAGGACTCCGGCTCCCCGCCCGGCGCCCCCGCCCCGGCCGCCCGCCGGACGACGCTCCGGACCGTACCGAGGCCACGGCCGGCCGGATCTGGGTCGGCGCGCTCCTGATGGTGATAGCCGTCGCGGTGACCCTGATCGCCGTCATCGCCCTGGCGGGTTCCTAGGTTCCGCCGTCGAGCCGGTCCCCGCCCGTCACAGGCGGAGCCGGGCGCCGGGCACGGTCACGGATGGAGTGCTTCGTGCAGGGCCCGCACCTGGTCCGCCAGGTTGCGCTCGCTGACCCGGGCCGTCGGGAACAGCAGGTCGAACCCGTGCACGGCGCCCGGGGCCTGGATGAGTTCGGTGGTGACGCCGGCGGCGCTCAGACGCTCGGCGTACCGGCGGCCTTCGTCCCGCAGCGGGTCGACCTCCGCCACGACGACGAAGGCGGGAGGCAGCCCGCTGAGGTCGGCGGCCTGTACCGGGGAGCCGTAGGGGGGAAGGTCCCGGCCCCCGGCGTAGTGGCGCCAGGCCCACTCGGCCGCGTCCCGGTCGAGGACCGGTGTATCGGTGAACTCCCGCATCGAGGCACTGGTCATGCCGCTGTCCAGGGCCGGGTAGATCAGCACCTGGAAGACCACCTCCGGGCCGCCCAGATCGCGGGCGCGCAGCACGGTGGAGGCCGCGAGGTTCCCGCCGGCGCTCACTCCCGCGACGGCGATGCGCCCGGGGTCGCCGCCGATCTCCGCCGCGTGTCCGGCGAGCCAGGTCAGGGCCGCGTAGGCATCGTCGGTCGCGGCCGGGTAAGGGTGTTCGGGCGCGAGGCGGTAGTCGACGGAGACGACGACGGCTTCGGCGTCCAGGGCGTACCGCAGGGCGTGGCCCTCCTCGGCCTCGGGGGAGCCGTAAGTGAAGGCGCCGCTGTGCAGGTAGAGGATGACCGGCAGGTCGTGGCCGGTGGCCGGGCGGTAGACGCGCAGGCGCAGTTGGCCGCCGGGCCCGGGGATGAACAGGTCGTGGACCTTCGCGCGTTCGTCGACGGGCGTATCGGGGTGTTCGCGCAGCCGTGCGTACAGCGCGGGTTCGGCGAGGACGGAAGCCAGGCCGTAGAAGGGGAAGACGCCCGCGTCGGTTGCGTCGGTGGTTTCCAGCAGGGCCTGGATCTCGGAGTCGACCGGGGGGACGGACATGAGGAGGACCGCGCCTTTCGTGTGGTGGAGTGCGGAACTGCCCTCAGTCTCTTCCGCCCACGAGCACCACAGAAGTGGCCCAGGGGCCACTATGTGCAACTATCGGGCCATGACGGTTACCGCTCCCCATCAGGTCGTGGTGCTCGCCCTCGCACCGGTGGTCGCATTCGACCTCAGCATCCCGGCCCAGATGCTGGCCATGGTCGAAACCCGCGCGGGGGGCGCGGCCTACGAGGTGCGCACCGTCACGCCCGACGGCTCCACGGTGCCGACGGTGAACGGGTACGGCGTCACCCCCCAAGGCGACCTGGCCCTGCTGGAGCACGCCGACACCGTGATCGTCGCGGGCACCCGCTGCCCGGAGGTGCTCGACGACGGCGCGGTGGACGCCCGTATCGCGGAGGCGCTGCGCACGGCCGGGCGGCGGGCCCGGATGGTGTCCCTGTGCACCGGGTCGTTCGTTCTCGCGGCGGCCGGCCTGCTGGAGGGATGCAGGGCGGCGACGCACTGGCGCTACGCGGAGCAGTTCAGGCGGCTCTTCCCGGCGGTCGCCCTCGACACCGATCCGCTGTACGTCGCCGATCGCGGGGTCCTGACCTCGGCCGGCGGCGCGGCGGCCATCGACCTGTGCCTGCACCTGGTCCGGGAGGACCACGGCAGTTCGGTGGCGAACCGCGTGGCCCGGTACAACGTCGTCGCGCCGATGCGGGACGGAGGGCAGGCGCAGTACATCGACCACCCGGTCCCGGAGGACGCGGGGACGTCGACGGCCGGGGCGCGGGCGCTGATGACGCGGCACCTGGACCGACGGTTGTCCCTCAAGGACCTCGCGGCGCACTGTCACATGAGCGTACGGACGTTCACCCGGCGGTTCCGGCAGGAGGCAGGTCTGTCCCCGGCCGAATGGCTCGCCTCGGCCCGCTTGCAACACGTGCGCCACCTGCTGGAATCGACCGACCTGCCGGTGGATGACATCGCCGCCAGGGCCGGCCTGGGCAGCGGCACGAACCTGCGGCAGCACATGCGGACCGCCCTGGACACCACCCCCTCCGCCTACCGGCGGGCATTCCGCTCGGCCACGACCACGCGCGCGCAGCCCCGGGCGTGACCCGGGACCGGGCGGGCGCGGAAACCCGGGCAGGGTCCGGGACCAGGCAGGTGCGGCCGGGACCGGCCCCCCCTGACGGTGGCCGCCGCCGGAAGCCGCCCCGGCGACAGCGGGAACCCCGTGTCGCGGCCCGTCCGTGGTCCTCCGCCGCGGGCCCCCAGCGGCGAAGATGGGGGCATGGGATTCCACGTCGACTCCGAGGCCGGGCGGCTGCGCCGCGTCATCCTGCACCGCCCCGATCTGGAGCTGAAGCGACTCACCCCGACCAACAAGGACGCCCTGCTCTTCGACGACGTGCTGTGGGTGCGCCGGGCACGCGCCGAGCACGACGCCTTCGCGGACATCCTCCGGGACCGGGGTGTCGAGGTCCACCTGTTCGGGGACCTGCTGGCCGAGACCCTCCAGGTCGCCGAGGCGCGCGAGCTGGTGCTGGACCGGGTCTTCCACGAGAAGGAGTACGGGCCGCTGGCCACCGACCACCTGCGGGCCGTCTTCGACTCGCTGTCCGTCCCCGAGCTGGTCGAGGCGCTGGTCGGCGGGATGACCAAGCGGGAGTACCTGGCGGCGCACCCGGAGCCGACCTCGGTCCGCTTCCACGTGATGGACCTCGACGATTTCGTGCTGCGCCCGCTGCCCAACCACCTGTTCACCCGCGACACCTCGGCGTGGGTCTACGACGGGGTGTCCATCAACGCCATGCGCTGGCCGGCCCGGCAGCGCGAGACGGTGCACTACGAGGCGATCTACCGGCACCACAAGCTGTTCCGCGGCGGCGGCTTCAACGTCTGGTCGGAGGGGCAGGCGGCCTACCCGTCGACCATCGAGGGCGGCGACGTGCTGGTGATCGGCAACGGCGCCGTACTGATCGGGATGAGCGAGCGGACCACGCCGCAGGCGGTGGAGATGCTGGCGCGCGGCCTGTTCGCGGCCGGCTCGGCCCGCACGATCGTGGCGCTGGACATGCCCAAGCGGCGGGCCTTCATGCACCTGGACACGGTCATGACGATGGTCGACGGCGAGACCTTCACCCAGTACGAGGCGCTGGGCATGCTCCGCTCGTACACGATCGAGCCGGGCGCCGGGGACCAGGAGCTGAAGGTCACCGACCATCCGCCGGAGCACATGCACCGCGCCATGGCGGCGGCGCTGGGCCTGGACGACATCCGGGTGCTGACCGCGACGCAGGACGTGCACTCGGCGGAGCGTGAGCAGTGGGACGACGGGTGCAACGTGCTGGCGGTCGAGCCGGGCGTGGTGGTGGCGTACGAGCGCAACGTCACCACCAACACCTTCCTGCGCAAGCGCGGCATCGAGGTCATTACCATTCCGGGCAGTGAGCTGGGGCGCGGCCGGGGCGGCCCGCGCTGTATGAGCTGCCCGGTGGAACGCGACCCGGTGTAGGGGAGGAGCCCGCGCGGCGGGGAAGGTAGGAGGGGGCGTCGTACGGGCGGTGGCCGGCGACACCGTGAATAGAGATACGGGGCGTCGTATAGACTTCCAGTATTCCGATTGCCGCGACCTAGGAGCCCATCCATGGCGACAGACCTCAAGGGCCGCCACTTCCTCAAGGAGCTGGACTTCGGCGCCGAGGAGTTCCACGGCCTCGTCGGCCTGGCGGCCGAACTGAAGGCCGCCAAGCGCGCGGGCGAGGAGGTCGCGCGCCTGCGGGGCCGCAACATCGCCCTGATCTTCGAGAAGACCTCCACCCGCACCCGCTGCGCCTTCGAGGTCGCCGCCGCGGACCAGGGCGCCTCGACCACCTACCTCGACCCGGCCGGGTCGCAGATCGGGCACAAGGAGTCGGTGAAGGACACCGCGCGGGTCCTCGGCCGGATGTTCGACGCCATTCAGTACCGCGGCAGCTCCCAGGCCGTCGTCGAGGAGCTGGCCGCGTACGCCGGCGTCCCGGTCTTCAACGGACTGACCGACGCGTGGCACCCCACCCAGATGCTCGCCGACGTGCTGACGGTCACGGAGCACGCGCCCGGCCGCCCGCTGACCGAGATCGCCTTCGCCTACCTGGGCGACGCCCGCTACAACATGGGCAACTCCTACCTCATCACCGGCGCGCTGCTCGGCATGGACGTACGGATCGTCGCGCCCGAGGGTCTGTGGCCGGACGAGGAGGTCGTCACCCGCGCCAAGGAGCTGGCCGCACACAGCGGCGCGCGCGTCACGATCACCGCGGACGTGGCCGAGGGTGTGCGCGGCGCGGACTTCGTCGCGACCGATGTGTGGGTCTCGATGGGCGAGCCCAAGGAGGTCTGGGACGAGCGGATCGCGCTGCTCGGCGGCTACGCCGTCACCATGGACGTGCTGCGCGCCACCGGCAACCCGGACGTGAAGTTCCTGCACTGCCTGCCCGCCTTCCACGACCTGGGCACCGCCGTCGGGCAGGACATCCACGAGCGGCACGGCCTGACCTCGCTGGAGGTCACCGACGAGGTCTTCGAGTCCGCGCACTCCGTCGTCTTCGACGAGGCGGAGAACCGGCTGCACACCATCAAGGCGATCCTGGTCGCCACCCTGGCCTGAGCGGTCCGGGGTCCGAGGTCCGCCTCGGTGGCGGAAGCCGGCCCTCGTGCCCGGCCTGGCCCGGCGCCGCCCTGTGCGGGGCGGCCCCGCGCGCCCGTATTGCATGGCTATGCGACCCCATGAGCGATCATGCACGTTTACGGGCTACCATCGAACGGGCTCACGGGTCCGGACCCACCGGTCCTGTCCCGCTCCGCGCGCGGCCCACCCCGCCGCGCGTCGCACCACGCACCACGCACCACGCACCACCAGAGATGAGAACCACCCCCATGCCTCCGTCAGGTCCGTCCGGACTGCGCATCAAGTCCCCCGACGTCCTCGTCGCCGAATCCGGCGCGGATCTCGAAGGCCACGGCCTCCAGCGCACCATGGGGCTCTTCCAGCTCGTGTGCTTCGGCATCGGCGCCATCGTCGGCACCGGCATCTTCGTCGGCCTGTCCGACACCGTCGCCCGGTCCGGCCCCGCCGTCCTCGTCTCCTTCGTGCTCGCCGCGATCACCTGTGTCTTCACCGCCTTCTCCTTTGCGGAGCTGGGCGGCGCGATCCCGGTGTCCGGCAGCTCCTACTCCTACGCGTACGCCACGCTCGGCGAGCGCACCGCCTTCCTCGTCGGCTGGTGCCTGCTGCTGGAGTACGGCGTCTCCGTCTCGGCGGTCGCGGTCGGCTGGGGGCAGTATCTGAACGAGCTGCTGAACAGCCTCGTCGGTTGGCAGTTGCCCGCCGCCCTGTCCAGCCCGCCGGGTGACGGCGGCATCGTCAACGTCCCGGCCGTCGTGGTGATGCTGCTGGCCGCGGTGCTGCTGGTGCGCGGCATCCGCGAGAGTGCCCGCGCGACCGCCGCGATGGCGGTGCTGAAGCTGGCGATCCTGATCCTGTTCTGCGCCATCGCCTTCACCGCCTTCCGGGACGGCAACCTCACGCCGTTCGCCCCGGAAGGCATCGCCGGCATCACCTCCGGCGCCTCGGTCGCCTTCTTCTCCTACATCGGCTTCGACGCGATCACCACGGCGGGCGAAGAGGTGAAGAACCCGCGCCGGAACATCCCCGTCGCGATCATGATCTGCATCGGACTGGTCACCGTCCTGTACTGCGTGGTCGCGCTCTCCGCCATCGGCGCGCTCTCCGCCGACGAGGTCGGCGACAAGCCCGCGGCGCTGTCGCTCGTCGTCAACCAGGTCACCCACTCCGCCGTCGGCGGCGGCGTCATCGCCTTCGGCGCGGTCGTCGCCATCGCCTCCGTCGTCCTGGCCGTCATGTACGGGCAGACCCGCATCCTGATGTCGATGTCCCGCGACGGGCTCGTCCCGCGGATCTTCGAACGGATCTCGCCGAAGACCTCCACACCGGCCGCGGGCACCTGGATCGTCGCCGTGCTCTTCGCGATCCCGGCCGCGGTGGTCCCGCTGGACGTCGTCATGAACCTCACGACCATCGGCACGCTGGCCGTCATGGCCGTGGTCAACGTCAGCGTCATGGTGCTGCGCCGCACCCGCCCCCACCTGCAACGCCGCTTCCGGGTGCCGCTCTTCCCGGTCAGCCCGGTGCTCGGCATCGCCTTCTGCGGCTACCTGATCTACGGGACGGGCCCGGCGACCTGGCTGCAGTTCGCCGGTTTCCTGGCGGTCGGCGCGCTCGTCTACGCGCTCTACGGGCGGCGGCACTCCCGGCTGGGCCGGAGCGGCACGCGACCCGCGGACGAGGGGGACGGCGATACCCGGCCGGCCCCTCCGGCCGCCACCACTCCTAGCTGACGGCGGCGCCGAACCACTTCGGCAGCCGCTCCAGCAGCTCCCGCTGGTCCTCACCGGCCCACGCCACATGGCCGTCGGGCCGGAGCAGCACCGCGGGGACGTCCAGTTCCTCGCTGACGTCGACGACATGGTCGACCCGGTCCTCCCAGCCCGCCACCGAGAGCCGCCCGGTCTGGTCCAGCAGCAGCCCGCGGCCGCCGTGCGTCAGCTCGTAGAGCCGGCCCCGCTTCAGCTCCACGTCCCGCATCCGCCGGCCGAGCAGTTCGTGGCCCTCGCCGAAGTCGTACCGGACCCCGATCGCGGTGATCTTCTCGATCAGGTACCGGTTCACCTCCTCGAAGTCCATCAGTTCCGCCATCAGCCGGCGCACCGACCGCGGACCCGGCTCGGTGGACATCAGCGTCATCTGCGCGCGGGTGTTGTCCAGCACGTCGGCGGCCACCGCGTGCCGTTCGGCCTGGTAGCTGTCGAGCAGCCCGTCCGGTGCCCAGCCGTTGACCGCGGCGGCCAGCTTCCAGCCGAGGTTGAACGCGTCCTGCACGCCGAGGTTGAGCCCCTGTCCGCCGGTCGGCGGGTGGATGTGCGCCGCGTCGCCGGCCAGCAGCACCCGGTCGACCCGATAGCGTTCGGCCTGCCGGGTGGCGTCGCCGAACCGGGACAGCCAGCGCGGCGCGTGCACGCCGAAGTCGGTGCCCGCGACGGCCCGGAGCTGCCGCCGGAACTCCTCGAACGACGGCGGTACCGAGCGGTCCTCGGCCACCCCCTCGGCGGGAACGACGACGCGGTACCACCCCTCCCCGAGATGCCCCGCGCCGAACCGTAGCTGGGTCCTGCGGACTTCGGTCATCACCGCGTTCAGCGTCTCCGGCGACGCGGTCAGCCGCATCTCGCCCAGCAGCGTGTCGACCCTGGCGGGCTCGCCGGGGAAGCCGACGCCCAGCAGCTTGCGCACCGTGCTGCGGCCGCCGTCACAGCCGACGAGGTAGCGCGAGCGCAGCCGCGTGCCCACGGCCCCGCCGCCGGGGGCCAGCTCGACGGTCACCCCGTCCGCGTCCTGGCTCAGCCCGACCAGTTCGTGGCCGCGCCGGATCTCGACGCCCAGCTCGGTGGCGCGGTCGGTCAGCAGGCGCTCGGTGACGGTCTGCGGGATGCCGAGGACGTACCCGTGCGCGGTGTCCATCCGAGTGGGCCACGACGCGCCGATGCCCGCGAAGAAACCACCGGTCTCGTATCGCGTGCCGAGCGCGAGGAAGCGGTCCAGCAGGCCGCGCTGGGCCATCACCTCGATGCTGCGCACGTGCAGGCCGAGCGCGCGGACCACCTTGGTCGGTTCCGGCTCCCGCTCCAGCACGACCACGCGCACCCCGGCCAGCCGCAGCTCACCGGCCAGCATCAGCCCGGTGGGACCGCCACCGGCAATGATCACATCGATCAACACAACCACCATTTCCGCGGAATTTCGCCTTCGGCCGGTGATTGTGCGGCACGAAGGGGGCCTTGCGGCAAGGCCCCCGGTGCGCTATATGTTAAGAGTGGCAAGGAGTGGGTTCCCCTCCTTGCTCTTCTTTTTGTCCGTGAGCGGCGGACGCCCTCTTCGCGAACGGCCTTTCCGGAGACGGCCTTTTCCGCGCCTTTTCTCGGCCCCGAGCTTCTCCGTACCCCCGTGCCCCTTTCTGCTTCCTCGTTCTCCTCGTGCCCGTCGGCGGCCACCGGCTGTCGACGCCACCGGCCGGTTATCGCGCCCTCGTGACGACAGTCACATGACGGTGATAACTTCAAAGCTCGATCGCGTGTCTGCACCAGCCGTCCGGCTGAAGGGGGCAGTGGCCCGATGAGCCCGTTCACAGGTTCCGCCGGCACCACCGACGCATGGCAGCACATCCGCGTGACCAGGGGAGACGGCATCGTCACCGTCACCCTCGCGCGCCCGGACAAGCTCAACGCGCTCACCTTCGAGGCGTACGCCGACCTGCGGGACCTGCTCGCCGAGCTCTCCAGGGAACGGTCGGCACGCGCCCTCGTTCTCGGCGGCGAAGGCCGCGGTTTCTGCTCCGGCGGCGACGTCGAGGAGATCATCGGCGCCACGCTCGCCATGGACACCGCGCAACTGCTGGACTTCAACCGGATGACCGGCCAGGTCGTACGGGCCGTACGGGAGTGCCCGTTCCCCGTGATCGCCGCGGTGCACGGCGTCGCGGCGGGCGCCGGCGCCGTACTCGCCCTGGCCGCCGACTTCCGCGTCGCCGACCCCTCGGCCCGCTTCGCCTTCCTCTTCACCAAGGTGGGCCTCTCCGGCGGCGACATGGGCGCCGCCTACCTGCTGCCGCGCGTGGTCGGCCTCGGCCGCGCGACCCGGCTGCTGATGCTCGGCGAACCGGTCCGCGCCCCCGAGGCCGAACGCATCGGCCTGCTGAGCGAACTGGCCGAGGAAGGCCGCGCGGACGCCGCGTCCCACGCCCTCGCCCGGCGGCTCGCCGCAGGACCCGCGCTCGCCCACGCCCAGACCAAGGCGCTGCTCACCGCCGAACTGGACATGCCGCTGGGCGCCGCCGTCGAGATGGACGCCGCGACCCAGGCCCTGCTGATGACCAGCGCCGACTACGCCGAGTTCCACGCCGCCTTCACCGAGAAGCGGCCCCCGAAGTGGCAGGGGAAGTAAGGGTGGGCGCCCGGAAGGTGGCCGTCATCGGGGGCGGCCCGGGCGGCCTGTACGCCGCCGTCCTCCTCAAGCGCCTCGACCCGGAGCGCGACATCACCGTCTGGGAGCGCAACGCCCCCGACGACACCTTCGGCTTCGGCGTCGTCCTCTCCGACGAGACCCTCGGCGGCATCGAACACGCCGACCCGCAGGTGTACCGCGCGCTCCGGCGGGAGTTCGTCCGCTGGGACGACATCGACATCACGCACCGCGGGCGCACCCTGACCTCCGGCGGGCACGGCTTCGCGGCCCTCGGCCGCCGTACGCTGCTGCGCGTCCTCCACGAGCGCTGCCGCTCCCTCGGCGTACGGCTGCACTTCCGCACCCAGGCCCCGCCCGCCGCCGAACTCGCCGCCGGCCACGACCTGGTGATCGCCGCCGACGGTGTGCACAGCCTCACCCGCGCCGCACACGCCGACGTCTTCCGGCCGAGCGTCACCCCCCACCGCTGCCGCTACATCTGGCTCGCCGCCGACTTCGCCTTCCACGCGTTCCGTTTCGAGATCGCCGAGACCGAGCACGGCGTCGTCCAACTGCACGGCTACCCGTACGCCCGCCCGGACCCCGGGGCGGAGCACCCGGACGGCGCCGGCACCGTCATCGTCGAGATGCGCGAGGAGGTCTGGCGCCGGGCCGGTCTGGACCGCTGCGACGAGCGGGAGTCCGCCGAGTGGTGCGCCAAGGTCTTCGCCGACGCGCTGCACGGCCGTCCGCTGCGCTCCAACAACTCCGCCTGGACCGTGTTTCGCACCGTCGTCAACGAGCGCTGGTCCCACGGCCGTACGGTGCTGCTCGGCGACGCCGCGCACACCGCCCACTTCTCCATCGGCTCCGGCACCAAGCTGGCCGTCGAGGACGCCCTCGCGCTCGCCGCGTGCCTGGAGGAACACCCGGCCCTGCCGGACGCGCTGGCCGCGTACGAGGCCGAGCGGCGGCCCGTTGTCGCCTCCACCCAGCGGGCCGCCCGCGCCAGCCTCGCCTGGTTCGAGGAACTGGCGGAGTACGTCGGCCAGCCACCCCGCCGGTTCGCCTTCAACCTGCTCACCCGCAGCCGCCGGGTCACCCACGACAACCTGCGGCTGCGCGACCCGGACTTCGTCGCGGCGGTCGAGGAGGAAGCCGGCGTCCCGGCCGGCACCCCGCCCATGTTCACGCCCTTCCGGCTCGGCGGCCTGACCCTGCGCAACCGCGTAGTGGTCTCCCCGATGGACCTGTATTCCGCCGACGGCGACGGCACGCCGGGCGACTTCCACCTCGTCCACCTCGGCGCCCGCGCGCTCGGCGGCGCCGGGCTGGTGATGACCGAGATGGTCTGTGTCAGCCCCGAAGGCCGCATCACCCCCGGCTGTACAGGTCTGTACGCGCCGGAACACGAGACGGCCTGGCGCCGCGTCGCCGACTTCGTGCACGCGCGGTCCCCCGGCACCGCCATCGGCGTGCAGCTCGGGCACTCCGGCCGCAAGGGCTCCACCCGCCTCATGTGGGAGGGCATCGACCAGCCACTGCCGCACGGCAACTGGCCCGTCGTGGCGCCCTCCGCCCTCCCGTACCGCCCCGGCGTCAACCAGATCCCGCACGCCCTGACGGAGCCGGAACTGGCCGCCGTACGGGAGCAGTTCGCGCACTCCGCCCGGATGGCGGCGCGCGCCGGCTTCGACCTCCTCGAACTGCACTGCGCCCACGGCTACCTGCTCTCCGGCTTCCTCTCCCCGCTCACCAACCGGCGCACCGACGCGTACGGCGGTGACCTCGCCGCCCGGCTGCGCTTCCCGCTGGAGGTCTTCGACGCGGTACGCGCCGTCTGGCCCGCCGGCCGCCCCATGACGGTACGGATCTCCGCCACCGACTGGGCCGAGGGCGGCACCACCGCCGAGGACTCGGTGGAGATCGCCCGCGCCTTCGCCGCCCACGGTGCCGCCGCCATCGACGTCTCGACCGGCCAGGTCGTCCCCGATGAGCGCCCCGACTACGGGCGCTCCTACCAGGCCCCGTTCGCCGACCGCATCCGCAACCGGCTGGGCGTTCCGGTGATCACGGTCGGTGCCGTCTCCTCCTGGGACGACGTCAACTCTCTCCTCCTGGCCGGCCGCACCGACCTCTGTGCCCTGGCCCGCCCCCACCTCTACGACCCCCACTGGACCCTCCACGCGGCAGCCGAGCAGAACTACACCGGCCCGGGCGCCGCCTGGCCCCTGCCGTACCGCGCGGGCAGCCGCACCCCGCCCACCGGCCGCACGGACGCGCCCAAGCCGCGGCTGAGGCTGGGGTGAGGGGCGGGTGCCCGTCCCCGGCCCCCGGTCGTGGCCGGTTCAGCGGCCGGGGCGGCCGGCCGTGCGCGCCGTGAAGACCGGGCGGCCGTGCTGCTGGACGGTGATGTCCAGGAGGAGGCGGTGCCGGGCGTCGTGGCCGGCCGGGGTCACCTCGACCCAGCACGGGGCGTCCAGTTCGCCGTAGCGGTGGAAGGAGCACTCCATGGCGGCGGGGAGGGCGAAGGCGGGGCCCGCGGCGGCGTGCGCCGCCTGGCGGGCGGCCTCCACCATCAGCATGCCCGGGGCGTGGTCCACGGGGTGGTCGAAGAGCACCGGGTGCGCGGTGTTCACCCGCAACTGCCAGCGGTTGGCGCGGCCGGTGGGGGAGAGGACCACGTCGCCGGTACGGTCGCGGGCCACCAGGCGCGGGGCGACCGGCTCCGCCAGGGCCAGGGTGCGGGCGTTGGCCCGCTGCAGGTCGCCGTATTCACCGCGTAACCGTCGGTAGACGGCGGGCGTGTGGCAGGAGAAGTGCAGTTCCGCGGTGGCCAGGTCGGTGCCGCCGCGCAGGACGCGGTACCGCAGCCGCGCGCCGGCCGGCCGCCGGCCGCGGTGCAGCGGACCGTGGTCGGTGATGTGCAGTTCCACCTCGGCGGGCGAGCCGGTGACCCGCAGCGCCTCGGGGGTCAGGGAGTAGCGCAGGTCCTGCCAGATGATCGGGTGGTCGAGCGGCACGCCGTGCGCCACGTGGCTCAGCAGGATGCTCGCCTGCCGCACCGTCTCCACCAGCAGCATCGGGTCGTGCAGGCCGTCGACGGGGCGGTAGAAGCTGTGTGCGCGCGGCCATTGGGCGCGCACCACCCAGGTGTCGGCCCCCGCGCGGCGCCAGCCGGTCAGGAACACCTCGGACGCGGCGCTCCGGTGTACGTACTGCCGCGGTACGGTCGTCGTCAGCGGCGGCAGGTCCGAGAGGCTGCGGTGCTCCCGCCCGGCGGCCGGACGGCGGTCTGCTGCGGTGGACGGCGCGGTGAGCGTGGCGCTGGCCATGCGGGTTCCCTCCCTGGTGGCGGCTCACCTCGCTCGGACCGGGTGAGCCTCGGTGGCGGACCGACGCGGCCCAAGATACAAACCGGATGGTTTGTTTTCTAGTGCTTCCACCGGCTTTATTGAGGGAGAGGGGAAACGGCGCGGGGCGCCTGGAACGGCTGCCGCTGCGGGGAGTTGAGCAGGGGGTGCCTCAGGCCGCGGTCCGCACCGAGCGGCCGTGCGGGTCGAGATGGCTCAGCGCGCCCGGCGAGGCCAGCCCGGGAAGAATGTGCTTCCACAGGGCCGTGACGCGTTCGGGCAGGTCGTGACGGTTGGAGGCGGCGTGCGAGAAGAGCTGTACGCCCATGTAGGCCGACACGAAGAACTCCGCGGCCCGCTCCGGCACGATCGCCGGGAGCAGTTCGCCCTTCTCCTTGGCGTCGGCGAACATCGTCGTGACGATGTCGATCCAGGCCTGATACGGGACCAGTGGGTCGTCGGTGAACGTGGTCTCGACGGCGATCCGGGTGCCGGCCTGGAGCAGCGGATCGTCCCGCAGCGCCACCGCCACCCGGTGCGTGAAGTCGATGGCGTCCTGTAGCCGGGAGTCGGTGACCTGCGGAATGAAGGGGTCGGTCTGTTCCGCGATGACGGCGCGCGCGAGCGCGTCCTTGGAGGCGAAGTGGAAGTACAGGGCGCCCTTCGTCACACCGGCCCGCTGGATGATCTCCGCCATCGTGGCCGCTTCGTACCCGCGCGTGCCGATGACCTGGGCCGCCGCTTCGAGGACGGCACGCCGCGTGCGCACTGCGCGTTCCTGCTTGACCACCGATCGTCCTCCGTATGCTCTCTGGGGGGTGTCGTGCTGGGGGCAACCTTATGAGTCCGGTCTGTCAGTCTATTTTCGGCGCCCTAAAAAAGCCAACCATGCGGTATTGAAACCGGGTTGGGCGGCAGTACTCCGCCGTGTGTTCCGCCGGACCCCACCGACCTCACAGGAGCCTTCGTCTTGACCACGCCCCACGCCGTCCCCGAACCGTCCGCCGCTGCCGCCCCGGCCCTCCCCGCCACCCACCGGGAGGTGCGCCTCGCCGCCCGCCTCCGGGGAGCCCTCGGACCGGAGCACTTCACGCTCGCCGAGGCGCCGTTACCCGCCGCGGGCCCGGGCCGGCTGCTCGTACGCAACCGGACCATGACCGTGACCGCGGCGATGTGCTCGATGATGACCGACGCCGACCTGCCGATGCCGTCCTTCGTGCCGGGCGAGGCGCTGTGGGGACCGGCCGTCGGCGAGGTCGTACGGGCTTCCGGCGGCGGTTTCGCGCCCGGCGACCTGGTGGTGCACCCGTACGGCTGGCGGGAGTTCGCGGCCGTGGCGGAGGCGCAGGCCCAGCGCGTCGCACCGGGGGAGCTGCCCGACCCCGCCGCGCATCTGTCGCAGGGGGCCGTCGCCTGGGGCGCGTTGACCCGGGTCGCCCGGGTCGGGCCGGGCGACACCGTGTTCGTGACGGGGGCGGCGGGCGGCGTCGGCAGCGTGGCGGGGCTGCTCGCCAAGCGGCTGGGCGCGGCCCGCGTCATCGGCGGCACGGGCTCCGCGCACAAGATCCGGTGTCTCCGGGAGACGCTCGGCTACGACGACGTGGTGCTCCGTGGCACCGGGTCGGCCGAGGAGCAGCTCCGCCGCGCGGCGCCGGACGGCATCGACGTCCTGCTGGACCTCGTCGGCGGCGAGCAGTTGCGCGCGGCGCTCGCCGTGGCCCGTACCGGCGCCCGGTTCGCGCTGGTGGGCGCGCTCTCCGGGCAGTTGGGCGACGGCCCGGGCGTGGCGGCGCCGGTCGAGCTGGACTCCGCGCTCATGGTGACGCGCCGGGTCACGCTGCGGGGCTTCTCGCTGGTCGACCACCCCGACCTGCTCCGGGAGTGGACGCGGGAGTTCGGGCGCGGCCTGCGGGACGGCTCCCTGGTCTTCGCCCACACCCGCGTCCAGGGGCTCGACCGGGCACCGCGAGCCCTGTGCGAACTGACGCGGGGGAGCCATACGGGCGCGGTGCTGGTCGAGGTGTGAACGGGCCGGGCGTGGAGGGGTGGCGCGTGAACGGGCGGGGCCGGGCCGGAGCCGGGCGGGCCGGGCCCGGACGGGGCGGGTCCGAACGGGCCGGGGCCGGGCGGGTGGTGAGCCGCCGGGCCGTACCGAAGACGCGGCGCCGTGCCGGGGTGGGGCGTCAGTGGGCCGGTTCCGGTACGGACTCAGCCCCCGCACCCGCCGCACCCGCCGCACCCGTGCCGCTGGGCAGCATCTCCTCCCAGAGGTCCCTGACGACGTCCTTGTCCCACCACGTCCGGTCCTCCTGCCCCAGGTGCAGCAGGCCGACGACGAGCGCGGTGAGCAGCCGCGCGGAGCGCTGTGGCGCGTCACCGGGCGGCAGTTGCCCGGCTGTCTGGTCGGCCGTGGTCTTCTCCAGGAAGAGGGTGAACCACCGCTGTTCGAGGTGGGGTTCGGCGATGCCCGGCGCGGTTTCCGGGCGCAACTGGAGGCCGGCCCGTACGACGACGTCGGTGTCCACCCGGCCGAGCAGGGCGACCGCGAAGTCCCGTACGGCGGTGCGCGCCGGGTGCGGGGCGCGGGCCAGCTCGTCCTCCAGGATCCGTAACGCGCCGAGGGCCTCGTTCCGTACCGCGAAGGTGAGGTCTTCCTTGGACGCGAAATGGAAGTAGAGGGCCCCTTTGCTCAGCCGGGCGCGTCGGCTGATGTCGACCATGCCCGAGGCGGGCACGCCCTTCTCGGTGAAGGCCTCGGCGGCCGATCGGAGGAGAGCCTGCCGGCTTTGTATCGCTCGATGCTGCGTCGGCACAGTGTCCGTCCTGTCTCTGGTCCGGCTGTGAGGGCATCGCATTCTACATACGAAACCAACCATGCGGTTCGGAAACTGAACTGGGCAGTTACTGCTGTTACTCCAGTGATTTTCTGATGCGGATGGGGTGAATGGGTTTGCTGTTTGCGCCATGCCCCATCAGTTCGCTTTTCACCGAGGCAACGTGGGGAGTTGTGCCGGTCCGTACGGAGGGCCGCAGGGTGCATTGACAAACAGCGCAGACGGTTTTTAAATCTGGCGAAGGTGAGGCAGGGGAGGGGCCTCTCCCGGAGCAGATCACTCCGGCGCGAGCACGCCACTCCTGGACACCGGTGCGCACCGGCGCGTCCGCCGCTTCCCGGGTGGGCGCCGTCGGCACGTCTTCCCGCGTCCGGCGCCGCCGTCACGGACGGCGACCGGACCCATAGATGCCCAAGGCCCACAGGAAATCGGAAGGTGTCGAGCAATGCGTGATTCAGCGGGAGCCGTGCCACGTCCCGGGGGCGCCGCGCGGGCCGCGGTCGGCGAGACCATCAGGGCCGTCGTCTTCGATCTCGACGGAACCCTCGCCAACACCCTGCCGGCGATCAGCAGGCTGCTGGTCAAGGTCGCCTCCGAACAGGGCCGTTCGGTCACGTCCCGGCAGGCCGCCGCCGCGATCGGCAAGCCGCCGGGGCCGGCCTTCGGCAAGCTGCTCGGAAAGCCGGAGGACCACGACGCGGTGGTGGCCGCCATCGGCCGCTACCGCGAGCTGTTCGCGTACGAAGTGCTGCGCGAAGGGCCGCGGTTACTGTTCCCCGGCGTGGCCGCCGGGCTGTCCGCGCTGCGCGCCCACGGCATCGAGCTGGCCGTGGCGACCTCGAAGGGGACGCGCGGCGCCGAGGCCCTGCTGGACGTGCTGGGCATCCGCGACCTGCTGGGTCCCGTCATCAGCCAGGAGATGGTCCGGCACGGCAAGCCGCACCCGGAGATGGTGCTGCGGGCCACCGCCGACCTGGGGGTGGCGCCCTGGGAGAGCGCCTACGTCGGTGACACGGTCAGCGACATGCGGATGGCGGTCACGGCCCGTATGGAGCCGGTCGCGGTCACCTACGGGGTGGGCAGTTTCGGGGAGTTGGCGGCGGTGGCCGGCACCCGCATGTGCGGCTCGTTCAAGGACGTGGTCTCCACCATCGCCGCCGCCCGGCCGCGGCCGATGGCCGCCACCGCCTCCCACCCCAGGAGACGCTGACCGCGCGCCGGGGTCAGGCGCCGGCCGCCGCCCGGCCCGGCCCGTCGACCACCGTCCGTACGAAGCGCGCGCCCGCCGCCCGCAGCCGCGTGTGCAGCCGGCCGAAGACGTCCGCCGCGTGGCCGCCCGGCCAGTCCTCGGGCAGGAGGGGAGCGGGCAGGCCGGGGTCCGCGTAGGGCAGGCGGCGCCAGGCGTCGAGCGCCGGCAGGTAGGCGCGGTACGCCGCCTCGGGGGGTACGGGGCGGCGGCCCGACCAGTGGTGCAGCACCGGTTCGTGGGCGTCCAGGAAGGCGCGGTGCCGACCGGCCAGGGACGCCAGGTCCCACCAGCGCGCCACCGCGTCGGCGGTCGGCTCGAAGCCCGCGTGCGCGCCCGTGAACAGGTCGACGTACGAGGAGAGGTGCAGCCGGTCCAGGGTGTGCCGGGTCTCGTCGTACAGGTGGGACGGCGCGATCCACACACCGGGCGCGGCCGTGCCGAAGCCGAGCCGGGCCAGCCGGGAGCGCAGCAGGTGCCGCTTGTGCCGCTCCTGTTCGGGGACCGAGAAGACGGCCAGCACCCAGCCGTCCGACGGCGCGGGGGACGGCCGGCCGTAGATCCGCCGGTCGCCGTCGGCCAGGAGCTGGTGCGCCGCGTCGGACAGCCCGTACGCGGCGGCCCCCGACTCCGTACGGGCGGGGAGGAGCAGGCCACGGCGCTTGAGGCGGGAGACCGCCGAGCGTACCGACGGCGGATCGACGCCCAGTTCCCCGAGCAGCCTGATCAGCGCGGCGACCGGCACCGGGCCCGGCGGATCGCCCGGGTCGCCCTTCCGGCCGCGCCCGTACGCACCGTAGAAGGTGACGATCAGGGACCGCGGCGTGCCCTGCGCGTACTGGTCGCTCACGTGGTCGTTTCCCGCCTTGTCGTGCTCCGGTCCGCGGTCCCGGAACGCGGCGGGCCGGGTGGGCGCCAGCCGGGCCGTGGCCGCTCAGGGCGCGATCGTAGCCGCAGCCGTCGGAACCCGGTGCGGCAGGTACGGCAGGTGCGGCAGGTACGGACGGTGTGACGGCACCGCGGCCCGGCGCCGCGGGCGCCACCGGTCACGCCGGGCCTCCGGCACGGCCTTCCTCCGTACCACCGGCCGCCGTATCGCCGCCTCCCGTACCGCCGCCCCCCGTACCGTCCCCGCCCCGCAGCCGGAAGCGCTGGAGTTTGCCCGTCGGCGTCCGGGGCAGCGCGTCGTGGAAGACGATCTCGCGCGGGCACTTGTACGGCGCTATGGCCGCCTTGGTGAACTCGCGCAGCGCCGCCACCGTTTCCGCCCCGCGCGGCACCCCCGTGCGCAGCACGAGGTGGGCCACCACGACCTGGCCGCGCTCCGCGTCGGCCCGTCCGACGACCGCCGCCTCGGCGACGTCGGGGTGGCGCAGCAGCGCGTCCTCGACCTCCGGCCCGGCGATGTTGTACCCGGCCGAAATGATCATGTCGTCGGCCCGTGCCACATAGCTGAAGTAGCCGTCCGCGTCCCGCACATAGGTGTCGCCGGTGAGGTTCCAGCCGTCGCGTACGTACTCGCGCTGCCGCTCGTCCGCCAGGTAGCGGCAGCCCGTCGGGCCGCGCACCGCGAGCAGCCCCGGTGTCCCGTCCGGCACCGGCCGGCCGTCCGGGCCGACCACCCGCGCCTCGTACCCCGGTACCGGCAGCCCCGTCGTCCCCGGCCGGGCCCGCTCGTCGGCGGCCGAGATGAAAATGTGCAGCAGTTCCGTCGCGCCGATGCCGTTGATGATGCGCAGCCCGGTGGCCCGCTCCCACGCCCGCCAGGTCGCGGCGGGCAGGTTCTCGCCCGCCGACACACAGCGGCGCAGCGAGGAGACGTCGTGCTCCGCCAGTTTCGGCAGCATCACGCGGTAGGCGGTCGGCGCGGTGAACAGCACGGAGACGCGGTGCCGCGCCACATCGCGCAGCAGTTGCCCGGGCCCGCCCCAGTCGGCCAGGTACGCCGAGGCGCCGGCCCGCAACGGGAAGACCACCAGCCCGCCGAGCCCGAAGGTGAAGCCGAGCGGCGGACTCCCGGCGAACACGTCGTCCGGCGTGGGGCGCAGCACCTGCGCGGAGAAGGTGTCGGCGATGGCCAGCACGTCGCGGTGGAAGTGCAGACAGCCCTTCGGCCGCCCGGTGGTGCCGGAGGTGAAGGCGATCAGCGCGACGTCGTCGGCCGCGGTCGGCACCGCCTCGTACCGGCCGGGCCGCCGCCCGGCGAGCCCCAGCAGATCCTCGGGCCCGCCCCCGCCGTACGGGGTGATCCGCAGCCCCGGCACACCGGCCGCCGCCAGATCCCCGGTCACCCGTACGTCGCACAGCGCGTGGGTGACCCGGGCCGGGCCGCAGATCGCCGCCAGCTCGTGCGGGCGCTGCGCGGCCAGCACGGTCACGGCGACCGCGCCCGCCTTCATCACCGCCAGCCAGCAGGCGGCCAGCAGGGGAGTGGTGGGACCGCGCAGCAGGACCCGGTGGCCGGGCAGGACACCGAGGTCGCCGGTGAGGACGTGCGCGATGCGGTCCACCCGCTCGCGCAGTTCCCCGTACGTCCAGACCGTGCCGGACGCGTCCCGGAACGCCGGACGGGCGGCGCCCAGCCGCTCGATCGTGGCGTCGAGCAGTTCGGCGCCGCAGTTCAGCCGGGCCGGGTATCCCAGATCCGTGAGGCGCGGCCACTGGCCGGCCGGGGGGAGGTGGTCGCGGGTGAAGGTGTCGGTGTGTGCCGAAGGCGTCAGGTCCATGCCGGTGTGCCCCCTTGCGGACGACGGCGGGGCGGCTCGGAACAACCTGGACCTGCGCCGGAAGCGGCCGAAGGCGGCCGGGGTGCGACCGTGACGTGCTGGGGAAACCGTCCGGGTACTGCCGTGCCGGCCCGCCGTCAGCGTAACGTGTTGGTGACGGTGGTCAACAGAGCGCGATACGGCCCGGCGGCGCGGACCGTGCACGGAACAGCCACCGGCGCCGCCGCACCGCACCGCCCCGAGCGACCGCCCGGCCGGACCGGGCCCGAGACGAGGGAGCCGCCCGTGACCGCATTCGCGCTGGGACCGCAGGACCGGAACTGGTGCGCCGAACTGCGCGCCCTGGCCGCCGGACACCTGCGCCCGCTGGCGGAACGCGGCGAACCCGGCCGCGTCAACCGCCCCCTGGTGGCCGCCCTCGGCGAACTCGGCCTGCTGCGCCGGATGTTCCCCGCCGACGGCCCCGTCCGCGCCCTCGACCTGTGCCTGCTGCGGGAGTCACTGGCCCAGGAGTCGACCGGGGCCGAGACCGCGCTCGCGCTCCAGGGCCTCGGCACGTACCCGATTCTCCAGTCCGGTTCGGCCGCCCAGCGGGACCGCTGGCTGCCGGAGGTGGTCGCGGGCCGCGCGGTGGCCGCCTTCGCGCTCAGCGAGCCGGACGCGGGCTCCGACGCCGCCGCGCTCGCCCTCGCCGCCGCACCGGACGGCCCGCCGGGCGCCGGCCGCTGGCGGCTCACCGGCGAGAAGTGCTGGATCTCCAACGCGCCCGAGGCCGACTTCGCCACCGTCTTCGCCCGCACCGGCGGGGCGGGCGCCCGCGGCATCACCGCTTTCCTCGTGCCCGCCGACCGCCCCGGCGTGTCCGGCACCCCGCTGGACATGCTCAGCCCGCACCCGATCGGCACCCTGGCCTTCGACGGCGTCCCGGTCACCCGCGACGACGTGGTGGGCGAGGTGGACGGCGGCTTCGGCGTCGCGATGCGCACCCTCAACCTCTTCCGCCCGAGCGTCGGCGCCTTCGCGGTGGGCATGGCCCAGGCCGCCCTGGACGCCGCCCTCGCCCACACCGCGGACCGCACCGCGTTCGGCGGCCCGCTCAAGGACCTCCAGTCCGTCTCCCACCAGCTCGCCGAGACCGCCACCCGGATCGAGGCCGCCCGCCTCCTGGTCTACGCCGCCGCGGCCGCGTACGACACCGGCGCCCCCGACATCGCCAAACGCTCCGCGATGGCCAAACTCCTGGCCACCGAGACCGCCCAGCACGCCGTGGACACGGCCGTCCAGCTCCACGGCGCCCGCGCCCTGCGCCGCGGCCACCTCCTGGAACACCTCTACCGCGAGGTCCGCGCGCCGCGCATCTACGAGGGGGCGACGGAGGTCCAGCGGTCGATCATCGCCAAGGAGCTGTACCGGGAGGCGTGACGGGCGACCGCCCCGCGGGCGGGAGGGGGGAGTCGACGACGGCCGAGTCGAAGGCCGTGTACTGCTCGTGGCCGGGCCTGGCAGCGGGCGACGGCGACCGGGCGGCGGCGCAGCGAGGCCATGGCCACCGCGGTGTTGCCGACGCCCCGGTCGGCCGCCGTCGCCGCCGCGTCCGGGGCGAGGTCCGGGGAGTCCTGGGTGCCGGTGGCGACGGCCGCCGGCTTCCAGGCGAGCTGCTCCTCGCGCGGCAGCCGGGCGGCGCTGGGGTGGACACGTACCTGATGGCCGATCAGGGCTCCTCGGAGGCGGTGCGTGGCGCGGTGTCCTGTGCTGTCGATCCTGCCCCGCCGGGCGCCCGGCCGCTACCGGCGAGAGGGACGGCCGCCCCGCCGTCACCCCGGACCGGCGCCCGCCTGCGCCGTGTCCGGTGACCGACGGCCGGTGCGGCCCGCCCCCTGCTAACGGTGGGTGAACTCCGGCGCCCGCTTCTCCACGAACGCCGTCATGCCCTCCTTCTGGTCCGCGGTGGCGAACACCGCGTGGAACAGGCGGCGTTCGAAGCGGACGCCCTCGGCGAGGGTGGTCTCGAAGGCCCGGTTGACGGCCTCCTTGGCCATCATCGCGACCGGCGCGGACATCGCCGCCACCTGCCCGGCCACGGCAGCGGCCTCGGTCAGCAGATCGGCCGCCGGCACCACCCGCGAGACCAGCCCGGCCCGCTCGGCCTCCGCCGCGTCCATGGTGCGGCCGGTCAGGCACAGCTCCATCGCTTTGGCCTTGCCGACGGCGCGGGTCAGCCGCTGGGAGCCGCCGATGCCCGGGATGACGCCCAGCTTGATCTCCGGCTGGCCGAAGACGGCGGTGTCGGCGGCGAGCAGGATGTCGCAGAGCATCGCCAGCTCGCAGCCGCCGCCCAGCGCGTGCCCGGCCACCGCCGCGACCGTCGGCGTGCGCAGTGCGCCCAGCCGGTCCCAGGCGGTGAACCAGTCGCTGAGGTACATGTCCACGGATGACTGCGGCCGCATCTCCTTGATGTCGGCCCCGGCCGCGAACGCCCTCGCCGAGCCGGTGATGACGATGCAGCCGACCCCCGGGTCGCGGTCCAGTTCCTCGGCCGCCGTCACGACCTCGGTCATCACCCGGAGGTTGAGGGCGTTGAGCGCCTCGGGGCGGTTGAGGGTGAGGGTGGCGGTACGGCCGGTGCGCTCCACGAGGATCGTCTCGTACGGCCGCGTACGGCCGTCCGCGCGCGGGGCGGTCCCGGGGTGCGGGGTGGTGTCGGTGTGCGGGGTGGTGTCGGTCATGCGGGGGTCCCGTTCTGTTCGGTGGCCGGTGCTTGCGGCGTGCCGCCGGACCGCTGCCTGATCGTCCGGATGATCCCGGAGAAGTCCTCCGCCGCGCCGTCGCCCTCGGCGAACGCCGCGTACAACGCGGCCGCGCGCAGGCCGAGTTCCGCGTCCACACCGGCGGAGCGGACCGCGTTGGCGGCCAGGCCCAGGTCCTTGGCCATCAGCGGCGCCGCGAAGCCCGGCCGGTAGCCGTGGTCGGCGGGGCTGCCCGGCACCGGGCCGGGCACCGGGCAGTTGACGCTCAGCGCCCAGCACTGTCCGCTGGCCGTGGACGCCACGTCGTACAGGGCCTGGTGGGACAGGCCCAGGCGCTCGCCGAGGACGAACGCCTCGCTGACCCCGATCATCGATATGCCCAGGATCATGTTGTTGCAGATCTTCGCGGCCTGCCCGGCGCCCGCCGCGCCGCAGTGCACCGCCTTCTGGCCCATCACCGCGAACAGCGGCTCGGCCCGCGCGAACTCCGTCGCGTCGCCGCCCGCCATGAACGTCAGCGTGCCCGCCCCGGCCCCGACCACGCCGCCCGAGACCGGGGCGTCCAGGGCCTGGTGGCCGGCGCGTACGGCGGCCTCGTGGGCGGCGCGGGCGTCGGCCACGTCGATGGTCGAGCAGTCGATGAACAGGGTGCCGGGCCGGGCCGCCGCGAGCAGGCCCCCGTCCTCGTACAGGGCGAGGACGTGCTGCCCGGCGGGCAACATGGTGATCACCACGTCCGCGTCCGCCACCACCTCGGTCGCCGAACCGGCGGGCTCGACACCGGCCTCGGCGGCCGCCGCCAGCGCCTTCGGCGCGAGGTCGAAGCCGGCCACCCGGTACCCGGCCCGGACCAGGTTGGCGGCCATCGGCCCGCCCATGTTCCCGAGCCCGACGAACCCGACCGGGCCGGCCCCGCCGTTCCCGTTCCCCGTCGCCGCGCTCACCAGGGCACCTCCTGCGTACCGGCACCGTCGGCGAGCCCCAGGTCCCGGTCGCCGAGCGGTGCGAAGAACCGGGCCACGTCCTCGTCCGTGACCTCGGCGAGGGTGGCGGGGGACCAGCGCGGTGCGCGGTCCTTGTCGATCACCTGCGCGCGGATGCCCTCGACCAGGTCCGGCGAGGCCAGCGCCGCGCACGAGACGCGGTACTCCTGGTCCAGGACCCGCTCCAGCGGCCCCAGACCGCGGGCCCGGCGCAGCGCCGCCAGGGTGACCTTCAGCGAGGTGGGGGACTTGGCGAGGATCGTCTCGGCGGCCTCCTTGGCCTCCGGGACGCCGCTGCCGAGCAGCCGGTCCACGATCTCCTCGACGGTGCCGGCGGCGTAGCAGTGGTCGATCCACTCCCGCCGGTCCGCCAGTTCGCCCTCGGGCGCTTCCCGCACGTACCGGGGCAGCACCTCGGGCGCCGGGCCGGCGGCCAGGTCCGCGGCCAGCCGCTCGACCAGCTCCGACGGGACGAAGTGGTCGGCGAGCCCGCACAGCAGCGCGTCCCCGGCCCGCACCGGCGCCCCGGTCAGCGCCAGGTGCGTGCCCACCTCCCCGGGCGCGAGCGCCAGCAGATACGTACCGCCGACGTCCGGCACGAAGCCGATGCCGGTCTCGGGCATGGCGACCTTGGACCGCTCGGTGACGATCCGCACGCTGCCGTGCGCCGAGACGCCGACGCCGCCGCCCATCACGATGCCGTCCATGACGGCCACGTACGGCTTGGGGTAGCGCGCGATACGGGCGTTGAGCCGGTACTCGTCGCGCCAGAACGCGGCGGACGCGGCGCCGCCGCCGGACCGCGCGTCCTCATGGATGGCGCGGATGTCGCCGCCCGCGCACAGCCCGCGCTCACCCGCGCCGGTGATCACGACGGTCTCCACCGCGGGGTCGTGCGCCCACGCGGCCAGGGCCGCGTCGATCCGGCGCACCATGCCGTGGTCGAGGGCGTTGAGGGCCTGGGGCCGGTTGAGGGTCAGGTAAGCGGCCCGGCCTTCGGTCCGCAGCAGTACGGAGCTGTCGCGGGCGGCGTCCGGTGCCGAGCCGTCGCGTACGGGGTCGCCGGTCATCGGGTCGCTCCCGCCCCGGCCCCGGCGCGGGAGCCGCGGGCCGCCGCCCCGGTCAGCCCGCGGGCCACGATCACACGCATGATCTCGTTCGTCCCTTCCAGGATCTGGTGCACCCGAAGATCGCGGACGATCTTCTCCATGCCGTACTCACTCAGGTAGCCATAGCCGCCGTGCAGTTGCAGCGCACGGTCGGCCACGGAGTAGCCCGTGTCGGTGGCGAACCGTTTGGCCATCGCGCACAACTGCGGCGCCTGCGGATCGGCCCGGTCCAGAGCCTCGGCCGCCTGGCGCACCAGCGCGCGGGCGGCGGCCAGCTCCGTCGCCATGTCGGCGAGCCGGAACTGGAGCGCCTGCGCGTCCAGCAGCCGCCCCCCGAACGCCTCCCGGTCCGCCAGGTACGCCTGCGCCGCGTGCAGGGCGCTCTGCCCGCCGCCGAGGGAGCAGGCGGCGATGCCGAGCCGGCCGCCGTTGAGGCCGCTCATCGCGATGCGGAAGCCGTCGCCCTCGGCGCCGAGCCGCCGGTCCGCGGGGACGCGGACCTCGTCCAGGATCACCTGCCGGGTGGGCTGCGCGTTCCAGCCCATCTTCTTCTCGTTGGCGCCGAACGACAGGCCCGGGTCGTCCCGCTCGACGACGAACGCCGAGATGCCGCCCGGCCCTTCCTCGCCGGTACGGGCCATCACCACGTACACCTGCGCGGCCCCCGCACCGGAGATGAACTGTTTCACGCCGGTGAGCACATAGGCGTCGCCGTCCCGCACCGCCCGCGTGCGCAGCGCGGCCGCGTCGGACCCGGCGCCCGGCTCGGTCAGGCAGTAGCTGCCCAGATCCGCCATCGCGCACAGGCCGGGAAGCCAGCGGGCGCGCTGGGCGTCGTCGCCGTACCGGTCGATCATCCAGGCGACCATGTTGTGGATGGAGAGGTAGCCCGCGATGGACGGGCAGGCGGTGGCCAGCACTTCGAGGACCAGCACACCGTCCGCGCGGCCGAGCGCGGAGCCGCCGTGCTCCTCCCGTACGTAGATCCCGCCGAGCCCGAGTCCGGCGGCCTTGCGCAGCACGTCCACGGGGAAGTGCTTGTCCTGGTCCCAGGCCACGGCGTGCGGCGCGATGTGCTCCTGTGCGAAATCCAGTGTCGTCTCGGCGATGGCGAGCTGATCCGCGGTGAGCGAGGTCAGCGAGGCGGCCGTGGTGGCGGTGGTCATGACGCTCATCGTCCTCAGCCCATCGTCGGGATCGTGAAGCTCGCGCCCTCCTTGACCCCGGAGGGCCAGCGCGAGGTGACGGTCTTGGTACGGGTGTAGAAGCGGACCGCGTCCGGGCCGTGCTGGTTCAGGTCGCCGAAGCCGGACCGCTTCCAGCCGCCGAAGGTGTGGTACGCGACCGGTACCGGGATCGGCACGTTCACGCCGACCATGCCGGTGTTCACCCGGCGGCTGAAGTCCCGCGCGGTGTCCCCGTCGCGGGTGAAGACGGCCACGCCGTTGCCGTACGGGTGCTCCGTGGGCAGCCGCAGCGCCTCCTCGTAGTCCGCCGCCCGCACCACCGACAGGACCGGGCCGAAGATCTCCTCCTGATAGATCCGCATGTCCGGGGTGACCCGGTCGAACAGCGACGCGCCCGCGAAGAAGCCGTCCTCGTGGCCCGGCAGGCTGAAGCCCCGGCCGTCCACGACGAGTTCCGCGCCCTCCGTGACCCCGAGGTCGACATAGGCCCGGACCCGGTCCAGCGCGTCACGGCTGACCAGCGGTCCGAAGTCCGCGTGCGGGTCGTCGGAGCGGCCGATGCGCAGCGTGCCGATCCGCTCCTTGAGCCGGGCCACCAGCGCGTCGGCGGTCTCCTCGCCCACCGGTACGGCGACCGAGACCGCCATGCACCGCTCGCCCGCCGATCCGTACCCGGCACCGACCAGCGCGTCCACCGCCTGGTCGAGGTCGGCGTCCGGCATCACGATCAGGTGGTTCTTGGCCCCGCCGAAGCACTGGGCGCGCTTGCCGTGCGCGGCCGCCGTCGCGTAGATGTGTGCCGCGACGGGCGTGGAGCCCACAAAGCCGAGCGCCTCGACGCGCGGGTCCTCCAGCAGCGTGTCCACCGACTCCTTGCCGCCGTGGACGACGTTGAGGACGCCCGGCGGCAGCCCCGCCTCCAGGAACAGCTCGGCGAGCCGCGACGGCACGGACGGCGCCCGCTCGGACGGCTTCAGCACGAACGCGTTGCCACAGGCGATGGCCGGCGCGAGCTTCCACAGGGGAATCATCGCCGGGAAGTTGAACGGGGTGATGCCGGCCACCACGCCGATGGGACGGCGCAGCGAGTGCACATCGATGCCGGTCCCGGCGTTGTCGGTGAACTCGCCCTTGAGCAGGTGCGGAATCCCGGCGGCGAACTCCACCACCTCCAGGCCGCGCTGGAGGTCGCCGTGCGCGTCCGCGACCGTCTTGCCGTGCTCGCTCGACAGCAGCCGCGCCAGCGCGTCCCGCTCGCCCTCGACCAGGTGCAGGAACCTGAGCAGCACCCGCGCGCGCCGCTGCGGATTCCACTCGCCCCACTCCGGCTGGGCGGCCTCGGCGTCGGCGACGGCGGCCGTCGTCTCGGCCCGGTCCGCGAGCGGGACGCGGGCCTGCACCGTGCCGGTGTTCGGGTCGTACACATCGCCGTACGCACCCGATGTTCCCGGTGTGTGCTTGCCGCCGATGAAATGGGTCAGTTCTCGGACCATGGGGGGCCTGCTCTCGTCAGGTGAGATCCGGGGATGGCACGGCCGGGCCCACGGGCGGCGCGGATGACGCGCGGACCGTGGCGGGGCCGTGGGACGCGAAAGGCGCGAAACCGTCAGCGCGCGGGCGGTGCCGCGGGCCGGACCGGATCACCTGGGCTGTGGGTACGCACCGGTGCCATGCGTGTCTGCTCCATCCTCGTGGACAACACGGAACAACACCCGCGGCCGGTATCCTGGCTTCCGGATCATCGCGCGCCGCCCGCCTTCCCGACTCACCTGCGTCAGTGGCGTGTTGCTCGGCGTCGCACTTCCCGGTCACAGTGGCGGGACCACGCCGGACTCACACCGGCTTCCCTGCACCGCGGGCCTTCGCCACGAACATATAGTTGGACGTCCTAGTAAGTCCAGGGGTGCTGGAGATCTTGCGGGTGGCGGGGCTGCCGGGGCGCGGGGCGGGGCGGGGGCAGGGGCGCCACCCGTACGGCGGGGACGGGCCTCGTGCGGGCAGGCCCCGACGGCCCTTCCGGCCGGCCCCGATGATCCGCAGACCGCGCTGGAGGATCTCCAGCGGCCGCACGGTGGCCGGCGCCTTGCTGTGCGTCCCGAGCGCTTCGGCGGTCTCTCACCCATATTGCGCGCCGTTCCGGTCACCCCGGTCGTCAGGCCGCCGCAGGACCCAGTGGCTTTCCCGGAAGGCGTCGCCGAGGACTCCCGCCGTCTCCCCCAGCCGGGCGCAGGCGGCGGGGGACTGCTGCCGGGCGATCGCGCCGAACATGTCGAAGAGCACCGCGGTCATGACATCACCTCGAAGAAAGCCGCTACGTTCCGGGCCCGTACTCACAAAATGCGCGTTTGAGTGCACACTCGGCATGGGGCATGGGTGTATCTCACCCGCCGGCGCCCTGACAGGGCGCGGAGCCCAACGGAGGGGCGGGGAGGAAGTCGCAGCGGGCGTGTTGATGTGCTACATCAGCGACATGAATGTCTCCGAACGCCACCGGTTCATCCTGGCCCTGCTGGCCGAGCGCAACCGGGTCTCCGTGGCCGAACTCGCCCGCTCCACCGAGACGTCGGAGATGACCATCCGCCGGGACCTGGAACTCCTGGAGTCCCGGGGCGCCCTGCGCCGGGTGCACGGCGGCGCGGTGACCGCCCTGCTCAGCGGGGTCGAGCCACCGTACGCGGTGCGGTCCATGGTGGGCGGCGAGACCAAGGCGAAGCTGGCCGACGTGGTCGTGCGGATGCTCAACGACGGGGAGACCGTCGCGCTGGACACCGGCACCACGGCGGTGGCCGTCGCCCACGCCATGGCGGGCCGCCGGCTGACCGTCACCCCGCTGTCCCTGCACGCGACCATGCCGCTCGCCGAACACGAGGGCATCCGCCTGCTGCTCCCCGGCGGCCAGGTCCGGCCGGGGGAGCTGTCCTTCTACGGGGAGGCGGCGCTGCGCACCTTCGAGGACCTGCGCTACGACACCTTCATCCTGGGCTCCTGCGGGGTGGACGCGGCCAGTGGGGCCACCGCCTACAGCCTGGACGACGTGCACGTGAAGCGGGTCGCCGCGCGGGCGGCGCGGCGCATCATCCTGGTGGCCACCGCGGAGAAGCTGGGACGGGTGGCGCTCGGCCGGATCTGCTCGGTCGAACAGCTCGACGTGGTGGTGACCGACGCGGCGCAGGGCACGCCGGTGGTCGAGGAGATGCGCGCGGCGGGCGTGAACATCGTGCACGTGTGACCCTGCGGGCCGCGGGTGCTCGCTCCCCAACCACGTTCCACAGGCGCGCAGTTGCGTATCGGCCGCGGTGCGCGGCTGCCGTCCGGACACCTCTGTCGCCAGCCCGCCCCGGAAGGTGCCGGAAGCCCTTCCAAGCCTTACGCACACATCTTTTGTGCGTTATGGTCAGCCGCGATGAGTGAATCGACTGCCTCCATCACCGGGTCGCCGCCGTCGCGGCGCTTGCGTACGGCGCGCGCCTGCACCTTCGTGGCTTTCGCGCTCAACGGTTTCGTCATGGGGATGTGGATCGTGCACATCCCCGCGATCGAGCACCGGGTCGGCATCAGCCATGCCGTCCTGGGCTGGCTGCTGCTCTTCCTGGGCGCCGGCGCCTTCGCGGGCATGCAGCTCTGCGGGGCGTCGGCCGACCGGTTCGGCAGTCGCGCCATCGTGCTGGCCGGCGGCGCCCTGTGCAGTGCCACGGTCTTCCTGCCCGGCGTGGCCGACTCGCCGTGGACCCTGGCGGCGGCCCTCCTGGCCCTCGGCTTCGGCAACGGCTGCCTGGACGTCAGCATGAACACCCAGGCTGTTCAGGTCGAGCGCGGTTACGGCCGCCCCGTGATGTCGGCCTTTCACGCGGTGTTCTCGGTCGGCGGCGTCATCGCCGCGCTGATCGGCGCCCGCACCCTGAGCTGGGGCTGGCGGCCCTCCCTCACCCTCGCTGCCGTGGCGGTGGCCGGCGTACTGATCACCCTCGCGCTGGTGCCCGGCCTGCTGCCCCCGGAGCGCTCCGCCCCGGCCCCGGCCGGCCCGGAGGCGGCGGAGCGCGCCGCCCCGGCCCCCGAGCGCCGTACGCCGTCGCAGGTCTGGGCGCTGGGCGTGCTCGCCTTCATGCTCATGCTGTGCGAGGGCGTCGCGAACGACTGGAGTGTGCTGCATCTCAAGGACGTGCTCGACGCCCCCGCCGCGACCGCGGCCCTGGCGTACGGCGGGTTCTCCACCGCCATGACCGTGGGCCGGTTCGTCACCGACCGGGTGGTGGCCCGCTTCGGCCGGGTCTTCGTGGTGCGCTACGGAGCCGGCCTCGCGGCCGTCGGTCTGGCGCTCGCGTCCCTCTCTCCCTGGGTTCCGTTCGCGCTTGTCGGCTGGACCCTTTTCGGTATCGGACTGTCCGGGTGCATTCCGCAGTTCTTCACCGCGGCGGGCAATGTCGACCCGGCGTCGTCCGGGGCGAACGTCTCCCGCGTGGCGGGCATGGGATATGTGGGAATGCTGGCGGGCCCCGCCGTCATCGGGCCGCTCACCCGTCTCGTACCCCTGAACGTCGCCTTTTTCCTGCCCGTCGCCTTCTGCGTGGCCGCGGTGTGTTCCGCCGGACTGCTGCGTCCGGCCCGCACGGTGACCAGCGCTCCCGAACCGGTGTCGGCCGAGGCGTGAACCGCGTCCGTACGGTGGCCGACGGCACCCACAGCCTCGCCGACTACCTGGACAAGAGACGCGTCCACCCCCGCGCGCAGGCCGCCACCAAGGACGAACTCCTCGCATACCTGGCCGGCGGCCTGGACACCGCGGGTGCCCTCTGGGACGTCCGCGCCTTCGTCTGCGCGGTACGCCTGCGCATGACGCAGGGCACCAACGGTTTCCACGGCATCGCCCTGCTGACCGCCCGCAGCCGGGCGGTCAGCGGCCCGGCGGCCGCCTTCGCGCGGGTGCCGGCGGAGCTCGACTGGCGCGGGGCCGACGGCCGCCCGGTCCGCGACGTGTTCCTCCTCGCGGCGCCACACAAGCTCCGGGACACCGGCTGCGTACACGCGTACTCGGTCCTCGCCCGGCACACCGCGCACCCGGGCTTCCGCCGGATGCTGACGGAGGCCCGCACCACCGACGACCTGTACGACCTCTTCCGGCTCATCCGCTGAGACCGTCCTTCGGCCGGGAATGACCGGTGTCAGGAAACGCGGGGAGGCGGACGGCGGATTTCCCCGGCCAATCCCGCGGCCGGAGGCGGTGGAGAAGGGAAGCAGCGCCGTTACTGCGACAGGGCGTAGGCCAGGAAACACATGACGACGACGGACAGGACGGCGGACACCTGGTAGCGCGCCGGGTACGCGTACTTCTCCCGCTTCACGCCCCGGCCGATCTCCTCGGCGTACCGGTACATGAGTTTCCGCGACGGGAACAGCCCGATCGTGATCCCGAACCATGCGAAGGAGTACAGCACCAGCATGTGCCGCGGGGTCCAGTGCTGGTACTGGAGCTGCCCGACCAGGACCATGCCGAGGCAGCAGGCGAGCGAGATGACCGGAAAGACGATTTTCCCCTTGCGCCCGGGAATCCACTTGGCCATGGCGAAACAGAAGACGAAAGTCGCCGTGGCCGCCATCAGTAACAGCCAACCGAGCGGGAGCGATACGAGCATGAAGTGGTCCTTTCGGCGCGCGGGATGACGTGAGGGCCGGCGACACACGCGTCACCGGCCCTTGCGCCTTGCCGTGCGAAAACCCCGGTCAGATCCCCAGCGACCCCAGGAGGCCGGTGACCGGCGACACGAGGTCGTGTCCGAACTCCGTAATCTTCGTCACGACCCTACCGCCGCCGAGGGAGCCGATCCACCTGGACTGCCCGAAGGTGATCAGGCCGAGCGCCGCGCTTCCGGCGGACGCCATGAATTCATTGCTCCCGAAGCCGTGCTCGATCCCCGTGAACACCGAACTCAGCCCGCCGAGCGCCACGGAGGTGACGCCGAGCCCGAACGCGATGGGTTCGAGGATGGGCGCGGCGGGCGGGAAGATCAGACCGGCCAGGCCGAGACCGGCCGACAGGAACCCGGTGCCGATACTGGCCCAGTTGGTGGCGTTGGCCCACCACCCGGCATCCCGCCACCACGGTGTGTCACCGCCCCCGACCTGGTCGTTGTCGGCCGAGTCGACCGGGTTGTGGCCGCTCTCCCTGGCCTTCCGCGCCGCCTCGGCCGCCGCCTTGGCCGCCGCCGCGATCTCCGCCCGGCGCTTGGCCGCGGCGATCTGGTGGGCCTGGCTCGCGGCCGCCGCCGCCGTCCTGGCGTCCTTGCCCGCCTGGACGGCGGAGGCGTGGGCGCTGGCGGCGGAGGACTGCGCGCTGTTCGCGGAGGCCGTCGCGCGGCGCGCGGCGTTGAGCGCGCGGTTGGCGGAGAAGTTCGCCGACCGGGCGGCCGACCGGGCGGTGGCGGCCGCCTTCTTCGCCTCGTTCGCCGAAGCCTGCGCGGCGGCGGCCGACTTGTCGGCGGCGTCCGCGTTGTCCTTCGCCTCCTTCGCGTACGACGCCGCCCGGTCGGACGACTTCTTGGCCTTGTCCGCCCAGTCCAGCGCGGCGTCCGCCGCGTCACGGGCCTTGGCCGCGGCCTCCTGGGCGCGCGCGGCGACTTCCTGCGCCTTGTGAGCGGTCTTCGCGGCGGCGGCGATCGCGCCCCGGATGGCGGCGATGTGGGTCGCGGAGTCGTGGTCGAGCTGGGCGGTCTTGTACTGCACCGAGGCGACGAAGTTGCGGCGTATCCACGCCGGTCCCTCCAGCGCGGCCTCCGCGTGCGCCTTGGTGTACGGGCCCGCCTTGGCCAGGATGGCGGCGGTCGCGACCGCGTCGTCCTCCTTCAGCGCCTCCTGGTAGGCGGAGTTGAAGAACGTGTGCAGCGCCTTGGCCGTGCCGGCGTCGAGCGCGGCGTTCGCCGCCCGCTTGACGGCGGTGCCGGGGGCGTTGGCGAGGACACGGGTGAGCTGGACGCGGTTGTCCATCGCGGCCGCCTCGACGGCGCCCGCCTCCAGGAAGACGGTGGGTGCCTCCGGGGCGTCGCTCTCCAACGCCTTCTGCGCCGCCTCGGCGATGGTCGGGTTGGAGATCTGGGCCAGGTAGAGGACCGTTTCCCGGTCGTCCTGGCCCTGCGCGATGACCCGGTCGGTGTCGATCCAGGTGTGGACGTCGGCGTCGGCCCCCGACAGGGCGAACCGGGCCGCCTCCCTGCTCCACGTACCGTGCGAGTCGCACAGGGCGATGGCGGCCTGGCGGCCCACCGTCGCGGCCAGGCCGAGGTCACCGGCCTTCAGCGCCGCATCGGCCCGGGCGACGAGGTCCTTCGTGGCCTGATCGGTCTGTTCCGCCTGCGACCGCTTCTCGGCCAGTTCGGCCCATTCCTGCTGTTCGAGCTGCGCCAGCAGCCGGGCTTCCTCCCGGGCCTGCTTCGCGTCCTCGTCCAGGCGCTGCCACTCGGCCTCGCGCGCCTTCTTCTCCACCTCGATGGCCTCGGTGACGGCCGTGGTGGCATTGTTGGCGGCCTTGGTGGCCTCGTTGGCGAACTCCTGGGACTTCTTCGCGTATTCGACGGCCTGCCCCGCGTACTTGGCGGCCCACTCGGCGGCGTCGGCCGACTTCTCCGCGTGGTCGGCGGCGGAGTTCGCGGCGTCGCGGGCGGCACGGGCCGCCTTCGCGGAGGCGTTGGCCAGCGCCTGGGCGGTGCCGGCCGCGTTGGTGGCGATGGCGGCGTTCGCGTTGGCGATGCCCGCCTGGCGCTTGGCCTCGGCGGCCTCGGCCCGCGCCTTGCCCGCCGCGGCGGCGGCCGTGGCGGCGCTGCCGGCGGCGGAGGCGGCGTTGCGGGCCGCGGAAGCGGCGGCGCTCCCCGCGGAGGCGGCCTGCGCGGAAGCGGAGGCGGCGTGGTCGGCGGCCTTCGCGGCCGTACGGGCCTTGGCCGCGGCATTGCGCGCGGCGACCGCCGCGTTCTTCGCGGCGGACGCCTGCGAGGCGTTCTTGGAGGCCGCGATGGCGGAGTGGTACGCGCGGGCGGCGGCGCTCCCCGCGGTGGCGGCCGCGTGGCTGGCGGCGGTCGCGGCGTAGGCGGCCCGGCGGGACGCGGCGACGGCGGCGTGCGAAGCGCGGATCGCGGTACGCGCGGCGTCGGCGGCGCCCCGGGCGGCGCTCGCCGCCTTCCGGGCGGCCTTGCCCGACTTGACCACGTCCTCCTTGGCCGCCTCCGCCTCGGCCGCCGCCTTCTGGGCGGCCTCCTTGGCCTTCTCGGCCGCCGTCACGGCGCGGGCGGAGGCTTCCTCGGCGAGCTTGGTCTGCGCGTCGGCCCGCTTGCCCTCGCGTTCGACGACCGCGACGAGTTCCTCGATCGTCGCCGACTCCTGGTCGCGGGCGCGCGCGATGTGCTGGCCGGTGTCGAGGAACCACTCGATGTCCTGGGCGGAGCCGGACAGGGCGCGGGAGGCGTACTTCTTCACCTCGGGCCCCGCCTCGGTGAGCAGCTTGGAGACCTCCACCCGCATGTCTTCCTGGCGCGCGGTGTACTGGCCCGCGGTGAGGAAGGCCTCCAGCGACGGCTGGGTGTCGGCGTCGAGGGCGGCGCCGGCTTCCCGGCGTACGGCCTTGTCGCCGGTGGCCAGCACGGTCGAGGTGACCACCCGGAGGTCTTCCATGACGGCGGGCTTGAAGCCGCCCTTGAGGAAGGCCGAGATGGCCGCGTCGCCGCCTTCGATCGCCGCGACGGCTTCGCGGCGGATGCCCTTTCCGGCGCCGGCCAGGGCGGTCATGATCGCGACCCGGTTGTCCTCCACCGTCACCCGGGGCAACTCCTGGTCGAGGAAGGCCCGTACGTCGGCGTCGGAGCCGACGAGGGCCTGCTCGGCAGCCGCACGGGTGGCCTTGCCGCCCGTCATCCACGCCTTGACGGCCTTGGCCCGGTCGGTGTCGGGCAGGGCGAACGGATCGGTGTCGGGCGTGCCGCCGTCCGCGGGCGCCGCTGCCGGAGCTGCCGCGGCGGCGACGGGACTGAGGACGAGACTCGAGGTGGCGGCGGCCGCGCCGGTGACCGCTAAAGCGGTGAGGACGCGGCGCCTGCTCCAGTAGGTGGTGTCCAAGGTGGTCCTATCTCACGGCGCCTGGCGGCGGGACACGGACGGCGGCATGCCGCCAGACATGCTCACGTTGTGGTCTGCACGCGCATGTCCCGGCCCGGCCGCAGGTGTTGGGCGGTGTCCTGGGCTGCGCATGTGCCGTGACCATAAGCATGTAAAGGGAGTGTTGGCTATCTGTGTGCGTGAAGTAAAGACGTGAGAAGGAATACAAAGCCGCTATGTAAAGGGTTAGTTGGATTTGTCCGAGTCTTTCCCATGGTTCGGGACACCGCCCCGTGCTTGAATCTGGCCGTCTCCGTGCCCGCACCACCACCGCACGTGACGCAGCCTGTTCCGGACAGGGCGGGCGCGGCTCAGCTCACCTTTCACCAAGGGACCTCGTATGAAGCTCGCACGGCGGATCATCGCCACGGGTGTGGCGGCAGCGGCCTGCGCGGCTGCCGTCAACGCCACCTCCACCTCTCCCGCCGCCTTACTCCCCCCGTCCATGGCGACGGTCGCGGACGGCGAACCCGACTACGCGATCGAGGACTTCGCCTACCCGGGCGCGGACCGGATCAAGGCGGAGAAGGGGATCACCCTCAAGCGCGGCGACGGCCACATCGTCCTGGCCGAGTGCGGCAGCTCCGCGGGCCTGATGGAGGTGTGGTCCCGCAAGAACGACAAGACCTGCTTCAAGACCACCGGCGCCGCCGGCTACCTCGCGCTGGAGATCCCGGCCGTCTTCGCGGTCAAGGGCAGCGCCGACCAAGCGGCCGACATCACCCTGACCGGGCCGGACAACAAGAAGCAGGAGGTCAAGGTCCCCAAGGACGAGTGGACGCCGGTCGGCGAGTCCACCGACCCGCAGGCCCGCGAGCACCTGCTGGTCGAGATCAGCATCGGCTCGTACAAGCCCGCCGCGCTGACCGGCGACGCCGCCCGCCCGTGGCTGACCCGGGTCACCGTGAACACGCCGGGACACGAGGGCGGCCGAAGCTGTAGCGGGGCCCTCGTCGACCGGACCTGGGTGCTCACCGCGGCCAGTTGCTTCACCGACAGCCCGGCCCAGGCGCTCCGGGCCAAGGCCGCGCCGGCGCTCGACGCGACGGCCACCTTCGCCGGGCGGGCCCCGGTGAAGATCAATTACCTGATACCCCGCGGCGACCGGGACGTCCTGCTCGCCCGCCTGGACACCCCGGTCACCGACATCACCCCCGCCACGCTCGCCGGAAGCCCCTCCGCCGGCGGCGCCACGCTGACCGCCGCGGGGTACGGCCGTACCGACACCGTGTGGACGCCCCAGAGCCCCCACCACACCTCCGTGACCCGCGCCACCGCCACCGCCACCACCCTGGGGCTGACCGGCGGCCGGATCTGCAAGGGCGACACCGGCGGACCGGTTCTCGACGCGAACGGGCGCATCGCCGGTGTCCAGAGCCGCGCCGCCCACGCCGGCTGCCTGGGCCAGACGGGGCAGGGCGACAGCGCGATCGCGGCCCGCACCGACAACATCGTCCCGTGGCTCGACGGCAGCACCTTCAGCGGCAAGGCGCGCTTCGGCCTGGACGAGAGCGCCGGTGCGCGGCGCGTGCAGGGCGGCACGGCCGAGGAATTCACCGCGCGCCCGGCCGGCGGCGCCGAACTGGGCGTCGCGGGCAAGACCGGTACGGCGCTCCAGCTCAACGGCACGTCGGCGTACGCGGCCACGTCCGGCCCCGTCGTCGACACCACGAAGTCCTTCTCCGTCTCCGCCTGGGTCAAGCTCGGCGACAAGGACCGCAACTACACGCTGTTGTCGCAGGCCGGCAACCGTGCCAGCGGGTTCCAGCTCTACTACTCCAAGCACTACGACAAGTGGATCTTCAACCGGCATGTGAAGGATGCCGACGACACCACCATCGCCCGTGCGACCAGCAAGGACATCGCGAAGTCGGGTGCCTGGACGCACCTGGCCGGGTCCTACGATGCGGCGAAGAAGACGGTGTCGCTGTTCGTGGACGGCAAGCTGCAGGAGTCGACGGCCTTCACGACGCCGTGGCGCGCCTCCGGCGGCCTCCAGATCGGCCGGCTGCTGTACAAGGGCGCGTGGCAGGAGAACACGCTGGGTGTCGTCGACGACGTACGGGTGGCGCAGTCGGCGATCACGGCGGCCGACGCCGCGTCGATCTCCGGGGGTGACCTTCCGGCCCACGTACAGGAGCTGGCCTCCTTCCCGCTGGACGAGAAGTCGGGCAGTGCGACCGTCAGCGGCGGCAAGGGCGCCGGCCCGGTGGCCACGCTGGCCGGCGGCGGCGCCGAACTGGGCGTGAGCGGCAAGGTGGGCACCGCACTCCACTTGAACGGCACGACGGCGTACGCGGCCACGGCCGGCCCCGTCGTCGACACCACGAAGTCCTTCTCCGTCTCGGCGTGGGTCAAGCTGGACAACAAGGACCGCAATTACACCTTCCTGTCGCAGGCCGGGAATCACGCCAGTGGCTTCCAGCTCTACTACTCGAAGGCTTACGACAAGTGGGTCTTCAACCGTCACGCCAAGGACGCGGATGACACCCAGATCGTCCGCTCCACCAGCACGGACGTGGCCCAGACCGGCGTCTGGACCCAGTTGACCGGTGTCTATGACGCGGCGGCGAAGAAGATTCAGCTCTTCGTCGACGGAAAGCCGCAGACGGCGGCCGAATTCACCACGCCGTGGCGGGCCGCCGGCGCCCTCCAGCTCGGCCGGCTCTTCTACCAGGGCGACTGGCAGGAGTACACCGCCGGGACCGTCGACAACCTGCGGGTCTGGGACCGGGCCGTCGACGCCGGCGAAAGCGCCAACGACGGCATCAGGGTGACCGGCTAGCGGTCGCCGTACTTCTTCGTCATCGGGGCCCGGCCCGGCGTCCGCGTCTGGGCCGGGGCCCTTTTCCCCGTCGGCATTTGAGTACCCGTTCCGTGCGTGCTCGGTCGGTCCATGAGTGAGGCTTCGAAATGAAACCGCGTGGCAGATTCACGCTGCCCTTCCTGCTGATAGCCGTCCTGCCGGCTTCCCTGTGGGCCGCCACGACCGGCGGCCTGTTCACCGCGCCCTCCGATGCCCGCGCCGCCACGGCCGCGAAAGCCGTACTGGCCGAAAAGGCGGTCTTCGGCCTGGACGAAAGCGCCGGTTCCCGGCGGGTGCTGGGCGGCGCGGCCGAGGAATTCACCGCGCGCCCGGCCGGCGGCGCCGAACTGGGCGTCGCGGGTAAAACCGGTACGGCGCTGCACCTGAACGGCACGTCGGCGTACGCGGCCACCACCGCACCCGTCGTCGACACCACGAAATCCTTCTCCGTCTCGGCCTGGGTGAACCTCGGCGGCAAGACCAGGAACCACACGTTCCTGTCCCAGGCGGGAGCGCACGGCAGCGGATTCCAGTTGTACTACTCGAAGGCTTACGACAAGTGGGTCTTCAACCGCCACGTGAAGGACTCCGACGACACCGGCATCGTCCGCGCGATGAGCAAGGACACCGCCCAGACCGGCACCTGGACCCACCTGACCGGTTCGTACGACGCCGCGAAGCACACCATCTCCCTCTACCTGGACGGCAAGCTGCAGGAGTCGACGGCCTTCACGACGCCGTGGCGCGCCTCCGGCGGCCTCCAGATGGGCCGGCTGCTGCACAAGAGCGCGTGGCAGGAGAACGCGCTGGGCCTCATCGACGACGTCCGCACGGCGCAGTCGGCGGTGACACCGGCCGACGCGGCAGCCATCCTCAACGGTGAAACGCCACCTCATCTCCAGGAGCTGGCCACTTTCCCGCTGGACGAGAAGCCGGGCAGTGCGACCGTCAGCGGCGGCAAGGGCGCCGGCCCGGTGGCCACCCTGGCCGGCGGCGGCGCCGAACTGGGCGTCGCGGGCAAGACCGGTACGGCGCTGCACCTGAACGGCACGACGGCGTACGCGGCCACCGCCGCCCCCCTCCTCGACACCACGAAATCCTTCTCCGTCTCCGCCTGGGCGAAGCTGGACGACAAGGACCGCAACTACACGCTCCTCTCCCAGGCGGGAAATCACGCCAGCGGCTTCCAGCTCTACTACTCGAAGGCTTACGACAAGTGGGTCTTCAACCGTCACACCAAGGACGCTGACGACACCCAGATCGTCCGCTCCACCAGCACGGATGCGGCTCAGACCGGCGTCTGGACCCAGTTGACCGGTGTCTATGACGCGGCGGCGAAGAAGATTCAGCTCTTCGTCGACGGAAAGCCGCAGACGGCGGCCGAATTCACCACGCCGTGGCGGGCCGCCGGCGCCCTCCAGCTCGGCCGGCTCTTCTACCGGAGCACCTGGCAGGAGAATTTCGCCGGGACCGTCGACGACATCCGTATCTCCGAGCAGAACTCCACCGCCGACTGCGCCCGCACCTCCACCGTCGGACACCGCGGCGCCCCGAAGCTGTTCCCGGAGAACACGATCGCCGCCCTGGAAGCAGCGGCCGACCACGGCGCGGAATGGGTCGAGACCGATGTGCAGTTCACCAAGGACGGCCGGGCGGTCATCATGCACGACGCGACCGTGGACCGGATGACCGACGGAACGGGACGCATCGACCAGCTCACCGCTGAACAGGTGGCCAAGCTGACGGTGAAGGGCGGCGGCCGCGTCCCCACCCTGGAACAGGTCCTGGACTCCCTCAAGGAAAGGCGCGCCCGCCTCCTCCTGGAAATCAAGGGCCCGCAGACCCCGGCCCACGTCGAACACACCCTGAGACTCGTCTCCGAGGCCGGAATGGCCGACCGCACGATGGTCCAGTCCTTCGACGAGGCAGTGGTACGCGACGCCGCCGCCGGCCCCTACAAGATGAAGGTCGCCCTGCTCCGCGACACCCTCGACCCGGACCCCGTGGCCACGGCCCGCGCGTTCTCCCTCACGGCCTACTCGGTCTCCTTCAAGGCCCTGGCCACCCGCCCCACCGCACTCGACCAGCTCAAGGCCGCCGGCGTCGACGTGTTCGCGTGGACCGTCGACCGCGAGGCCGACTGGCGGACGGCGACGTCCTGGGGGGTGGACGGCGTGATCACCAACCGCCCGGACGTATTCCTGCAATGGCGCAAGACCCATTGCGCGGAGCCGGCTCCCGCCCACTGAGGAACAGCGCGACACAGGGGGACCGACTGACCTCCGGGGGCGGCACAGCGGGCGGCACCGCGCTGCCCGGCCCCCGGAGACGTCGGTCGCCGAGCTGCCCGAAGGCGGCGGAACCATGGCGGCAACCGAGCCGCCGGTTCCCGGCAGAGCACGCAGGCGGCGGACCGACCGCGCGGACTCCGCGCGCCCCCACTTCAGGGCCACGGCACACCAGTTGCCGCCCAGCTCCACGTTGCCCGTTCCCGCTCATGTGCCAAGGCGCTAGGACTAAGATACGACCGGGGACCTCGATGTCTCGGCGCGCGCTCCGGTACGGAACGTCAGCATGTCGCCGACCTCCCCCGGCGACCTTCCTCGCCGACCGACCTTCTTCGCCACCCGCCGGGAGCGCAACGTGCCGTACACGGCCGAGATCAGCCGCAGCAATCCGACGAGCATCATCTTCCTCGTCGACCAGTCGACCTCGATGAGCGACCCCATCGGTGGTGAGGTCCCCCAGCAGAAGGCCGATGTCGTCGCCGACGCCATCAACCGGCTCCTCACCGAACTCTCGGTCAAGTGCGCCAAGGAAGAAGGCGTACGTGACTACTTCCACGTCGCGGTCATCGGCTACGGCGCCACCGTGGGCTCGGCGTTCGCCGGGGCGCTCGCGGGGCGGGACATCGTCCCCCTCAGCGAGGTGGCGGACCACCCGGCCCGTATCGACGAACGGACCAAGCGGGTGCCGGACGGGGCAGGCGGCCTGGTGGAGACGACGGTCAACTTCCCGCTGTGGATGGACCCCGTCGCCCACGGCGGCACCCCGATGAACCGAGCCCTCCGCTTCGCCGAGAGCCTCGTCGCGAGCTGGACCGAGCGCTACCCGGCCGGTTTCCCGCCGATCGTCATCAACCTGACGGACGGCGAGTCGACCGACGGGGACCCCACCGCGGCCGCCGAGGCCATCACCGCGCACGCCACGGCCGACGGCGCGGCCCTGCTCTTCAACCTGCACGTCTCCGCGGCCGGCGGGACCCCCACGGCCTTCCCCGACACCGCCGACGGGCTCCCCGACAACTACGCCCGCACCCTCTTCGCCATGTCGAGTCCGCTGCCCGGCCACATGCGTTCGTACGCCGCCTCGCAGGGCCAGCGGGTCAGCGAGACCACCCGCGGCTTCGTCTACAACGCGGACATCACCACGGTCGTGCAGTTCCTCGACATCGGCACCCGCGCCACCGAGCTGCGGTGACCGGTTCCCCCTCCTGCGTGTACGTCACGCACCTCGTGTCCCCCAAGGACGGGAGCACGGCGGCGGAGTGCGAGGACGCCGTCACCGTGCTCCCGGACTGCTCCCACGACCACATGCTGCGGCAGCCGCTCACCGCGGGCGTATGCGACGGAGCAACCGAGAGCGCGCTGGCCAAGGACTGGGCCCGGCTGCTGTCCCGTACGGCCGCCGAGCACGCCATGGAGCGGCCCGAGATGCTCGCGGGCGGCGCCGCGTTCGAGAAGTTCGCGTCGTCCGCCGTGGCGCAGTGGGGCCCCTGGCTCGCCGAGTACACGCGATCACGCGTCGCCGAAGGGCGTCCGCTGAAGTGGTACGAGCACACCAAGCTCGCCGACGGCGCTCACGCGACCCTGCTCACGGTACGCGTCGACCCCGACCCCGGGCCCGCTGCGCGGCCGGCCGGTGAGACCGACGGGGCGGCCGGGCCGGCCTGGCAGTGGCGGGCCGCCGCCCTGGGGGACAGTTGCCTGTTCCAGTTGCGGGACGACCGGCTGGTCCAGGCGTTCCCCGTAGGGGCGGCCGCCGAGTTCGGTACGGCGCCCGCCCTGTTCGGCAGCCGTAACCACGATGCCGGGCTGCTGGCCCGCCGCGCCCGGTTCGCCGAAGGACGGTGCGGCCCGGGCGACCGGCTCTTCCTGATGACCGACGCCCTGGCCGCGTGGTTCCTGTCGGCTGCCGACCAGCTCAGCGCCGTACGGCAGTTGCTGGAGTACTCCGGACAGCCCGACGACCTGGCCGAGTTCACGAGGTGGCTGGACGGCCTCCGGGAAAGCCGGCACCTGCGCAACGACGACGTGGCAGTCGTACGGATCGATTTCGAAGGGCGGTGAACGTGGGCCCGCCTCTCGGTCCGCAGCGGCAGTTTCCCAGCGGCGCGGCCTACGCGGAGGCACTGCAGCACACCCTGCTCTGCTTCCGGCACCCCGAACTCAAGGGCGCACGGCCGGAACTGACCAAGCTCGGCATGCCCCGGGCCATATCCGGCGCCTTCGCGAGCGTCTTCTCGCTGACCTCCGCCACGACGGGGCAGCGGTACGCCGTCAAGTGCTTCACCCGGCACGTCCCCGACCAGGAGCGTCGTTACGAGGCGATCAGCTCCCGCCTCGCGCGGCTGGTCCCGGCCGAGCTCTCCCAGCCGTGGAAACTCGGATTCGAGTACCTTCCCGACGCCATCCGGGTGGGAAACGACCTCTATCCGGTCCTCAAGATGGACTGGACAGAAGCCGTGACGCTGTCCTCCTGGCTCGACGCCCACCACACCGACCGGCACGCCGTCGGCCGGCTGGCCGACCGGTTCGAGGCGCTGACCCGAGACCTGTCGGCCCACGAGATCGCCCACGGCGACCTCCAGCACGGCAACCTGCTCGTCGCCGGCGACGACACCTTCCGCCTCGTCGACTACGACGGCATGTACGTCCCCGCCCTGGCCGGTCTGGGCGGTACCGAACGGGGCCACCGCAACTACCAGTCGCCCCTGCGCGGGAACGACGACTTCGGCACGGCGCTGGACCGGTTCTCCGCCTGGGTCATCTTCATGTCGCTCAAGGCGATCGCCGCCGACCCCGCTCTCTGGGGGCAACTCCACACCCCGAGTGGCGAGTTCCTGCTCCTCACCGAGGAAGACTTCACGAACCCGGCCGGCTCCACCGGTCTGCGGACCCTGCTCGCCCATCCGGACCGGGTGGTGAGCGGCCTCGCGGACCAGGTGCGCTCGCTGGCCTTCCAGCCGCTGGACCTGCTTCCCCCACTGGCCCGGGCCGTACCGGAACAGCCGGCCCCCGCCCCGACCACCACGGCGTCGGCCGCCCCCGCAGCCGCTTCCGGCACCGGCGGACTGCCCGGCTGGATGTCCGGACACCTCGCGGAACAGCCGGCCTCCGCCCCGGCCACACCCGGGACGGCGCCGCCGGGCGGCTTCCGCACCCGGACGGCGCTCGATGTCGTCGCGGCCGTGCTGTGGCCCATCGCCGTCCTTGCCGCCCTCCTGATGTTCGTCGCCGGGGTCCCGACGACCCTTCCCGGCCCGGCGGCCCCCCTCGTTCTCGCCGCCGCGGTCACGGCCTTCACCTGGCGCCGTCGTGCCGAGCGGGTACGGTCCCGGGCCGACCTGGCCGCGCTGACGGACCAACTGCACCAGCTCGGCGACCCGTCGAAAGCGGCCGCGAAGCTCCACAAGGAAAAAGCGGCGTTCGACGCCGCGGAGGCGGATCGACACGCCGCCCACCCGCGGGCCCGGAGCGAACTCACGGCCCGGTACCACGCCGCGCTCAAAGAGGCCGAGAAGCGCAAGGTACGCGAGCAACGTGAGGTCGACAAGAAGATCGACGGCCTCGCGGAGGACCTCCGCAAGACCTTGGCCAAGGCACTCGCCGACAAGCAGTCCGCATACGTCCGCGACCAGCTCGCCCGACGGCTGATAGCACAGTCGCCCCCGCACGGCATCGGACCGCGGCTGGCCGACCGCCTCGCCGCACACGGCATCCGGTCGGCTGCCGACTTCACGGGCTACCGCCCCGTACAGAACAGCGCGTACCACAGCACCGGCGCCGTGCTCATACGGTCCAACGGCCATTCCGTCAACGTGCATGGCATCGGCGAGGCGAAGGCCCTCGCTCTGGTCACCTGGCGCAACGAGGCGGCCGCAACCGCTGCCGCCCGCCGGCCGACTGCCCTCAGCAGGCTGGAGCGACAGTCGGCCGAGCAGGAAATCGCCCTCCGCCGGACTCAGCTCACCAACCGCCGCAAGGCCGTGGAGGCCGACGCCGATGCCTCCCGCGCGCAGGCGAAGAAGCGACTGGAGGAGGAACAGGAACGACTCGCCCGCGAAAACAGCACCGCCGAGGACAGGGCCCGCCGAAAACGCCAGGAATTCAGCCGGCGCACGGTCCAACTCCAGCAGAATCGCTCCCTTCACACCAGGCTGAGCGCTGCGGCAGAGAACACCCGGGCCCGGCACCACGAGCTGTCATACGCCCGCTACCTACGCTTCCTCTACGCCGGCCGCTGAGGGCGTGTCGCGCGCCCACCGATGGGGGGTGGACGCGGCGCGTGCGTCAGCGGTCCTTGTCGACCTGCTGGTCGATGCGCAGGGTCAGATGCAGCGCGTCCAGTGCGCCGGCCGGGGTGATGCGGTTGTCCGCCTCGCCGCGCAGTACTGCCAGGACGTGGTCGATCATCGCGGTGTACTGGTCGGCCGGGGGCAGTTCCACCTCATGGGCGCCGTCGCTGGTGCAGGCGGTCAGGGTGGTGGTGGGTTTGCCGTCGTAGCCCATGGTGAAGACCGATTCCAGGACGCCGTCGGTGAAGGCGGCGGTGTAGCCGCCGCGCCCGCCCCAGGGCATCGGCCGTAGGGACGAGACCGAGCTGCGGGCGATCGCCCCGTCGAAGGCCATGATCGCTTCGACCGCGCCGGCGTCCACGTCCCGTTCGACCGCGGTGACGTGGACCTGGTGGGGTATGCCGAGGGTGCGGGTGATCAGGTCGAGGTCGCTGTGCATGGCCTCCATCGGCAGAACCCGCGCTCCCAGGCAGGCGCCGGGCCACAGCGGCGCCATCGCCGACCAGCAGGTCAGTTCCCGCAGTCGGCCGTAGGTGCCTTCGCGTACGGCGTCGGTCAGGACCTGGTTGGCGGGGATGAACCGCTCGAACATGTCCACGAACACGTGGCGGTCGCTCGCCTCGGCGGCGGCCACGAGCCTGCGGCCCTCCTCCAGAGTGGCGGCCATGGGCAGTTCGGTCAGAACGTGCTTGCCCGCCTTGAGGGCGCGGAGCGCCATCGGGGTGTGCAGCGCGATGGGCAGGCAGATGTCCACGAGGTCGAACGAGCTGTCTTCGAACGCGGCGTCCGTGTCGGTGGAGGCGGCGAAGCCGAACTGGTCGGCCACCTTGGCGGTCTTGGCCGCGTCGCGGCCGAACATCACCACGTCCACGTCGCCGCGGGCCGCGTAGACCGCGGCGTGTGCCTGGCCGAAGTTGGTCCCGAGCAGTGCGATCTTCATGGGGATTCCTTCCGAGGGAGAGCAGGGCCGTGTGGCGGTGCGGCCACGGCCGCGACCGGGTGCCGCGGCCGTGGGCTGGGAGAAGGTGTCCTGGTGCGGTCAGGAGGGCTGGGCCTGGCTGATGCACAGGGGCTGGCCGGAGGGGTCCAGCAGGACCGTCCAGTGGTCGCCGCCGGGCTGGAAGCCGGGCTTGCTCGCCCCGAGTTCCAGCAGCCGCTTCTCTGCGGCGGCCACGTCGGGGAACGCCAGGTCCATGTGGAAGGGCAGGTCCTGTTGAGGCCAGGCGGGTGCGGTGAAGGAGCTGGAGGTCCAGAAGACGTACATCGTGCTGCCGACGGTGACGGGGAAGGCGACCTCGTTGCCGTGCTCGTCGGGGTAGGGCTGCCCGACCTCGCTGCCCAGTGCGGCGGCGTAGAACGCGGCGAGCCGGCGCCCGTCGTCGGCCCAGATCGCGTACGAGGTCACCGAGCCGTTGAGGGCGTCGGCGGGGTGGGTGGTGCTCATGGTGGTTGGTTCCTTACCTCGGTGGTGCGGTAGCTCGGGCGCGGGGCGCAGCCCTGTGGGCGGTGCCCTGGAGCCCGGCGGGGCGGCGTCCGAGCGCCGCCCCGCCACGCGGTTCATGAACCTGTGGGCATGGAGAACAGGCCGAAGCGGTTGCCGCGCGGGGCCAGGAGGCGGGAGAGGACCAGCCCGTCGGGGGTGGCCTCGGGCCCGTACTCGACCCGGGCGCCCGCCTCCTGTGCGGCGGTGTCGGCAGCGGTGGCGTCGGAGGAGATGAAGGACGGCATGGCGTAGTCGGCGCCGTCCGGGCGTCCCCGTGTTCCCACAGTCCGCCGGAGGGCCACTGGGCGCCGGTGAAGACGGTGAAGTACGGCGTGTCGCCGGCCGTCTCGTCCCCCACGAACCGCCGGCCGAACGCCGCGGCGTAGAGGTCCGTCGTGGCCTGCGCGTCGGTGGTGCCGATCTCGAACCAGACCCCCTGGCCGGGAGACATGAAACCCATGATGTGCATGCCTTTCGTGGGTGTTGTACGGGGGCACGGGGCGGGAGCGGGGAGGGGCCGGCTGTGGTGTCGAGCCTGGCCCGCTCCGGTGCGGGTGGCCCGTGGTACGGACCGTTGGAGTGAGACCGCGGTGGGTGGGGTGTCAGCCGACCGGGACCGGCTCGGCCTCCCGCTCCTGTTGTGTTCCGTCGGTCTCGGGCTGCCTGGTGCCGGCCGTGCGGGGCAGGGCGAACAGGACGGCGAACGCGGCGGTGAAGGCGGCGGCGACGTACCACAGGGAGCCGGTGAAGGCGTGCGGCATCTGCTGCGTCCGGGCGGCGGGGCCGCCGGAGCCGAGCCGGTCGAAGAAGACGACCGAGGACAGGGCCACGCCGATGGCCTGGCCGAGCTGCGTGGTGGTGTTGGTCAGTCCGGAGGCGGAGCCGGCGTGCTCTGGGGGACCTCGGAGAGGATCACGTCGGTCAACGGAGCGATGATCATCCCCATGCCCAGGCCCATCGGGAGCAGCGGCAGCATCGTCTGCCACACGGTGATGCCGGTGCCGTAGTGACCGGCCAGGCAGACGAACAGCACCATGCCCGCGGCGGCCAGCAGCCCGCCGGCCTGTAGCACCCGCCGTCCGAAGCGCGGCACCAGCACCTGCATGGACAGCCCGGCGCCGGCCATCATGGCCGCCGACAGCGGCATCCCCGACAGCCCCGCCTTCAGCGGCGAGAAGCCCAGCCCCAGTTGCAGGTAGAGCGTCCAGGCCAGGAAGAACACCCCCGAGGCCAGGCCGAACAGCAACTGCACGCCCTGCCCGCCGGCAAAGCTGGGCCGGGAGAACAGCGACAGCACCACCAGAGGTGATCCGCCCCGCCGCGCCAGGCGCCGTTCCCAGGCCACGAACGCGCCCAGCACCGGCACGGAGGCGGCCATCGACCCGTACGTCCAGGCAGGCCAGCCCAGCTCACGGCCCTGGGTCAGCGGCAGAACCAGCGCCAGCAGGCCCGCCGAGGCCAGCACCACACCCGCCAGGTCCAGGCGGGCGGCCCGCTCGGCCTTCGACTCGCCGATCAGCAGCGCCCCGGCGACCAGCCCGGCGATGCCCAGCGGCAGGTTGACCAGAAAGATCGGACGCCAGCCGAGGCCGAACAGGTCCCCCTCGACCAGCAGAGCGCCGACCAGGGGCCCGGCGAGGGTCCCCAGGGCCATGACCGAGCCGTAGATCCCGAAGACCTTGCCGCGCTCCCGCTCGGGGAAGGTGACATGGATGATCGACAGCACCTGCGGCACCATCAGCGCCGCCATGGCGCCCTGCGCGATGCGTCCGGCCAGCAGGATCTCCGGACTCCCGGCGACCCCGCACACCAGTGACGTGAGCGTGAAGCCGACCACGCCGAGCAGGAAGATCCTCCTGCGGCCGAACAGGTCACCCAGCCGGCCACCGGTGATCAGCCCCAGCGCGAACGCCAGCGCGTATCCGCCGGTGATCCACTGCATCTGCGCCGTCGACGCCCCGGTCCCGGCCTGGATGCCGGGCAAGGCGATGTGGACCACGGTCACATCGACCGCGTCCATGAAGGAGGCGACCAGCACCACGACCAGCGCCGCCCACCTGCGCGGATCGACCGCGTTCGAGGGAGTTCGGAGGTGTTTGTTCTCGGACATGCCCCTCACGCTAGGAGGCTTTTAGGACACCTCACGTCCGTAAAGGGCGCCATTATGGAAAACATGACGAGCGACCTACCCGCACGGATGCTCCGCCTGCTGTCCTTGCTGCAGACCCGCCGCGAATGGTCCGGCACCGCACTCGCCGAACGTCTCGGCGTCACCGGCCGGACCATCCGCCGCGACATCGACCGCCTGCGCGAACTCGGCTATCCCGTAGCAGGCACCACCGGCCACGCCGGCGGCTACCGCCTGGCCTCCGGCACCGCCATGCCACCCCTCCTACTCGACGACGACGAAGCCACCGCCACCGCCGTCGCCCTGCGCACCGCCGCCGGCCACCTCACCGGCATGGAGGAAACCACCTTGCGGGCCCTGGCCAAACTCGAACAGGTCCTGCCGCACCGCCTGCGCGCCCAGGTCGCCGCCCTGCAGCAGACCACCGCCACCATCGACTGGGCACCGAGCGGCCCGCGCACCGCCCCCGCGGCCCTGGCCTTGCTGGCCATCGCCTGCCGCGACCACGAGACCGTCACCTTCGACTACACCCCCCGCGGCGGCGCCCAGGCCCCCCGTCGCGTCGAACCCCACCACCTCGTCGCCTCCGGCGGCCTGTGGTACCTCCTCGCCCACGACACCGGCAAGAACGACTGGCGCATCTACCGCCTCGACCGCATCACCGACCCGACCCCCACCCGCCACCACTTCACCCCCCGCCCCGTCCCTGACGACGACCCCGCCGCCTACGTCGCCGGCAAAATCGCCACCGCCCCCGCCTGCTACCGCGCCATCGCCACCGTCCACGCCCCCGCCGAAACCCTCCGCCGCCGCACCTGGGCCCTGGCCGACCGCATCCAGCCCCTCGACGAGAACACCTGCACCGTCGACTGCTCCAGCAACCACCTGACCGGCATCCCCCAGACCCTCGCCGCCCTCGACACCGACTACACCCTCGACGCCGACCCGGACGTCCTCGACCACCTGCGCACCGTGGCCCACCGCGCCCTGCAGGCCACCACTTGACTCCGAAAGCAACAGCCTTCACCAACCTTGAGGAGCCGAAATCGGTTGGAGGGTGGGGGGCTTCAGGCAGGCGGGATACTTCAGGCGGGTCGACTTGCCCAGGCATGGGTGCTTTTCCGCAGCATCGTGGTGCGGGGCAACTCCGTGTCTCATGTGACCGGCCGCGGTCTGGGAAGCGACGGTCGGTGGCGGCAGTGGTCGAGGCGGGCGGGGGCGGGCCGGCGGACGTCGGTGGCCCAGCCGAGGCGTTCGAAGAGGCGGATGGCGGCGGCGGTCGGATCGAGCTGGCCGCGGTCGACGCCGTGGCGGGCGCAGGTGGGGTCGGTGTGGTGGAGGGGGTGCCAGCTCTCGCCGAAGGAGAGCAGGGCCGGCGGCCACAGGTTGGTGGCGCGGCCGGGGCCCTGGGCCTGCGGGGAGGGAAGGCGCCGGAACGGCGGGAGGCGGCGCGCCGCGCGCCGCCGCGAGGCGGGCGTCAGGTGGGGAGACGGTGCGGGCCGTAGCCCGCCGGGCCGGCCGGTGCTCCGGTGCCGCCGTCCGCGCGGGAGGCGGCGGACATGATGTGCTCGGCCTGGTCCGGTGGGGTGTCGGGCGCTATGACGCGCAGGTCGCACCGGCCGGTGCCCAGGGCGAGCAGACACACGCTCCGGTGGTGCCCCATCCCGACGGACCGGCTGATGTGGATGACTCGACGGCCGAGTACCAGGCGGTTGGGACCGGTGTGCCACATGGCGTTGTCGACGGTGACCCGGGTGATGCGGCCCCAGCGGGGTGCCAGCGTGTCGAGCAGGGGCGGGAGTTCGTCGGCGAGATGGCGGGTGCGCGGCCACCATGCTCCGTCGATCCGGTGCAGGCCGGTGCCCTGCGGGAGCAGGGCGAGACGGGTGGGGAGGACTGGGCGCGCGGTGGCCGCGGGTGCGCTGGTGATGGTCATTGCGTCAGCCTGTCTGCGGACGGTTCGTGCGGGGTGGGCGTGGGCCGCCGTGGGACGGTGACCGCGCATTCGTCGTGGTGGGGCCGGCCGGCGACCGGCCACGGCCGGGGGGCTTCCGCGGCGTCGGGGGCGCGGGTGGTGTCGACCGTCAGGTGGAGCCTGGTGCCGCCGTCGGGCGCGTCGGGGTAACTGCGCTGCTCGGCGCCGGCGTAGCGGTCGCGCAGCGTCTGAGCGACCAGCCGGGCCGCTTCGGGGGACGCCGCCTCGATACGGACATCGGCGTAACCGGGTGCCACCAGGGGCCCCTGGGGGGCCTCGGTGGTCTCGGCGGGTTGCGGACGGGGAGTGGTGCGCTCGGGGAGGTCGGTCAGCGGGCGGTGTGTCATGCCATCTCCTTCAGGGCCGCACGGAGGCGGCGTCGGGAGCGCGGTGGTCCTGGCCGGTGCCGGGCAGCGGACTGCTCAGGCGCCGCAGCCACCAAGGTGATCCGCCGTACGTGCGGCAGGCCGGGCCTACCTGGCCGGGGCCGGGGCCGTGCGGACGGCTCCGCCCTCGCTCTCCCACTCGGCTGCGCCGGGCGGCACGTTCCGGGTACCCGCCGTCCGTCGGTTACACGCAACGGCCAGCGGACCGACGGTCTCGAAGAGACCGCTTGCCGTACGGGTGTTGTGCGGATCGGCGGCGGCGCGCATGAGGGCCGCGGCACGGTCCGGGGCGGTTTCGGGCGGCACGATCAGCAGATCCCAGCGCCCCACGGTGTACGAGGCGAGAAACAGCTCGTGCGGGTCTTGTTCGGCACCGAACGCGCCCACCCGCACCACGTGGCCGTCGACGGGCACCTTGCGCGGGATCACCGGCCAGTGGGACGGGTTCACCGTGACGTGGGTGATGCGTCCCCACAAGTGGTCCAAGGCGGCGGTGAGGCAAGGCAGTTCGCGCGCCAGATCGCGGGAGCAGGGCCACCAGGCGCCGTCCAGCGGGCCACTACGGCGATCCGTCGGTGTCAGACGCAGCCTGGCTGTCCGGGGGCTGGTGGAGGAGGTCGTCGGTTCGTCGAGCACGGTCATGGCTCGGTCCCACCTGAGAGGCACCACGACGGGCGACGTCGTCTGCCTGGGGGTCGTCGTTCTCCGAGAACGACTCCAGCTCTGAGCCAGTGTGCGAAATGCTCTCGGTGACACCAAGTCTACCGCGTCCGGCGAGCGATCGGTCTGGGCGGAGGGCGCCGTCCTGCTCACATCGGGACTGCTTGGCCGATGCCCTTGGACGGAGCGCGCGGCGCGCCGACCGGATGTCCCGCCGGGTCAGGGGATGACCTTGCCGTCGACCCGCCCACCGAGGCGGGCGGGTGGCTCGGCGGAGCCGTCGGCTACGGGTCGTGTCGCTTGCTTGCGCCGGGGAGCGCGTGGCGCAGGATACGGCCCCAGGTGGAGGCGTACTGCCGGCGCAGCGGGCCGGTGACGTACGGGATGCCGTAGGTCTCGCAGGTCTCGCGCACCCGGTGGGCGATCCCGGCGTAACGGTTGCTGGGCAGATCGGGGAAGAGGTGGTGTTCGATCTGGTGGCTGAGGTTGCCGCTGAGGAGGTGGAAGAGGGAACTGCCCTGGAGGTTCGCCGAGCCCTGGATCTGCCGGAGATACCACTCGCCCCGGCTCTCGCCGTCGATCTCCTCCTCGGTGAAGGTCCGCACCTCGCCAGGGAAGTGCCCGCAGAAGATGACGGTGTGCGCCCAGACGTTGCGCAGGGTGTTGGCGGTGAGGTTGCCGAGCAGGCAGGGCACCGCGGACGGGCCCGCGAGCAGGGGGAACAGCACGTAGTCCTTGGCGAACTGGCGCAGGGCCTTGCGGGCCAGCCCCGCGGTGTCGCTGAGGAGGCGTCGGGAACTCTTGCGACCGGCGAGGGCGGCGTCCGCCTCCAGGTCGTACAGCGCGATGCCCCACTCGAAGACGGGCGCGAGGAGAGCGGCGTAGAGCGGCTGCAGGAGGTGGGCCGGGCGCCAGCGCTGGTCGACGCTCATGCGCAGGATCGTGTAACCGAGGTCGCGGTCGCGTCCGGCCACATTGGTGTAGGTGTGGTGCAGGTGGTTGTGGGTGTGCTTCCAGGCATCGGCGGGGGAGGGGAAGTCCCACTCCCAGGTCGTGGAGTGGACGGCCGGGTCGCCCATCCAGTCCCACTGCCCGTGCAGGATGTTGTGACCCAGCTCCATGTTCTCCAGGATCTTGGCGGTGGTCAGCATCCCGGTGCCCGCCAGCCAGGCGGGCGGCAGCAGGGAGACGGCGAGGGCGACCCGGCCTCCTGCCTCCAGTCCGCGCTGCACGGCGATGACGGTGTGGACGTAGCGGGCGTCGGCGGCGCCGCGTTCGGCGACGACATCGGCGCGGATCCGGTCGAGCTCCGCTCCGAATTCCTCGATCCGCTCGGGAGTCAGGCGGGGGGCGGTGGTCGCCACGGAGGCTCCTTCACATGCCTAGATGTCGAGGGTGAGTGGGCTTGCCGCGGTGTTCACACAGCTTTGGATCGGCTTCCCCGGCTCGCCGTGCACCTCGCCGGTCCGCAGATCGCGTACCCGGCCATCGAGGAGCGGCACGAGGCAGCCGAAGCAGATGCCGCGGCGGCAGCCGTACGGCATGGGCACTCCTGCCTGCTCCCCGGTCACCAGCAGCGGGACGGCCGACGCGGACTCCGCCGCGATGCCGCTCCTGGCGAAGCGGACCCGGCTGCCTGGGGCGTCGGGGTGCGGCGGGCGGGACGGGGTGAGGTGGAAGCGCTCGGTGTGCAGCCGTTCGGTGAGGCCGGCTGCCGCCCAGTGCTTTTCGAGCGCGGCCAGCAGGCCGGGCGGACCGCAGGCCCAGGTCTCACGGGCGCGCCAGTCCGGGCAGAGCTCGGTGATGTCGGTGGGGGACAGCCGTTGTGTTGACGGGGCCTCTTCCGCTGGACCGGCGGGGCAAGGGCGAGGCCGGGTGTGCCGTTCGTGGAGGCGGAACCACGGCAACCGCACTGCCATCTCCCGCAGTTCGGCGCGGAACAGGAACTCCTGCGGTGTGGGAGCGCTGTGCAGGAGGACGACGTCCGGGCGGCCGGACTGCCGGGGGTGGCGCTTCAACAGCGTACGCAGCATCCCCATCACCGGCGTGATGCCACTGCCCGCCGACACCATCAGCATCCGACGTGGCGGCGGATCGGTGAGTACGAAATCACCCTGGGCAGGGCCGAGCCGTAGCACGGTGCCGGGCCGGGTGCGGTGGACCAGACGCGGCGAGACCCGGCCTTCCCGGTCCGCCTTGACCGTGATGGTCAGCGCCGCACCGGGCCCGCCGGGCGGGGAGGTCAGCGAGTAGGTGCGCCAGTGCCGCACGCCGTCCAGTGCGACACCGACGGGCAGATACTGCCCGGCCCGGTGCCCTGCCCACCCGCGCCCCGGCCTGATCACCAGGGTGGCGGCGCTGGGGCCTTCCGGCCGCACGGCGATGATCCGGCCCGCCGGGTGGCGCGCCGACAGCAAGGGATCGATCAGGCCGAGGTAGTCGTCCGGCGCCAGCGGGGTGGTCAGCCAGGCCGCGGTCGACAGGAACCAGTCGGTGAGCCGGCCGGCGAGCGGGGGAGGCGTGGAGGGAGGCATCGACGGGTTCCTCCTCTTGTCCCGTATGCGACTACTTGTCACGTATGCGGCCGCGCGGGCAGTCAGAGCGCCGCGCACACCTGCGTGCTGCACTCGGCGTGGCCGACCGCGGGGTCGGCCACCGCCCAGAGAAGCACAGGCGCCCGTCCGTGAGGCAGCCGCGAGGGGCCAATCCCGCCAGTCGGCCCGCCTCCGCCTCCTGCCTCGGACCGCGGTGAACGCGCGCTGTGTAGGGAGTGCCTGCCGCGACCTGCGCGTTCAATACAGGTGTCTGACGCCGCAGATGGCGAGATGCTCGTGGGGAGCGCATCGGAATCTCACGACCATCCGGAAGGTGAGAGGGCGATTGTCCAGGCCCATCCGCCTTGGCGGCCTCATTGACGCCTGGGTAACCTGGCCGGTGATCAGCACTGTGACCTGCAGGAAGAGAACTTTCCCCATGCGCAACCACACTCGGGTCGGCGTCGTACTCGCCACCTCCCTCCTCGCTGCCGCGGGCCTGGCGGCTCCGGCGTCGGCCGCTCCCCGCAACGCGGGCCCCTCCTGCACCCAGCTCTCCAACGGCACGCTCTGCGTGGGCATCATCGACGGCGGCCACACCGTCAACCTCGTGTACGGGAAGACCGGTGGCTCCCCGGTGACCGTGAAGTTCGGTTACCGCAAGGGCCACACGAAGCACATCAGCAACGCGTACACGGTCAAGAAGGGCGACACGAAGACGTACAAGTTCAAGAAGCAGAACCTGGGCTGCAGCACCATCTACGGTCTCCTGTCAGTCGCGGGCCAGGGCAACTTCGAGACGCCGGGTCTGCACAACACCGGCTGCTGACCACCCCCGCCGCCCAGCGCCCACGGCGCCGGGCGGCGCGCATCGACCGCCCTGGGCGACCGGTGCACCGCCCACTCCCTGCCCGACCGCCCTTTGCGCGGCACCACCTGCGGCGGTGCGAACGGAGCTGCGCTTCGCGACCGGGAACAGGCCCGGTCCGGGCCCAAGGCCCCAGCGATGCCTCAGAGGTGCCGCCGCGCCCCCTCCAGGCCCACATTCGGGCAGGTCGGGAAGGGCGCAGCGGCATCCGCTTCTCAGATGTCCCGGAAAATCTCGATCTGGGCCCCGATGGAATTCAGCCGCTCCGCCAGGTCCTCGTACCCGCGGTTGATCACGTAGACGTTGCGCAGGACGGAGGTGCCCTCGGCCGCCATCATGGCCAGCAGGATGACGACCGCGGGGCGCAGGGCCGGTGGGCACATCATTTCTGCCGCGCGCCAGCGGGTCGGGCCGTCGATCAGTACGCGGTGCGGGTCCAGCAGTTTGACCTGGGCGCCGAGGCGGTTGAGGTCGGTGAGGTAGATGGCGCGGTTGTCGTAGACCCAGTCGTGAATGAGGGTCTGGCCCTGGGCGCTGGCCGCGATGGCCGCGAAGAACGGGACGTTGTCGATGTTCAGGCCCGGGAACGGCATGGGGTGGATCTTGTCCAGGGGGGCCTGGAGCTTGGAGGGGCGGACCGTCAGGTCGATGAGGCGGGTGCGGCCGTTGTCGGCGGCGTACTCCGCGCTGCGCTCGTGGTTGAGGCCCATCTCCTCCAGGACGGCGAGTTCGATCTCCAGGAACTCGACCGGGACGCGGCGGATGGTCAGTTCGGACTCGGTGACGACGGCGGCCGCCAGCAGGCTCATCGCCTCGACCGGGTCCTCGGAGGGCGCGTAGTCCACATCGCGGTCGATGTGCGCGACGCCGTGCACGGTCAGCGTGGTGGTGCCGACGCCCTCGACCCGTACGCCCAACTCCTCCAGGAAGAAGCAGAGGTCCTGGACCATGTAGTTGGAGGAGGCGTTGCGGATGACCGTGACGCCGTCGTGCCGCGCGGCGGCGAGCAGGGCGTTCTCCGTGACGGTGTCCCCGCGCTCGGTCAGCACGATCGCGCGCTTGGGGGAGATGGAGCGGTCCACGTCGGCGTGGTACGTGCCCTCCGTCGCGGTGATCTCCAGGCCGAAGTGGCGCAGCGCCGTCATGTGCGGCGTGATCGTCCGGGTGCCGAGGTCGCAGCCGCCCGCGTACGGGATCTTGAAGTGGTCCATGCGGTGCAGCAGCGGACCGAGGAACATGATGACGCTGCGGGTGCGGCGTGCCGCCTCCGTGTCCATGGCGTCCAGGTCGAGTTCGGCCGGCGGCACGATCTCCAGGTCGTTGCCGTCGTTGATCCAGCGGGTGCGGACGCCGACGCTGCCCAGCACCTCCAGGATCCGGTAGACCTCCTCGATACGGGCCACCCGGCGCAGCGTGGTGCGGCCCGCGTTGAGGAGCGTGGCGCACAGCAGCGCCACGCACGCGTTCTTGCTCGTCTTCACGTCGATGCTTCCGGACAGCCGCCGGCCACCGACGACGCGCAGGTGCATGGGTCCCGCATACCCGAGTGAGACGATTTCACTGTCCAGCGCCTCGCCGATCCTCGCGATCATCTCAAGGCTGATGTTCTGGTTGCCGCGTTCGATGCGGTTGACCGCGCTCTGGCTCGTACCGAGCGCCTCCGCGAGCTGCGTCTGGGTCCAGCCCCGGTGCTGCCGCGCGTCGCGGATGAGCCTGCCGATGCGTACGAGGTAGTCGTCTGCCATGAGCAAGACGGTATCTCAGATATGAGATCTGCGTGTAATTGGGCGACTGGTGGGGGTGGTGTTCGGCCGCCCTATGGGTGACGAGCTTGTTCTACTACAATGCGAACAAAGAAAGGGAGCTGCCAGTGAATACCGCGCAAGTCGAGCCCGCCTTCGGACCGCCCGCGACCCGTCGCCCCTGGCGGGCGCTGATCGCCGTACTGCCGTTCCTCCTCGCCATCGCGACCGTCATCGCCCTCTACTCGGCGCTGCGCGACCGCATACCCGATCCGCTGGCCGTGCACTTCACCGCCGGCGGCACCAGCGACGACTTCGCCGACGCCGTCGACTTCCTCGTCCTGTGGGCGGCCATGCCCCTCGTCTTCGGTGCCGTCATCGGCGTACTGGTGCTGCGCAACGAGGCGGCGGGGGTGCTGCGCTGGGCGATCGGCGTCGGCTACGGGATGGCGGGCCTGTTCGGCTGTCTGGGGGTATCGATCCTGCTGGTGAACGCGGACGCCGGCGACGCGTCGGCGGTCCGGCTCCCGCTGGGGCACCTGGGCCTGGCTCTGGGCGTGGCGGTGGTGAGCGGGGCGGTGGGCTGGCTGTGCGCCGGACGCGACCGAATACGGGCGGACCAGGTGGCCGGGCCGTCACGGGTGACACCGCCCCTGGCCCTCGCGGCCGGCGAGACCGCGGGCTGGTCGCGGACCGTCGGCTCGCCCGTCCTGGTCGTCCTCGGCCCCGGCTTCCTGGCCGTCGGCGTGCTCTTCGGCCTCATGTCGAACTGGGCCGGCGCGGCGGGTTTCACCATCGCGTGTCTGACCTGCCTCGCGTTCGCGGGTGTACGGGTCACCGCCGACCACCGCGGCCTGACCGTCGCCTCGCCCCTGGTGCCGCGCCCCCGGCTGCGCATCCCGCTCGACCGGATGGCCGAAGCGGGGGTCCAGCAGGTCAGCCCGCTGGCCGACTTCGGTGGCTGGGGCTACCGGATCCGGTCCGGACGCAGCGGTATCGTGCTGCGCGCCGGTGAGGCGCTCGCCCTGCGGCTCACGAACGGCCGCGTGTTCGTGGTGACCGTCGACGACGCGGCCACCGCCGCCGCACTCCTGAACGCACTCGCCGCGCGGGCGCGCGCGGCCGCTCCCACCGCTGGGGCCGACCCCCGTTCCGGCGCCGGCTCCGACTCCGGCCAGGGGGCCTGACGTGCTCTTCCGCATCGACCACGCCTCCCCGGTCCCGCTCGGCGACCAGATCGCCGCCGCGGTCCGGGGCGCGCTCGCCGACGGTTCCGTACGGTCCGGCGAACGCCTGCCCGCGGCCCGGGCGCTCGCCGAGTCCCTGGGTGTCAACGTCCATACGGTGCTGCGCGGTTACCAGCGCCTGAAGGGCGAGGGCCTGATCGAACTCCGCCGCGGCCGCGGCGCCGTGGTGACCGGCGACGCCTCCCCGGGCCGCGTGCGCCTCACCGAACACGTGGGCCGGCTGGTGGCCGAGGCCCGCGCCCAAGGCCTCACGGACGACGAGGTCGTGGCCTTGGTGTGGGCGGGCTTGTCGGCGGGGTGAGGGGGGCGCCGGGGAAGCGCCGGTTCGGAGGGCTTCGACGCGGGGCCCGGCCCCGGGGCGGACGCGAACCCGGGCCTGAGTTCGGGTCCCGGCCCCTGGGGCCGCGTCCGCCCCGGCGCCGGGGCCCGGCCTCCATCCCCGTCGCTCACCCCCGCAAGAACCCGAGAACCTCATCCGTCTGACCGAAGATCGCGTGACCGACGCCGGGCAGCAGCCGCACGGTAGCGTCCGGGACGTGCTTGCGTACCCGCCGGGCGGTGTCCGACGAGTCGAATAGGGCGTCGTCGGTGCCGGCGATCACCAGCAGGGGGGTGTCCAGGCCGCGCAGCGCGTCGTCCGAGAAGACCGGCAGCCGTTCCGTGCGCGGTATGAAGTGCCGGAAGGTCAGCGCCACCTGCTCCAGGACGGGCTCCGCCTGCGCCGGCGTCAGACCGGTGGCGCTCCGCACCGAACGGCGCATGCCCCAGCGTCCGAGCGGACGCAGGAGCAGGGACTTGAACAGCAGACCCACCCGTTGTCTCCCCAGGCCGCCGGGGCACAGCAGGGCCAGGCGGGTCACCCGGCCGGGGCGGCGGGTGGCGTGGTCCAGGGCCAGCCAGCCGCCGAGGGAGGAGGCGACGACGGAGGTGGTCGTGAGCTTCAGGCCGTCCAGTACGTCGTCGAGCCACTGTGCGTACGCGTCGGAGGCCAGGGGAGGGCGGGACGGCGCGCTCAGGCCCGGTTCGCCGATGACGTCGACGGTGTACGTGCGCAAGTGCCGCGACCAGGCGGCGATGTCGCCCTGCCACATGGTCGCGTTCGTGCCCGAGCCGTGCAGCAGGACCACGGGCGGAGCGTCCGGCGGCCCGGAGGCGAGGACGAAGGTCTCGCCTTCGCGGGTCGGTATCCGGAGATGTTCGGCGGGGACGGGCCAGTGGTCCAGCGCCTCCTGGTAGCGCCGCTGCAGCTCCTGCTCGCCGGCCGCGGACCGGTAGATCGTGCTCACGAGGAGAGCACCCCTTCCATGTAGTCGAACAGCCGGGCCGTGTCGGCCAGGCCGCCGATGATGATGACCTTCATCCGGGCCCGCTCCGGGTCGTACGCCGTCTCGACCCGCAGGGGCTGGTCACCGTGGCCGCGGGTGGCGGCCGCGCCGGTCAGGAGGGTGGCCAGCCGGCCGGCGGTCCGGGCGTCGACCGCGTCGATCCCGACGACGCTCGACACCTCGGTGTGCCGCCGCCCTCCGGCCGGGTCCCCCGGGGCGGCGGGGACCGGGCGGCCGGTGAAGGCTTCCAGGTCCTCGTGGGCGATCCGGTACTGCTTGCCGATGCGGACAGCGGCGAGCCGGCCGTCGCGCACGTAGTTGCGGACGGTGCGTACGTGCAGGCCCAGACGCTCGGCGACTTGTTCCACGGAGTAGAGACGATCGTTCACGAACGCACCCTAAACTTCCCTGTGAGGGGGTGCAATGGGGAAGTTTGCGGAAACGGCTGCCGTGCGGCCCGGCGGTCACGCCTCGATCGTGCGGTCGGTGCTTTTCCGTACGGAGCCGGGGCGGCCCGGTGCCCGCCCCGGGCCGCCCCGGCTCCGTCCCCCTACCGCCCCGCCCCGCGGGTCCGTACCAGCAGCCACAGGAAATACGGCGTGCCGATGACCGCCGTGAGCAGCCCCGCACCCAGTTGGGCCGGGGCGATCACCGTGCGGCCCACCACGTCCGCCGTACCCACCAGCACCGCGCCCAGCAGCACCGCCACCGGCACCACCCGTACGTGCCGGCGGCCCACCAGGGCGCGGGCGGCGTGCGGGGCGACCAGGCCGACGAAGGCGATGGTCCCGGCGGCGGCGACGGCCGCCGCGCTCAGCAGGACGCCCAGTGCCAGGAAGCCGAGGCGGGATCGGGGCACCCCGAGCCCCAGGAGCCTCGGGGTGTCCTCGTCGAGTGAGACGAGGTCGAGCGCGGTGCGCCGCGCGACCGCCACGGCGAGGCCCGCCACGAGGACGACGGCCAGCGGCAGCAGGTCGGGCAGCGTCCGCCCGTACGTCGAACCGGACAGCCAGGTCAGCGCCTTGGTGGCGTTGAACGGATCGGTCAGGACGATGAACAGGCTGATCAGGGCGGCGCTCGCGGTGGCGACCCCCATACCGACCAGCACCAGGCGGTTCTGCCGGAAGCCGCCGCGCGCGGCCAGCCCGAAGACGAGCGCCGAGGCCAGGGCGGCGCCCGCGAAGGCAGCGGCGGCCAGGCCCGTCGGCCCGGCCTCGGGCACGGTCGTCACCAGGATCACCGCACCCAGCGCCGCGCCGCCGGAGACGCCCATGACGCCCGGTTCGGCGAGCGGGTTGCGGGTCACCGCTTGGACCAGGGTGCCCGCGAGGGCGAGGGCCGCTCCCGCGAGGAGGGCGGCGAGCACCCGCGGCACCCGGGTGTCGAGGACGAAGGAGACGGCCTGTCCCGCCCTGCCCTGCGTCCAGTTCAGGACGTCGCCGAGCAGCAGCTTGGCGTCGCCGAGGAGTACGGAGGCGACGGTCACGGCGATCAGCGCCGCCACCAGCGTCCCGGCCACCGTCAGGAAGACCGTCCGGCTGCGGATGCGCAACCGGTCGGGCGGGGCGGCCGCGCCGCTGTCCCGGCCCCGGGTCGCCAGCACCACCAGGAAGACGGCGCCGACCAGACTCGTCACCACCCCGGTCGGCACGGCCACCGCCACGTCGGCGGGCACCACCGCCCGCAGCGCGACGTCCGAGCCGAGCACCAGTGCCGCGCCGGTCAGCGCGGACCGCGTCAAGCTCGCGCGCGTCCGGGCGAAGTCGCGGTAGCGGCGGGCCAGCAGGCGGACGACGGCGGGCGCGCTCAGCCCGACGAAGCCGATCGGCCCGGCGAGGGTGACGGCCGTGGCGGACAGCAGCGCGGCCAGCACGACGGTGGTCACCCGGGTGGCCCGCACCGGCACGCCCAGCCCCCGCGCGGCGTCGTCGCCGAGCGCCAGGGCGTCGACCCGGCGGGCGGCCAGCAGCAGCCCCGCCAGTCCGACGACGGCGAGCGGCAGCATCCACAGCACTCCGCCTAAACCGTTCTGCGCGATGCTGCCCTGATTCCAGGCGTACAGTCCCTCCGTCCGCTCGGGGAACAGCAGCAGCAGCCCCTCGGTGACGGAGGTGAGGCCGAGCGTCAGCGCGCTGCCCGCCAGGACGAGCCGTACGGTCCCGGCGCCCAGGCCGGACAGTCCGAGGACCACGGCCGCGGTCGCCAGCCCGCCGACGAAGGCGACGCCGGACGAGGCGAGCAGCGGCAGCGAGACGCCGGTCGCGGCCACCAGGCCGAGCGAGAGATAGGAACCGGCGTTGACCGCGAGCGTGTCGGGCGCGGCGAGCACATTGCGGCTGACGGCCTGGAGAGCGGCACCGGCCATGCCGAGGACCGCGCCGACCAGCAGCCCGGCGGCCATGCGCGGCAGCCGGGAGGCGACGACGACGGAGGCGTCCGCCGCGTCGGCCCGCCCGGTGAGCGCCTTCCAGACCTCCGCCGCGCCGACGCCGGAGGTGCCCTGCGCGATGTCGACGAGCGCGAGGACGGCGATCAGCAGGACGAGCCCGGCCGTCACCGCGACCGCGCCGCCTCTCCGGGATGCCGCCGTCGCGGTGGGGGCCGGGGGAGCGGTGGTGGTGACGGCCATGATGTCTACGCGTGCCCCGTCGTCACTTCGTCAGCGCGGCGACGACGGAGTCGACGTACGACTCCATCGACCCGGTGCCGCCGAACATCCACACACCGTCGGGCAGCCGGTGCACCTTGCCCGCCTTCACGAACGGCAGCGACGTCCAGACCGCGTTGCCGGCGAGGGCCCCGGTGAACGGATTGCTGGCCTTGTCGGTGTCGCTGCCGATGTACGCGAATTCCACGTCACCGAGCTTGGTCAGTCCCTCGACATCGGTGCCGGCGAGCCCGTAGCCCGGGTCGCCCTTCATCGTCCAGGGGTTGCGCAGACCGAGCTTCCCGTTCACCGCACCGAGCAGGGAACCGGTGGTGTACGGCCGGATGGTCACCTGACTGCCCTGCACATAACCGTCGGCGAAGGCGAACGCGGTGCCCTCGCGCCCGGCCTTCTCCAGCTTCCGCCTGCCCTCCGCGAGCTTCGCCTCGAACCCCTTCTTGAGGGCGTCGGCCCGCTCCGTGGTGCCCGTGGCCTTGGCGATCAGCTCCAGGTCCTCGGTCATCCGCCCGATCGGGTCGGCGGCGTCGGCGGCCTTCAGGTCCAGCACCGGGGCGATCTTCCGCAACTGTGTGAGGGCGGCCTCGGGCAGGTCGCTGGTGGCGACGATGAGGTCGGGCGCGAGGGCGGCGACGGCGTCCGTGCTCGGCTCGCCGCGGGTGCCGATGTCCTTCGGCTCGTTCTTCAGCGGTACGGCCGTGTCCCAGGACTTGTACCCCTTGACGTCGGCGACACCGACCGGATCGACGCCCAGCGAGACCAGGTGCTCGACGACGTTCCACTCGGTCCCGACGACCTTCTTGGCGGGCCCGTCCAGCTCGACCTTCGTACCGGACGCACCGGTGAGGGTGAGGTGCCCGGCGGACTTCTCCGCCCGGCCGGCGGCGGGCTCGGTCGTCCCGCACGCGCCCAGGGTGAGCGCGGCGGCGGTGGCCGCGGCGACGGTGAGGAGGAGTCGTCTCATGAGGTGGCACCGAGCCTTTCGCTGTGCGCGTCGCGCGCGTTCTGCTTGTTGTCCTGCGGCATGTCGCCGGTCTGTGGCGTGTCGCCGTGCGGTGTCCGCGTGCCGTCCTGCGGCGTCTCGCCGGGCGGCGTGCGCGTGCGGTCCCGCGGTGTGCGGTCGTGCGGCGTCCGCCGGGTGTGGTGCCGGCCGATCGCGCGGGTGCGCGGCCGCCCCGTCGAGGGGTCGGTGGAGACCTCGATCCGGATGCCGTACGTGTCCGACAGCCGCTGCGGGGTGAGGACGTCCTCGGGCTCCCCGTCGGCGATCACCCGGCCCGACCGGAGCAGGACGATCCGGTCGGCGACGGCCGCCGCCTGGTCCAGGTCGTGCAGCACCACGCCGACGGCGATGCCGTGGTCGTCGGCCAAGTCCCGTATCAGGTCCAGCAGTTCCACCTGGTAGCGCAGGTCGAGGTAGGTCGTCGGCTCGTCCAGGAGCAGGACGCCGGTGTCCTGCGCGAGGCACCCCGCGAGCCACACCCGTTGCAACTGGCCGCCGGAGAGGTGCTCGGCACCCCGTTCGGCGAGGTCGGCGACCCCGGTCATCCGGAGTGCCCGCTCCACCGCCGCGGGCCCGCCCGGGTCGGCCCGGCCCCAGCGGCCCCGGTAGGGGTACCGCCCGAACTCCACGACGTCCCGCACGGTCAGTCCGCTGGGCGTGGGCCGCCCCTGGGGCAGCAGCGCGACCCGCCGCGAGAACTCGCGGGGTGTCAGCGCGAAACCGTCCGTCTCCTCGCCGAGGGTCAGCGCCGCGTTCCGCGCCCGCTGCAACCGCGCCACGGTCCGCAGCAGCGTCGACTTGCCGCTGCCGTTCGGGCCGACCAGTACGGTCACCTGTCCGGGCGCGAGCTGGAGGGACGCCTCGTGGACGACGTCGACACCGTCGTACGCCACGGTGACACCCGTGGCGGAGAGGGTGTGGCCGCGGGGCTGCGCGGTCTGGGGGAGTTCTTCACCGACCTTCACGCGGCAAAGGTTAGCCTAACCTAATTTCTGCTCGATTCCGGGCACTTCGACGGCCGGCATCCGGTGCCGGTGGCCGCTTCCGGGCCCGGTCGCGTCGCGCGGTCGCTCCGCGCGGGTCCGGTCGCGAACTGCGGCCTCTTCGTGCCGGGTGTGCTCGGGGGTGCGATCGGCGGCCGGGTGCGCATGACCGCACGGCAGGGATGTACTAGAGTTATCTCGACATCGAGATATCTGCCGGGAGGCGTACCGCTGCCGCGCTAGTAAGGCTTGCCTAACTTAGCCTTACCTTAGCTGATCGGCAAGGATCTGTGACGGCAGGATTGCGGTGGTACGCGCGAATCATGCATGGAATGGAGACTGTCGTGTCGGCGAACAGCTTCGACGCCCGCAGCACGCTGCAGGTGGGCGACGAGTCGTACGAGATCTTCAGGCTGGACAAGGTCGAGGGCTCCGCCCGCCTGCCCTACAGCCTGAAGGTGCTGCTGGAGAACCTGCTCCGCACCGAGGACGGCGCGAACATCACCGCCGACCACATCCGGGCGCTGGGCGGCTGGGACTCCCAGGCGCAGCCCAGCCAGGAGATCCAGTTCACGCCGGCCCGCGTGATCATGCAGGACTTCACCGGTGTGCCGTGCGTCGTGGACCTCGCGACCATGCGTGAGGCCGTCAAGGAGCTGGGCGGCGACCCGGCGAAGATCAACCCGCTGGCCCCGGCCGAGCTGGTCATCGACCACTCCGTCATCGCCGACAAGTTCGGCACCGCCAACGCCTTCCAGCAGAACGTGGAGCTGGAGTACGGCCGCAACAAGGAGCGCTACCAGTTCCTGCGCTGGGGTCAGACCGCCTTCGACGAGTTCAAGGTCGTCCCGCCCGGCACCGGCATCGTCCACCAGGTCAACATCGAGCACCTGGCCCGTACGGTCATGATCCGCAACGGTCAGGCGTACCCCGACACCCTCGTCGGCACCGACTCGCACACCACCATGGTCAACGGCCTGGGCGTGCTGGGCTGGGGCGTCGGCGGCATCGAGGCCGAGGCCGCGATGCTGGGCCAGCCGGTCTCCATGCTCATCCCGCGCGTCGTCGGCTTCAAGCTGACCGGTGAGCTCAAGCCCGGCACCACCGCCACCGACCTGGTGCTGACCATCACCGAGATGCTGCGCAAGCACGGTGTCGTCGGCAAGTTCGTCGAGTTCTACGGCGAGGGCGTCGCCGCGACCTCCCTGGCCAACCGCGCCACCATCGGCAACATGTCGCCGGAGTTCGGCTCCACCGCCGCGATCTTCCCGATCGACGACGAGACGCTGAACTACCTGAAGCTGACCGGCCGCTCCGAGCAGCAGGTCGCCCTGGTCGAGGCGTACGCCAAGGAGCAGGGCCTGTGGCTGGACCCGGCCGCCGAGCCGGACTTCTCCGAGAAGCTGGAGCTGGACCTGTCGACGGTCGTCCCGTCGATCGCCGGCCCGAAGCGCCCGCAGGACCGCATCGTCCTGGCCGAGGCCGCCCGGCAGTTCACCCACGACGTACGCAACTACGTCAGCGAGGCGGACCTCGACGAGGCGGGCAAGGAGTCCTTCCCGGCCTCCGACGCCCCCGCGGTCTCCAACGGCACGCCGACCAAGCCGACCCTGGTCACCGCCGCCGACGGTTCGACGTACGAGATCGACCACGGCGCCGTCACCGTCGCCGCGATCACCTCCTGCACCAACACCTCGAACCCCTACGTCATGGTCGCCGCCGCGCTGGTGGCCAAGAAGGCGGTCGAGAAGGGCCTGTCCCGCAAGCCGTGGGTCAAGACCACCCTCGCCCCCGGCTCGAAGGTCGTCACCGACTACTTCGACAAGGCGAACCTGACGCCCTACCTGGACAAGCTGGGCTTCAACCTGGTCGGCTACGGCTGCACCACCTGCATCGGCAACTCCGGTCCGCTGGACGAGGAGATCTCGAAGGCGGTCAACGAGGCCGACCTCGCGGTCACCTCGGTGCTCTCCGGCAACCGCAACTTCGAGGGCCGGATCAACCCCGACGTCAAGATGAACTACCTGGCGTCCCCGCCGCTGGTCGTCGCGTACGCCATCGCCGGCTCCATGAAGGTGGACATCACCACCGAGGCGCTCGGCACCGACCAGGACGGCAACCCGGTCTACCTCAAGGACATCTGGCCCTCCGAGGCCGAGGTCAACGACGTCGTGGCCAACGCCATCGGCGAGGACATGTTCTCCAAGTCGTACGAGGACGTCTTCGCGGGCGATGCCCAGTGGCAGGCGCTGCCGATCCCGACCGGCAACACCTTCGAGTGGGACCCGCAGTCCACCTACGTCCGCAAGCCCCCGTACTTCGAGGGCATGACGATGGAGACCAGCCCGGTCTCCGACGTCCAGGGCGCCCGCGTCCTGGCGAAGCTGGGCGACTCGGTCACCACCGACCACATCTCCCCGGCCGGTGCGATCAAGGCCGACACCCCCGCGGGCCAGTACCTCACGGAGCACGGCGTCGAGCGCCGCGACTTCAACTCCTACGGCTCGCGCCGCGGTAACCACGAGGTCATGATCCGCGGCACGTTCGCCAACATCCGCCTGCGCAACCAGATCGCGCCGGGCACCGAGGGCGGCTTCACGCGTGACTTCACGCAGGAGGACGGCCCGGTCTCCTTCATCTACGACGCGTCGCAGAACTACCAGGCGGCCGGCATCCCGCTGGTCATCCTGGCCGGCAAGGAGTACGGCTCCGGCTCGTCCCGCGACTGGGCCGCCAAGGGCACCGCGCTGCTCGGCGTCAAGGCCGTCATCGCCGAGTCCTACGAGCGCATCCACCGCTCGAACCTCATCGGCATGGGCGTGCTGCCGCTCCAGTTCCCGGAGGGCGCCTCGGCGCAGTCGCTGGGCCTGACCGGCGAGGAGACCTTCGACATCACCGGCGTCACCGCCCTGAACGACGGCGGCATCCCGGAGACCGTCAAGGTCAAGGCAGCCCGCGGCGGAGCCGCTGACGGTGACAGCGTCGAGTTCGACGCCAAGGTGCGCATCGACACCCCCGGCGAGGCGGACTACTACCGCAACGGCGGCATCATGCAGTACGTGCTGCGCTCGCTGATCCGCAAGTAAGCCGCACACCCGCCGCGTACGCGAGCGGGTGACACGACGAGGGCCGCACCCCGTCCGGGGTGCGGCCCTCGTCCGTACGGGAACGGCGCCGCCCGGCCGCCGCGCCGCGCCGGGAAAAGCAGTGCGACGCGCCCTTCGAGGACGCGTCGCACCATCACCTCACCGGCGGGCGGCCGACCGGAGTCTCCCGGCTGCCGGTGGCCTGGGGGCTAGAACAGCCAACTGTAGGTGTTGTAGCCGAAGCCGAGCTGCTTGCGCGGCGCGAAGGGGGCCGAGGCGTTGCCGGTGCCCTTGTACAGCCACAGCTTGCCGTCGGTGCCACGGGCGAGCAGGTCCGCCTGGCCGTCGATGTCCACATCGCCGGTGGACACCAGGGTGTTGTACGCGTTCCAGCCCGCACCGATCTTGACGCGAGGCGAGAAGGGCGCCTTGTAGTTGCCGGTGCCCTTGTAGAGCCACAGCACACCGGAGGAGTCCCGGGCCACGATGTCGGCCCTGCCGTCGCCGGTCAGGTCGCCCTTGCCGGAGATCTGGGTGTAGCCGCCCCACCCGGCGCCGACCTTGACGCGCGGGTCGACCTTGCCGTTGTCGTAGCCGAGGTAGAGCCACAGCACGCCCGAGTTGTCGCGTGCCAGGACGTCGTACGCGGTGCCGCCGCCCAGGTTGCCCGGCGACAGGACCTTGTCGTAGATGTTCCAGCCGCTGCCGATCGTCCGGGCCTCGTCCTCGGTCCGGGCGTCGGAGTAGTACAGGTTGCCGGCGTAGTCCCAGGCCCAGAGGCCGTCGCCCCGGCTGTCGCCGTTGTGGTCGACCGGGGCCGCGGCCTTGAGCAGGTCCCAGTCGGCTCCGGCGAACAGGCGCTCGTCGAGGCCGCCGGTGCCGTTCGGGTCGTAGTGGTACAGGAAACCGGAAGAGCGCTCGACGCCGAAGAGGCCGAAGACCGGCGCGTCCTGGGCCTGCACGCGGGCCGAGGCACGGGCCTTCGGCGCGGTCTGCGTCACCGCGCCGATGTCGAGCTTCTTGACCGGGGCGGGGACCGGCGCCGGCGCGTCCGCCACCGCGGCTGAGGCGCTGGTGCCGACCAGGGCGGCGGCTACCGCCGCGACAGCCAGACGCGACAGGGCGCGCCCGTGCTTACGGCCGAGAAGTTTGGCCACGTAATTCTCCATTTGACAGGTGATGAGGCGCGACGCACCTACATGAGGTGCGTCGCGTGATCCTCAGGATCTTTGCACAAGGCCTTCACATGTCAACCGGTTTGCGGATGATCTGATCCATCGGTCCGGGGCGTCCGCTGCGACGGGCCGATCAGTTCAACCTCCGCCAGGGTCGCCCGGGTTGTGGGGATGAGGCGGTAACGGGAGTACCTGCCGGACGCTTTGACCGTGAACACCCGGGTTTGCCGGTCCCAGGTGAAGGACTCGCCCCGGCGCCGGTCGACCGTCCGCCACTTGCCGTGCCGGTCCCGGCCCTCCAGCACCCAGGAGGCGGGAGCGTCGCCCTTCGCCGCCGAGGTGAGGGTGTACGAGGTCACCCGCGCCGCCGACTTAAAGGTCACGGGGACGGATGTGAAGGACGCCGTGGTGTCCGACGTGTCGTCCAGGAGGGGGCTGCTGCCCGGCGCGGTCAGGTCACCGTCCGGTGCGGGCACCCGGTCGTCGGTCGTGAGGGACGACGGTGCCGCGTTCCTGCCCGTGCCCCAGGCGGAGGGCCGCGGTCCCATCGCGAATTCCAGGGTGCCGCCGCGGGCGAGCAGGGAGTGCGGCAGCGCGGTGGAATGCCAGGGCTTTCCGTTGACCCGCAGGCCCTGTACGTACACATTGCGGTCGCTGTTGCGCGGGGCCTCGACGACGAGATCGCGGCCGTTCTCCAGATGAAGGGTGGCCCTGGTGAACAGCGGGGAGCCGACCGCGTATTCGGGCGCCCCCATCACCAGTGGATAGAAACCGAGCGCGCTGAAGACGTACCACGCGGACATCTCACCGTTGTCCTCGTCGCCCGGATATCCCTGGCCGATCTCACTGCCCAGGTAGAGGCGGGAGAGGACCTCGCGGACCTTTTGCTGGGTCTTCCACGGCTGTCCGGCGGCGTCGTAGGCGTACGCGATGTGGTGCGACGGCTGGTTGCTGTGCCCGTACATGCCCATCCGGGTGTCCCGGGCCTCGGTCATCTCGTGGATGACGTTGCCGTACGAGCCGGCGAATTCCCTCGCCGCGGTTTCCGGGGTGGCGAAGTACGCGTCGAGTTTCTTCGCCAGGCCCGCCCGGCCGCCGTACAGGTTGGCCAGGCCGCGGGTGTCCTGAGGTGCGGTGAAGGCGAAGGACCAGGCGTTGGTCTCGGTGTAGTCGTGGCCCCATACGCGCGGGTCGAACCGGTCCGGGGGCAGCCGCCAGTTGCCGGCCGCGTCCTTGCCCTGGAAGAAGCCGACCGCGCTGTCGAAGTGTTTGACGTAGCCGCGGGCGCGGTTGCGGAAGTACGCCGCTTCCTCTTTGTAGCGCGGTTTCTTCGTCTTCTCGTACAGCGCCTGTCCCATACGGGCGATGCCGTAGTCGTTGAGATATCCCTCCAGCGCCCAGGACATGCCTTCCTTGGTGTCCGTGCTCGTATAGCCGAGGAAGGGCGAGGTGGTCATGCCCTTGCGGCCGACACCGGGGCCGGGCGGTACCACGGTGGCGTTCTTCACCGCCGCGTCATAGGCCGCCGTGACGTCGAACTTCACGCCTTTCAGGTACGCGTCGGCGAATGCCACGTCCGAGCTGGTGCCGGTCATCAGATCCGCGTATCCGGGGGAGGACCAGCGGGAGACCCAGCCGCCGTCCTTGTACTGCTGGACGAAGCCGTCGACCATTTTCCCCGCCTGTTCGGGCGTGAACAGGGAATAGGCGGGCCACGTCGTGCGGTAGGTGTCCCAGAAGCCGTTGTTGACGTACACCGCACCGTCGACGATCTTCGCCCCGGTGTGCGTCGGCGTGTCCGGGCCGGTCCGTGGCGCGAAGGGGCTCGCGTACCGGGCGCGGGTGCCCACCTGCTCATATCCGGAGTTGGGGTAGAGGTAGAGCCGGTAGAGGCTGGAGTAGAGGGTGACGAGGCGGTCCCGGCTCGCGCCCTCGACCTCGATGCGGCCGAGGATGCCGTCCCACTGGGCACGGGCTCGGTCCCGGACCCGCTCGAAGGAGTCGCCCGCCGGAATCTCGCGTTCCAGATTGGCGCGTGCCTGGTCGACCGAGATCAGGGACGTCGCGATGCGGAGCGAGACCGTACGGTCGGCGCCGGGCCGCAGTTTCAGGTAGCCCGTGACGTCCGGCCCACCCCCGCCGCTGAGTTTGCCGCCCGCGGTGGCCGGCGCGTCGAGCACGCCGTACACGAACAGCCGGGTGGCGCCGGTCGACAGGTTGCTCCGGACGTCGGAGAAGCCGGTGACGACACCCCGCCCGGCGTCCAGGGTGAGCCCGCCGTTGTTGTTGACGTTGTCGAAGATCAGGTTCGCGTCGTCGCCGGGGAAGGTGAAGCGCATCAGCGCCGCGTGGTCCGTCGGGGCGATGTCCGCCTTGAGACCGTTGTCGAAGGTGACGCCGTAGTGGTGGGGCTTCGCGGTCTCGTTGGCGTGGTGGAAGGGCAGGGCACGGGCGGTGCGGCCCGCGTCCGGGGTACCGGCGGCCGTGGACGGCATGACCTGGAAGGTCTGCCGGTCGCCCATCCAGGGGCTCGGCTCGTGGCTCGCGGCGAACGCCTGGAGGGTGGGCAGGTTGGCGGCGTTGTTCTTCCGCGCGTACTCGTACAGCCAGTCGGTGGAGCCCGCGTTGGTCACCGGCGTCCAGAAGTTGAAGCCGTGCGGCACGGCGGTGGCCGGGAAGGTGTTGCCGCGCGAGAAGCTGCCGCTGGAGTTGGTGCCCCGGGTGGTCGCCACGTGATCGGCGAGGTGGGCGGGCGGCTTCTGCCGGGCCTCGGGGCCGAGGGTGATGTCGTCCACCCAGCCGCGGAAGGCCGGCGTCGTCTTCGGCGCGGTGGGGGCGTCGTACGCGACCAGGATCCGGTCGACGGTCTTGCCCGCCGCCACCGCGCCGACGCGCGACCAGCGGTGGTTCCACTGGTTGACGTAGAGCGTCTTGGCGGCGGCCTGGCCGCGCGGGGTCAGCGGGGCGCCGTTCTGGTCGGTGGCGCGCAGCTCGCTGAGGTAGGTGCCGTCGGTGAAGGCGAGGTCGAGCGCGACATGGGTCGCTGGGTAGCCCAGGTCGGTGGCGGCCATCTCGGGGAAGACCTTGTACGACAGTGATGTGGCGGCCGTGACGGGCACGTCGACGTCGAAGACCTTGTTGTACGAGTAGCCGCGGCCGGCCGCGGTGTGCGTCCCCGCGTACCGCAGGGCCCGCAGGCCGCTGAAGCCCGCGTTGGTCCTGGCGGTGGGGGAGGCGGTGGGGCCGGTGTCGGGGTGGCTGCTCATACCGGCGCCCGGGCCGCTCTGCGGGCCCACCCCGGAGGCCTTCCCGGCGCCGTCCGGTCCGGTCTCGACGGTGTCCTGCCAGGCGGGCTGCGGGTCGGTGGCCTCGAAGGAGGAACGGAACTGCCGTTCCGTCGGCGGCTTTTGGGGCGGAGCCGCGACGGCGGGGGAGTGCGCCGTCAGGACGAGCAGGGCCGCGGCCGCGAGCGCGACGGGGCGGACCGTGCCGAGCAGGGGTCTGTGCCGGTGTCTGAGCCGCACGCGTACCTCTCAACGAAGCGACATTCCACGGTGCTGACATCGTTGTCAGATGCGTAATGCAGAGATAAGTAAGGTGTGTGGGGTCTTTGTTGTCAAGGGTGACCCCGCGGGCGGCGGCCAGAAGTTTCCGGTGGAAGCGACGCATACCGACGAGGTCTCAACTCGGGAAAGATGGCGGCCCGAACTTGCTTACGATCTTGCCGAGTTGACGTGAAGTGGACTATACCTGTCGGCGTCCGAGCGACTGTGCGAACGACGTCGCGGACCCGGGAGGACCTGCGGGGCAGGACAAGAAATCGGCCCCGCACATCTCTAGCGCGCCCGGTGCACATCCCGTACAACTCAGCTTCATCTGACCCGCGGTGCCGGGGTGGCTCCGGTACACCGCCTGAGTCCTGAAGAAGGCGAGGACTTGCGCATGGGATCCACCTCAGATTTCAGCCGTCGCGGCCTGATCAAGCGGGCCGCGGCGCTCGGAATCGTCACCGTACCGGCCATGAGCGCGCTGTCCGCGTGCGCCAGCAGCGGTGGTGGCGGCGGCGAGAAGGTCGAAAAGGGGCAGAAGTCCGCCAAGAATCCGCTGGCGGTCAATGACAGCGCCGCCCTCGACGTCGTCATCTTCGACGGCGGGTTCGGCGACAAATACGCCAAGGACGCCCAGGCCGAATACATCGCCGCCTTCCCGAAGACCAAGGGCAAGGTCAAGCTCACCTCCACCCAGAAGATTCAGTCCACGCTCCAGCCGCGGTTCAACGGCGGCAACCCGCCGGATCTCGTGGACAACTCCGGCGCCGAACAGATGGACTTCGGCACGCTGGTCTCCAAGAACCAGCTCGCCGATCTCACGCCGCTGCTCGACGCCCCGTCGGCGGACGACCCGGACAAGAAGGTGCGCGACACCCTGCGCCCCGGCGTGGTCGAGATGGGGCAGTTCGGCGGCGAGGAAACCTGGATCCTCTACTACGCGTACACGGTCTACGGCCTCTGGTATTCCCGGACCAACCTCCAGAAGGTGGCCGACGCCGAATATCCCGAGACGTGGGACGAGATGCTCGCCGTGTGCGAGAAGGCGAAGAAGAAGGGCGTGGCCGGCTGGACCTACCCGGGCAAGTACCCCTACTACCTCCCCTTCAGCCTGTACCCCTTCATAGCCAAGATCGGCGGCACGGAGGTGCTGCGGAGGATCGACAACCTGGAGCCGAACGCCTGGAAGGACCCGGCGGTCAAGGCGGCCTTCGACGCGTACTACGAGCTGTACAAGAAGGGGTACGTCCTCAAGGGCTCGCCCGGCCTGGACCACCTCCAGGCGGGGAAGGCGTGGGCCGAGGGCAGCGCCCTCTTCATTCCCAACGGCTCCTGGGTCGAGAACGAGTCGGCCAAGCAGATCGAGAAGAACCCGGATTTCCAGCTCGCGGTCGGTCCCCCGTCCAGCCTTTCCGGTTCGGACAAGTTGCCGTTCGGCACGATCTGGGCCTCCGGTGGCGAACCGTTCATCGTGCCCAAGCAGGCGAAGAACGCCCCCGGCGGCATGGAGATGCTGCGCATCATGCTCAGCAAGAAGTCTTCGCAGAACTTCATCAAGCAGGTCTCCTCGCTGACCTCGCTCAACGGCGGCACGGAGGGCCTGACCCTGCCCCCGGGCCTGGAATCGGCGCAGCAGGTCCTGCGGAAAGCCGGCCGGAACATCGTCAACCCCCGGTTGCAGGACTGGTACGTGGCGCTCCAGAAGGAGAAGATCGGCGTCGGCGTGCTGGGCGAGATGATGGCGGGCCGGATGACTCCCGACGAAGCGATCAACAAGATCCAGAAGTACGCGGACGAGACGCGCGACGACAGCAGCGTCAAGAAGTACAAGCGCTGACCGGTGCATCTCACGCGTCACCAGCGGTGGCCTTTACGGCAGTCGCGGGGAAAGAACGGGATCGGTAGTCATGCAGCACGGTAAATACCGCTTCATAGCCGGGTTCTTGGTCCTGCCCCTGGCGATATACGCGATCTTCGTGATATCGCCGTTCGTGCAGGCGATCTACTACTCCTTCACGGACTGGACCGGCCTCAGCTCGGACATGAAAATGGTCGGGTTCGACAACTACACGCGCCTCTTCAAGGACAGCGTCTTCTGGGCCTCGGTGGGAAACAGTGTGGCGCTGTTGCTTCTGCTGCCGGTGGTGACGCTCTCGCTCGGGCTCTTCTTCGCCTTCATGCTCAACGTCGGCGGCCGCCGCAGGAAGAAGGCGGTCATCGGCGGTGTACGCGGGTCCGGCACGTACAAGATTCTCTACTTCTTCCCGCAGGTGCTGTCGGTCCCGATCGTCGCCCTGCTCTTCCAGTTCGCCTACAACCCGGAGAGCGGCGCGCTGAACGCCTTCTTCCAGGCGGTCGGGCTGGACGACGTGCAGCCCAACTGGCTGGGCGACCCGCAACTCGCGCTCTGGTGCATCATGGGCGCGATGATCTGGGCCAACGTCGGCTTCTACGTCGTGCTCTTCTCGGCCGGCATGAGTTCCATACCGAAGGACTTCTACGAGGCCGCGCTGCTGGACGGCGCCAACCGGATCAACACGTTCTTCAGAATCACCCTGCCGCTGCTGTGGGACACCGTGCAGACCGGCTGGATCTATATGGGCATCCTGGCCCTGGACGTGTCGGCCTTCGCCTTCGTACAGATCATGAGCGTCGGGCCCGGCGGCCCGGACTATTCCACCGAGGTGCTGCCGCTGTACGTCTATCAGAAGACCTTCCGCGACGGTCAGGCCGGTTACGCCACCTCGATCGGCGTCGCCCTGCTGATAGTGACCCTGATCTTCTCGGCCATCGTCATGCGGCTGGGCCGGCGTGAGCGACTGGAGTTCTGATGAGCGTGCAGACCAAGACCCCGGCCGCGACGGGCCGGAGCGGCGAGAGGGGCAACGGCGGGAGCGGCGGGGGCCGGGTCCTGAACGTCTTCTCCCACGGCGTCCTGGTCATCTGGGGCCTGCTGGTGACCATGCCGCTGCTGTGGGCGGTGGTCAGCTCCTTCAAGGACGACGGGGAGATCTTCGGCTCGCCCTGGGGGCTGCCGTCGGCCCTGCACTTCGACAACTGGTCACGCGCCTGGGACAAGGCGAACATGGGCCAGTACTTCTTCAACTCGCTGATCGTGGTCGGCGGATCGCTGATCGGGACCATGCTGCTGGGGGCGATGGCGGCATACGTCCTGGCCCGGTTCGACTTCCCGGGCAACCGCTTCGTCTACTTCCTGTTCGTGGGCGGGATGGGCTTCCCGGTCATCCTCGCGCTGGTCCCGCTGTTCTTCGTCATGAAGAACATGGCCCTGCTGGACACCTACCACGGCCTGATCCTGGTCTACGTCGCCTACTCCCTGCCGTTCACCGTCTTCTTCCTCAGCGGGTTCTTCAAAACGCTGCCGTCGTCGGTGGCGGAGGCCGCGCTCATCGACGGCGCGTCCCACACGCGTACGTTCTTCCAGGTCATGCTGCCGATGGCCAAACCCGGGCTGATCAGTGTCGGCATCTTCAACTTCCTGGGGCAGTGGAACCAGTACCTGCTGCCGACGGTGCTGAACGTCGGCGACCCGGACAAGAAGGTGCTGACCCAGGGGCTGGTCGCGCTGGCGGTCAGCCAGGGCTACAAGGGTGACTGGTCCGGCCTGTTCGCGGGGCTGACCATCGCCATGCTGCCGGTGCTCGGCGCGTACATCATCTTCCAGCGGCAGGTGGTGGCGGGCCTGACGGCGGGCGCCCTGAAGTAGCCCGCGCCCCGGCGCGCGAGCCGCGTGGCGGCACGCCGTACACCGCACGGCGCAGCGGCCCCCGCCGTCCCGCGGGGGCCGCTGCGCTGCCCGCCGGAGGGCCGGGATTCGGCCACGGGCCCGGCGTACCCGGTCGAGGACTTGACGGAACCGGACCCGGGCACGTCAGCTTAGATTCACATGTTGGAGACAAGCCGGGTCCCGTCGGTGTGGCCCGGCCGGCGGCCGGTCGTCGTGCCGGGCGCTACAGGCGGGAGTGGATGAGTCGATGGAGACTCCGGGTTCGCAGTCCTCGCTGCACCGGGCCAATCTGGAGCGGGTCGTACGCGCGGTGCGTATGGCGGGCTCCCTCACCCAGGCGGAGATCGCCCGGAGTACGGGCCTGTCGGCGGCCACGGTCTCCAACATCGTTCGGGAACTGAAGGACGCCGGGACCGTCGAGGTCACGCCGACCTCCGCCGGCGGCCGCCGGGCCCGCAGCGTCTCGCTCTCCGGCGACGCCGGGATCGTCGTGGGCGTCGACTTCGGTCACTCGCACCTGCGGGTCGCGGTCGGCAACCTCGCCCACCAGGTGCTCGCCGAGGAGACCGAGCCGATCGACGTGGACGCCTCCGCCGCGGAGGGCTTCGACCGGGCCGAGCGCCTGGTCAACCGGCTCGTCGAGGCGACCGGTGTCGGTCCCGGCAAGGTCATCGGCGTCGGCCTCGGCGTCCCGGGCCCCATCGACGTGGAGTCCGGCACGCTCGGCTCGACCGCGATCCTGCCGGGCTGGAGTGGTACGAACCCGGGCGAGGAGCTGTCCGGCCGGCTCGGCGTCGGCGTGTACGTCGACAACGACGCCAACCTCGGCGCGCTCGGCGAGCTGGTCTGGGGCAGCGGACGCGGCGCCGCCGACCTGGCGTACATCAAGGTCGCCAGCGGCGTCGGCGCAGGCCTGGTCATCAGCGGCCGGATCTACCGGGGGCCGGGCGGCACGGCCGGCGAGATCGGGCACATCACGCTGGACGAGGCCGGGCCGGTCTGCCGCTGCGGCAACCGCGGCTGCCTGGAGACCTTCACCGCCGCCCGGTACGTGCTGCCGCTGCTCCAGCCGAGCCACGGCCCCGACCTGACGATGGCGGAGGTGGTCCGGCTGGCCCGGGAGGGTGACCCCGGGTGCCGCCGGGTGATCGGGGACGTGGGGCGGCACATCGGCAGCGGCGTGGCCAACCTGTGCAATCTGCTCAACCCGAGCCGGGTGGTGCTCGGCGGCGACCTCGCGGACGCCGGGGAGCTGGTGCTCGGGCCGATCAGGGAGTCGGTGTCGCGGTACGCGATCCCCAGCGCCGCGCGGCAGCTCGGGGTCGTCCCGGGCACGCTCGGGGGCCGCGCCGAGGTGCTCGGCGCGCTGGCGCTCGTCCTGAGCGAGATGGGCGACTCGACGCTGCTGGACGGCACGCTGCCCCCCGAGGGGGCCGCGCCGTCGGGCGGGCGGCCGGCCCCCGGCGTGCCCGCCGTCGCCGGTGCCCGGCCCGCCGACAGCACGGGTACCTCTGCCATTGCCTGACGGCACGAAGCACGCTGAGTTCACACAGCTAACGCATGGCACCGTTGTCATCTCGTTAAGTATTTACTCCTTGACGGTCTGCGAGCGGCCGAGTTGACTTCCAGCCACCTCGGCCGCAACGGCGCGGCCTCGTCAGGGAGGTTTCATCCGTGAACACGCATCTGCGTCGTGCTGCCGTGGCCGCGTCCGCCGTCTCGCTGGCCGGCGGCCTCGCCGCCTGCGGTTCCGCCAAGGAAGCCGGCGGCGACGCGAACGCCGGGAAGGACAAGAAGGGGCCGCTGACCATCGGCCTCCTGCTGCCCGAGAACCAGACCGCGCGCTACGAGCGGTTCGACAAGCCGCTGATCGAGAAGAAGATCCGCGAGCTGGCGGGCCCGGACACCGAGATCCTCTACGACAACGCCAAGCAGGACCCCGCCGTCCAGCAGCAGCAGGTCGACACGATGATCACGAAGAAGGTCGACGCGCTGATCCTGGACGCCGTGGACGCCAAGTCCATCGCCGCCTCGGTCAAGAAGGCCGACGACAAGGGCATACCCGTCGTCGCCTATGACCGGCTGGCCGAGGGCCCGATCAGGGCGTACACCTCCGTGGACAACGAGCGGGTCGGGCGGATCCAGGGCGAGTCGCTCCTGAAGGCGCTCGGTGACAAGGTCGACGAGGGCGAGATCGTCATGATGAACGGGTCGGTCACCGACCCGAACGCCAAGATGTACAAGGACGGCGCGCACTCCGTGCTCGACGGCAAGGTCAAGATCGGCAAGGAGTACGACACCAAGGAGTGGAAGCCGGAGAACGCCAACGAGAACATGAAGGGCGCCATCTCCTCGCTCGGCAAGGACAAGATCATCGGTGTCTACTCCGCCAACGACGGCATGGCGGGCGGCATCATCACCGCCCTCAAGAGCGCCGGGTTCACCAAGCTGCCGCCGGTCACCGGCCAGGACGCCGAACTCTCCGCCGTCCAGCGCATCCTCGGCGGCGAGCAGTTCATGAGCGTCTACAAGCCGTACAAACCGGAGGCCGACGCCGCCGCGTCGATGGCCGTCGCGCTCGCCCAGGGCAAGAAGCTCGACGCGATCGCCGAGTCCACCGTCGACAGCGCCACCGCGAAGAAGGTGCCGTCCGTCATCGTGACGCCCTTCGCGCTGACCAAGGGCGACATCGCGAAGTACGTCGGCCAGGAGGGCTTCTTCACCAAGGCCGAGATCTGCACCGCCAAGTTCCGGTCCGCCTGCGCCCAGGCCGGCCTGAAGTGAGCCCGGCCGTCCGCCCGGCCCCGCCGCCCGCCGGCCCCGCCCGTCGGCCGAAGGCCCGGGGCCCGGCGCCGGACGGCGCGTTCCCGCCGGTCAGGCGGTGAAGGAGATGATTCACGTGTCCGCTGCGCCCGTGCTGGCGTTGCGCGGAATCTCCAAGCGGTTCGGTGCCGTCCAGGCGCTCACCGATGTCGAACTGGAGATCCACCCCGGCGAGGTCGTCGCCCTGGTCGGCGACAACGGCGCCGGCAAGTCCACCCTCGTCAAGGCGATCGCCGGCGTCGGCCCCGCCGACGACGGCGTCGTCGAATGGGAGGGCCGGCCGGTCACCGTCGACCGGCCGCACACCGCCCAGGAACTGGGCATCGCGACCGTCTACCAGGACCTCGCGCTCTGCGACAACCTCGATGTCGTGGGCAACCTCTTCCTCGGCCGCGAGATCGTCCGCGCCGGGGTGCTGGACGAGGTCGAGATGGAGCGCCGCGCCCGCGAGCTGCTCGCCACCCTCGCCATCCGCATCCCGAGCGTGCGCATCCCGATCGCCTCGCTCTCCGGCGGCCAGCGGCAGACCGTCGCCATCGCCCGCTCCCTGCTCGGCGAGCCCCGGGTCGTCATCCTCGACGAGCCCACCGCGGCGCTCGGCGTCGAGCAGACCGCCCAGGTCCTCGACCTCGTGGAACGGCTGCGCGAGCGCGGTCTCGGCGTCCTCCTCATCAGCCACAACATGGCCGACGTCAAGGCTGTCGCGGACCGGGTCGCGGTGCTGCGGCTGGGCCGCAACAACGGCACCTTCGAGGTCCGCAGCACCAGTCAGGAAGAGATCATCTCCGCCATCACCGGCGCCACGGACAACGCCGTGACCCGGCGCACGGCCCGCACCGCGGAGGCCAAGAAGTGACCACCAACCTCTCCGAGACCGGCGACGAGCCGGTCGACGCGGCGCCCCCGGCAGAAGGCGCCGTCACCGCCGTGGACCCGCGGCTGCTCGTACGGCAGCAGGGCTTCAAGGGCTACCTCGACGAGTTCCGGCACAAGACGCGCAGCGGCGAACTCGGCTCGCTGCCGGTCGTCGTCGGCCTCGTCGTCATCGGTATCGTCTTCCAGCTCCAGGACGCGGCGTTCCTCGGCGCCGAGAACCTCTCGAACCTGTTCGTGACGGCCGCCGGCACCGGACTGATCGCCGTCGGCATCGTCTTCGTGCTGATCCTCGGCGAGATCGACCTGTCCGTCGGCTCGGTCAGCGGTCTGGCCGCCGCGGTCTTCGCCGTCCTCACCATCAACAACGGCGTGCCGGAGTGGCCGGCCCTCATCCTGGCCCTCCTCACCGGCACCGTGGCCGGTGCCCTGCACGGCTTCTTCTTCGCCCGCGTCGGCGTGCCCGCCTTCGTCGTCACCCTCGCCGGGCTGCTCGGCTGGAACGGCCTGATGCTCCAGGTGCTCGGCTCGAACGGCACCATCAACCTCGACGACAGCGGTCTGGTCGCCCAGCTCACCAACCACTACTTCACCGATGTGGCCGCCGCGTACGGCCTGGCGACGGTCGCCGTCCTCGCCTTCCTCGGCCTCTCGCTCCTCGACGCGCGCCGCCGCGCGGCCGCGGGCGTCCCGAGCAGGCCGCTGAGCGAGATCATCCTGCGTACGGTGGTCCTCGCGGTCCCCGCCTACCTGGTGGCCTGGCTGCTGAACCAGTACAAGGGCCTGCCGCTCGCGGTCGTCATCTTCCTCGGCGTCGTGGTCGTCCTCGACTTCGTCCTGCGGCGCACCCCGTACGGGCGCAAGGTCTTCGCTCTCGGCGGCAGCGTCGAGGCGGCCCGCCGGGCGGGCATCAACGTCGCGTTCGTCCGTATCTCCGTGTTCTCCCTCGCCGGCACGATGGCCGCCGTCGGGGGCATGTTCCTGGCCTCCCAGATCAACGCCGCGAACCAGTCCTCCGGCGCCGGCAGCCTGCTGATGAACGCGATCGCCGCCGCCGTCATCGGCGGTACGAGCCTGTTCGGCGGCCGCGGCAAGACCTGGTCGGCTCTCCTGGGCGTCCTGGTCATCCAGTCCATCGCCTCCGGGATGGCCCTCCTGGGCATCGCCTCGGCCGTTCAGTACATGATCACCGGAGCCGTCCTCCTGGCAGCCGTCGTCATCGACTCCGTCTCCCGCAGGACCCAGAAGACGGCCGGCCGGGCGTAGGCGCGCCGCGTCCGGCGCACCGGCGAAACCCCGGGGGCCGGGCCGGTGGCTCCGGCCCCCGGGGTTTCGGGACATTCGCCCGGAAGTCCCCGCCGTGTACAAATGCCAAGTGCCCCCGGCGGCACCGCCGGTGCCCGCAACGGAACAACGCAAGAGCGGCCGTGCGGGTTGCCTCGGCGGCGCCATTGGCCTTCGCGGCGCGACAGAAGTCCCGAAGTCATCGTTGTGCTCCTGCTTTTCGGTCACATCGGGAAAATCGCGGGCGGGTGCACATAGAGTGTTCTGGCCGGGGACCGGGCCGGAGGTCCGGTCCCCGGCAGTGACATCACGGGATTCCCACGTCGCGCAGGCGGGTGGAATCGCCGCCTGCTGAGGGGGAACGAATAGTGAATCGCGCGCGCCTGATTTCCACTGTGCTCGGGGCCGTTGTCGTGTCCCTTGTGGTGAGTTCGTGTGACATGACGACGAGCGACGAAAGCAAGAGCGAGAAGCGGGACTTCGAGTACGCGGGCAAGAAGCTGTCCATCAGAGCAGCCAATTCATCGGTGCGGCTGGAAACCGGTGACAACGACGGGAGGGTCCGCGTCCAGCGGACGCTCAAGGGGAAGGCAGGGGACTCGGACAATTCCGAGTGGTCCCTGGAAGGGTCCACGCTGACCCTGCGGACGGACTGCCACGGCATCTCCCTGTCCTGCGAGGCGGCCTACACGGTGACGGTGCCGAAGGGCGCGGCCGTCGACGTGTCGAGCACCGCCGGCCCGGTCAGCGCCACGGGGCTCGCGCAGCCTCTGGATCTGCACGTCAAGGACGCCTCCGCGGAGGTGGAGAAGATCTCCGGAAAGCTGGGCTTGACGGTCTCCGGCGGCAATGTCTCGGCGACCGGCATCACCTCGCAGGAATTCTCCGCGACGACGACCAACGGGCGGGTGCAGGCCACGTTCGCGGCGCCGCCGCGGAAGGTCACCGCCTCGGCCGGCAACGGGAACGTGAACGTCACGCTGCCGAAGGGCGGTGAGACGTATCGGGTGACGGCGAAGGCGACCAACGGACGGTCGCATTCCTCGGTGCCGAACACCAAGGGCAGCGATCGGTCCGTCGAGCTGAAGAGCCAGAACGGCAGCGTCCGGGTGGACCGGGCGGAGTAGGGGCCGGGGCGGCCGCCTCCGGGGCGGCCGGGAACGGGAGCGGGTCCCGCCGGCAGCCGCCGGCGGGACCCGCTCTTCGTGTGCTGCCGGGTCAGCCGGGCCCGGGGCCGTCCGCGGCGGGCGGAGCGGCGTCGCGGCCGCCGAAGCCACGCAGCGTGCGGTTGAACGTGACGGCGACCGCCGTCACGGCGATGCCGAGCGTGGACAGCAGGATCGCCCAGCGGGCACCGGCGACCTCCATGAGCAGACCGCCCATCATGGGGCCGAGCGCCGTCGAGACGCCCGCGACCAGCCCGATGACGCCGCTCAGCCGGCCGCGGAGCCGATCCGGCGTGGTGAGCAGTTGGTACGTGCTGATCGCCGTGTTGGCGGTCGGCGCGAGGAAGGCGATGCCCGCCAGCACCAGGCCCATGACGATGCCGTTTCCGGTGGCCAGGGTGACCGGGGCCAGGACCGCCATCACCCAGAACGTCAGGACCACCGACACCCGCGGCCCGCACCGTGCGTACAGGCGGGGGGCCGCCAGGGCGCCGAGCAGGCCGCCCGCGCCGAACATGGCGGCCATCACGCCGATCTGCGCCGCGGGCACGTCGCTCTGCTGGGCCACCACGATGATGACCAGGTACAGGACCTGGAACAGGAAGTTCACCGCGATCGCGCACAGCGCCGTCACCCGGATCAGGCGGTGGTTCCACACCCACTTCAGGCCCTCCAGCGTCTCCCGCCGGAGGTTCGCGGGCGGCGCCCCCTGCTCCGGCCGCGCCGGCTTCGGCAGCCGTACGAAGAGCAGCATGCAGAACGACACGACATGGGTCAGCGCGTCCGCCACGAACGGCAGCATCCGCTTCACCCCGAACAGCGCGCCGCTGAGCGAGGTGCCGATGAGGTTGCCGATCGCGTTGCGGGCGTGGTTCATCGACACCGCGGTCGCCAGTTGGTCCGGTGGCACCACGTGCGGCAGCGACGCCTCCTCCGCGGGGTCGAACAGGGCGCTGCACACGCCGAGCACCGCGGCCACCGCGGCCATGTGCCAGACGGCCACCGTGCCGGTCCAGATCATCCAGACGAGCCAGACCAGCGCCACCGTGCGGACGGCTTCGCAGGACAGCATCACCGCCTTGCGGTTCCACCGGTCCACCAGGGTTCCGCCCGGCAGGCCGGCGGCCAGTTGGGCGGCCGCGTTCACGCCCTGCACCAGGCCCGCGGTGCCGGGGGACTGCGTCACGGCGAGCACCAGCAGTGGGAAGGCCATGGTGGAGGCGTTGAAGCCGACCTCGGTCAGCGAGCGGCTGATCCACAGGATGTTGTAGTCGCGGTTGCGCCACAGGGGTTTCGACCGGCGGGGTGGCTCCTGCCGGTCGGGCAGGAGCCGCGGGGTCGGGGTCGAGGTCATTTAGCGGGCGCTCCGCTTCTGCTTCGTGACGGCCTCGCAGTGTCCGGCGACACCGCGCAGCGCGTCCTCGAAGGACTGGGCCAGCTTCCGTACCGTGCCCGGGTCGAAGACATTGGTCGAGAAGTGCCAGGTGAACTCCAGGCGCCCGTCCACGGCGCTGCCCACCACCTCCAGGAGGTGGGTGGCCTGCTCGGCCGGGCTCTGGTCCTGGCCGATCGCGCCGTGCTGGGTGTGGATGGGACCGCGCGGCCCGCCGGAGGCCGCCGTCGACGACGCGCTCTCGTACTGGCCGAGGTAGTTGAAGACCGTCTCGGCCTCCTTGAACCCGGCGAGCGCGGCACCCGGCGTGCCCTGCGGGGCGAGGTGGCGCAGCGCGCCGTACGCCAGACCGTTGTCCCGGACCGCGCGCAGGTCGCGGCGGACCGACTTCATCAGCCGTGGCCAGTCGGTCCCGTCGCCGGGGGTGTTCAGGCCCGCCGGGACGGCGAGCGCCACCGGGTGGACGCTGGTGAACCAGCCGACCGTACGGGAGAGGTCGACCCCGTCGAACAGTTCCTCCCGGCCGTGGCTCTCCACGTCGATGACCACCCGTTCCCGGCCCGTCCACCCGGCCAGCGCCTGCGCGAGCGCGCCGAGCAGCACCTCACCGATCCGGGTGCGGAACACGGTGGGAGCGGACCGGAGCAGCAGGGCGGTCTCCGCCTCGCCCACCGAGGTGGTGGCGGTCGCGGCGGTGTCGGCGGAGTTGGGGCCCGGGCCGTCGACGGGCAGCGGCTCGGCGGCGCGCAGCACCTCGCTCCAGTGCTCCGCCTCGTGGTCGAAGCCGCCGTCGGCGGTGTGCTCGGTCAGCCGCCTCGACCACTCCTGGAAGGACGTGGTGCGGGCGCCCAGCGCGACGGGTTCGCCGCGGACCGCCTGCCGGTAGCCGCGCTCCAGGTCGTCCAGCAGGATGCGCCAGGAGACCGCGTCGACGACGAGGTGGTGCACGGTGAGGAAGAGCTTGGCGCGGGTGCCCGGCGCGCCGGTGAACAGGACGCCCTTGAGCAGCGGTCCGCGCGCCAGGTCGAAGCTCTCCTGGACCTCGACCGCGGTGCGCTCGATGACGTCCGGCTGCTCTTCGGCGCCGACGGCGGACAGGTCGCGGCGGCCGAGGAGTTCGTGCTCCGGGACCGGCTCGGGGGGTGCGCTCTCCTGGTGCCAGCCCGCCGTGTCGCGGGTGTAGCGCATCCGCAGCGCGTCGTGGTGCTCGGGCAGCGCGGCCAGCGCGGCGGCCAGGGCCGTCGCGTCGACGTCCTCGACGAGTTCCAGCAGTGTCGACTGGTTGAAGTGGTGCGGGTGGACACGGGTGCCGAAGAACCAGTGCTGGGACGGGGTGAGCGGCACCGGTCCGACGACCGGCCCCGCGTCGGCCGCCTGCGGCGCCCCGTTCTCCTCCAGGGTGACCACGGCGGCCAGTTCGGCGATGGACTGGTGCAGGAACAGGTCCTTGGCGGTCATCCGCAGGCCCGCCTCCCGGGCCCGGGAGACGGCCTGGATGCTCAGGATGGAGTCGCCGCCGATGTCGAAGAACCGGTCCGTGGCGCCCACCCGTTCCAGGCCGAGTACATCGGCCCAGATCCCGGCGAGGACGCGCTGCACCTCGGTGGCGGGCGCCACGTACCGGTGCTCGCCCTCCGCCTGGAACTCCGGTGCGGGCAGCGCCGTGCGGTCCACCTTGCCGTTGGGGCTCAGCGGCAGCGCGTCGAGCACCGTGTACGCGGACGGGACCATGTAGCCGGGCAGGGCGGCGGAGAGGTGGGTGCGCAGCTCCGTCGCGGTCAGGGGCGCGCCGTCGTGGCCCGCCCGGGGCACCGCGTACGCCACCAGGCGCTTGTGGCCGTTCTCGGCCGCGGTGGCGGTCACCGCGGCCTCCGCGACCCGCGGGTGGGTCAGCAGCGCGGCCTCGACCTCGGCGAGTTCGATGCGGAAGCCGCGGATCTTGACCAGGTTGTCGTTCCGGCGGACGAACTCCAGGTTGCCGTCCGGGCGCCGGCGTACCACGTCGCCGGTCCGGTAGAGCCGCTCGCCGGGACCGCCGAACGGCGATGCGACGAAGCGTTCCGCGGTCAGGTCGGGGCGGGCGAGGTAGCCGCGGCCCAGGCCGGTGCCGGCGATGTACAGCTCACCGGGGCGGCCGACGGGCACCGGCCGCAGCCAGCGGTCCAGTACGTGCAGCCGGACGCCCGCCATCGGCCGGCCGATGGGCAGGCTCTCGGCGCCGCCGCGGTCGGCACCGCGGAAGAGGGTCGCGACCAGGGTCGTCTCGCTGGGCCCGTAGATGTTGAAGAAGTCGCCGCGCGCGGACCACGCCTCGGCCAGTTCGACCGGGCAGGCATCGCCCGCGGCGCCCACCGCCCGCAGGTCGGGCAGGGTGGCCGGGTCGAGGGCGGACAGCATCGCGGGCGGCGTCATCAGCACCGTCGCGCGCTGCCGGCGGAGTTCGTCGGCCAGGTCGCCGGCCGCCTCCGACCGGGTCAGGCAGAGCGTGGCCCCGGACAGCAGGGTGACGAAGATGTCCGACACCCCGCCGTCGAAGCTGAACGACAGGTGCTGGAGCAGCCGGTCGCCGGGGCCGATCCGGAACTTGGCGACGAAGTCGTCGACCAGATGGCACAGCGACCGGTGCGCGATCATCACGCCCTTGGGCCGGCCGGTGGAACCCGAGGTGTAGACGACGTACGCGAGGGTGTCGGGACCACCGGTGGCGGGCGGGGCGGTGTCCGGGCGCCGGGAGATCTCCGGCAGGTCCCGGTCCAGGCAGATGATCTCCGCGCGGGTCGGCGGGAGCTGGCCGAGCAGCGCCTCCTGGGTCAGCAGCACGGGTGCCGCGGTCTGCTCGAACATCATCGCCAGCCGGTCGGCCGGGTAGTCCGGGTCCAGCGGCACGTACGCGCCGCCGGCCTTCACCGCGGCCAGCGCGCCGACGACGATCTCCGGGGCGCGGCGGGCGCAGACCCCCACCAGGACGTCGGGGCCGACGCCCCGCTCGATGAGATGGTGCGCGAGCTGGTTGGCCCGGGCGTCGAGCTGCGCGTACGTCAGCACCTCGGCGCCGTCGACCACGGCGGGCGCGTCGGGGGTGCGGCGTACCCGCTCGGCGAACATCGCGTCGGCGCGCAGCAGCGGCGGCTGCGGACGTGCGGTGTCGTTCCACCGCGCGAGCTGGGCCCGCTCGCCCTCGGGCAGCCGGCTCACGGACGCCAGCGGGCGTGCCGGTGCCTCCGCGAGAGCGGCCATCAGGGCCTGGAGGTGGTCGGCCAGCCGCCGGGCGGTGCCGGCGTCGAACAGGTCGGTGTTGTACTGGAGGCCGCCGGTGAGCCCGCCGTCCACCTCCTCGAACTGGAGCGTCACATCGAAGGTGGAGGTGGTCGCGGGCAGCGCGAACTCCTCGATGCGCAGCCCGCTCAGGGCCGGCGGCGCGGCCGGGGTGTTCTGGAGCACGACCATCGCCTGGAACAGCGGCGAGCGGCTGGGGTCGCGTTCCGGGGCGAGCGCCTCCACGAGCCGTTCGAAGGGCACGTCCTGGTGGGCGAAGCCGTCCACGACGGTCTCCCGTACCCGGGCCAGGAGGTCGGTGAAGCTCTCCCGCTCGTCGATGCGGGAGCGCACCACCAGCGTGTTGACGAAGAACCCGACCAGCGGTTCCAGCTCGACGCGGTCACGGCCCGAGGTCACGGTGCCCACCGCGATGTCGTCCTGGTCGCTGTAGCGCGCGAGCAGCAACTGGCAGGCGGCCACGAGCGCCATGAACAGCGTGGCGTCCTGCGCGGTGGCCAGCTCCTTGAACCGCTCGGTGACCCGCTCGGGGATGCGGAAGTCGAGGATCGCGCCGTTCTTGGTCTGTACGGCGGGCCGGCGGCGGTCGGTGGGCAGTTCCAGCGGCGGCACGTCCGCGAGCTGGTCCCGCCAGTAGGCGAGCTGCCGTTCGCTCTCCTCGGAGTCCTCCAGGGCACGCTGCCAGACCGCGAAGTCCGCGTACTGCACGGCGAGTTCCGGCAGATCGGCGCGCGCACCGCGCAGCCGTGCCCGGTACATCGCCTCCAGGTCGCGGGTGATGACCGAGGTCGACCAGCCGTCGGTGACGATGTGGTGCAGGCACAGGGCCAGTACGTGGTCGGTCTCGCCCAGGCGCACCAGGGTGGCGCGCAGGAGCGGGCCGCGCCGCAGGTCGAAGGGGGCGGCCGTCTGCTCGTGCAGCAGCCGGTCGAGTGCGGCGTCCCGCTCGGCCGCGGGCAACGCGGACAGGTCGGTCAGCGGCAGCGGCACCGGTGCGGCGGGGCGGATGAGCTGGACGCCCTTGCCGTCCACGGTGTCGAAGACGGTCCGCAGCGACTCGTGCCGCTCGACGAGGTCCGTCAGGGCCCGGCGCAGGGCCTCGGTGTCCAGCGGCCCGCGCAGCCGCAGGCCGGTCGGGGAGAGGTATTCGGTGCCGCCGGGCTCGTAGGCGTCCATGAACCACAGGCGCTGCTGGGCGAACGAGAGCGGCAGCGCGCCGTCGCGGGCCACGGCCGGTATCCGGTCGGCGGCGTCGGGGCCGGTGCCGCCGGGGACGGCGGCGGCCAGCCCGGCGACGGTGGGCGTGGTGAACATCGCCCGTGGTGAGAGGCCGACGCCGAAGGCGGAGCGCAGCCGGGAGGTGATCTGGATGCTGAGGATCGAGTCGCCGCCGAGTTCGAAGAAGTTGTCGTGCACGCCGACCCGCTCCAGGCCGAGCGTCTCGGCCCAGATGGCGGCGATCCGCTCCTCCGTCGCGTCGCGGGGCGCCACGTGCTCGGCGGACGGGTCCGCGTGGCCCTCGGGGACCGGCAGGGCCTTGCGGTCCACCTTGCCGCTGGGGGTGTACGGCAGTGCCTCCAGGGTCACGAACCGCGCCGGGACCATGTGGTCCGGCAGGTCCGCGAGGAGGGCGGCGCGCAGCTCGGCGCCGGTGACGTGACCGGCTCCGGGCGCGGGGACGACGTGACCGACCAGCAGGGTGCGGCCGTGATCACGGTGCACGGTGACGGCGGCGTCGCGCACCGCCGGCAGTGCCGACAGCGCCGCCTCGACCTCGCCGAGCTCCACCCGGAAGCCGCGGATCTTGACCTGGTCGTCGGCGCGGCCCAGGAATTCGAGGTTGCCGTCCGTGCGGAAGCGCACCCGGTCGCCGGTGCGGTACAGCCGGGCGCCGGGCGTGAACGGGTCGGCGACGAACCGCTGGGCGGTCAGCTCCGGCTTGCCCCAGTAGCCGCGGCTGACCCCGTCGCCGCCGACGAACAGCTCACCGCCGACGCCCACGGGCACCGGGGCGAGGTCGTCGTCGAGGACGTACACCCGGGTGTTGACGAGCGGACGGCCGATGGGGACGAATGCGCCGTCGCCGAGCACGCCGGGGGTGGGGGTGAGCACCGTGGCGTCGATGGTCACCTCGGTCGCGCCGTAGGCGTTGACGACCAGGGTGTCCGGGTCGAGGTGGTCCAGCAGCCGCCGGCAGTCGTCGGAGCGCCAGCCCTCGGAGCCGACGGACAGCAGCTTCAGCCGCGGCAGCCGGGTGCCGCGCAGGGCGACTTCGGAGACCAGGGCGTTGGCCAGGGTCGGTACCAGTTCCAGGGCGTCGCCGCCGGTGCGCTCGATGAGTTCGAGCAGCCGGGGCGGGTCGGTGACGACCTCGGCGGGGCAGATCGTCAGGGAGCCGCCGAACGGCAGCGACCGCAGCATGTCGGCGAAGAACAGGTCGACGGACAGGCTGGTCACCGACACGAAGTTCAGTTGCAGTTCGGAGAGCCGGTAGCGCTCCTCCCAGGCGTCGAGGACGTAGCAGAGCTGGCGGTGCTCGACCATGACGCCCTTGGGACGGCCGGTGGAGCCCGAGGTGTAGATGACGTACGCCAGGTCGGCGGGGCCGGCGCCGGACTCGGGCGCGGTGGCCGGGTAACTGCCGGTCGGCGGCAGGTCGGTGTCCAGGCACACGGTGCGCGGGCCGCCCGCGCGCTCGGCCGCGCGCCAGTCGGCGGCGCGCGCGGACTGCGTGAGCAGCACCGGGACGCCGGAGTCCGCGACCATGAGCGCGAGGCGGTCGGCCGGGTACTCGGGGTCCAGCGGTACGTAGGCACCGCCTGCCTTGAGGATGCCGAGGACGCCGGTGGCCATGTCGATGCCGCGGCCGACGTTCAGCCCGACCAGCACGCCGGGCCGTACGCCCAGCGTGCGCAGGTGGTGGGCGAGGTGGTTGACGCGTTCTTCCAGTTCGCGGAAGGTGAGGGTCACGTCCCCGTGGCGCACGGCGGGCGCGTCGGGGGTCCGGGCGGCCTGCTCGGCGAAGAGGTCGTGCACCGGGCGGTCGGCGGCGCGCTCGCGCACGGCGCCGGTGCCCTCGCGCAGCAGTTCCGCGCGCTGTTCCCCGGTCAGCCACGGCAGGCGGGCCAGCGGCCGGTCCGGGTCGGCGGCCGTCTCGGTGAGGAGCACCTCCAGTTGGCCGGCCATCCGCGTGACGGTGGCGGTGTCGAAGAGCTGCGGGTCGTAGGCCAGTTCGAAGCGGAGCCGGTCGTCGCGGTGGGCGCTGAGGCTGAGCGGGAAGGTGTTGGTGTCCAGGGCGTCCACGTCGCGGATGCGCAGGCCGTGCAGGGCCGCGCCGCCGTCCTGGAGCGGGTAGTTCTCGAAGACGACGATGCTGTCGAAGAGGTTGGTGCCGGCCGGGACGTCGCTCCAGGCCTGGAGCCGGCTCAGGCCCGCGTACTCGTACGGCCGGGCCTCCACCTGCTCGGCCTGGAGTGCTTGCAGCCACTGTGCCAACGGCTGCTGCGGTGCCACCCGGGCGCGGACCGGCACGGTGTTGATGAAGAGGCCGACCATGGACTCGACACCGGGCAGTTCGGCGGGGCGGCCGGAGACCGTCGCGCCGAACACGACGTCCCGGGTCCCGCTGTGGCGGGCCAGCAGCAGCGCCCAGGCGCCCTGGATGAGGGTGTTCAGGGTCAGCCGGTGTTCCCTGGCCACCTGGGTCAGCCGCTCGGTCAGGCCGGTGGACAGCGCGAAGGTGACCGGTTCGGAGGACTGGGCGCGGTGCGCCTCGGTCGGCTGCCGGTCGTAGGGCAGCGGGGTGGGCGCGTCGATGCCCGCGAGGGCGGCGCGCCAGTGCGCCTCGGCGGCGTCGGCGTCCTGCTCCGCCAGCCAGGCGACGTAGTCGCCGAAGGGGCGGGGCGTGTCCGGCCGTACGGTGCGCCCGGCGGCCGCCGCGGCGTACTCCTCACCCACCGCGGCGAAGACGGCGGCGGTGCTCCAGCCGTCCAGCATCAGGTGGCTCGACGTCCACACCAGGCGGACGGTGTCGTCGGTGACGCGGATGACGGTCAGCCGCAGGAGCGGGGGCACGGCGAGGTCGAGCCCGAGGGCGCGGTCGGCGGCCAGCAGCTCCCGCAGCAGAGCCTCCTGTTCGGCCTCCGGGCGCTGCCGCCAGTCGTGCTGTTCGACCGGGATCCGTACGTCACGGTGGACGACCTGCACCGGCTCGGCGAGCCCCTCCCAGATGACGGCGGTGCGCAGCGCGGGGGTGCGGTCCACCACCCGCTGCCAGGCCGCGGCCAGCGCGTCGGGGTCGCGGACGCCCTCCAGCAGCAGGGCGAGCTGGTTGAAGTACGACTGGGAGGTGGGGTCCATCAGCCGGTGGAAGAGCATGCCGTGCTGCATCGGGGCGAGCGGGTAGATGTCCTCGACGGCGCGGCCGTCGCCGGCCAGCGTGTCGACCTCGGCCCGGGTGAGGCGGGCGAGGGGGAAGTCGGACGGGGTGCAGCCGCCGGAGGTGGGCTCCAGGCAGTGGTCGACGATCTCCTCCAGGGCGGTGACCAGCTCGTCCGCCAGCCGTCGCACGGTGCGCTCGTCGTGCACGTTCGTGGAGTAGAACCAGGTGAAGCCGAGCGTGCCGTTCTCCACCAGGCCGACGACGTCGAGGAGGTGGGGGCGCAGCTCGTCGGCGGCCGGCTCGTCCGCCAGGCCGTCCAGCCGCGCCCGGACCAGGCCACCGTCCTCGGCGGCCGCGTCGAAGCGACCGTGGTAGTTGAACGACACCTGGGGCGTGGGGTCCTGGAGCAGGGCGCGGGCGGGCGCCCCGTCCGCGGCGAGCCGGCGCAGCGCGTCGTAGCCGAGGCCGTTGCCGGGCACCGCGCGCACCTGCTCCTTGACCGACATGATCGTCTCGCGCCAGCCGTCACCGGCGGCGGTCCGCACGGCGACGGGGTACAGGGTGGTGAACCAGCCGACCGTACGGGACAGGTCGGCGCCTTCGATCAGCTCCTCGCGGCCGTGTCCCTCCATGGCGAGGACGATCCGCTCGCTGCCGGCCCAGCGGTTGAGGACCGTACCGACGGCGCTCAGCAGCAGGTCGTTGACGCGGGTCCGGTAGACCGGCGGTACGCGGCGCAGCAGCGCATCGGTGCGCTCGCGGTCCAGGGTGGCGCTGACACCGCGGACCGAACCCGCGGTGTTGGGGCCGTCGTGGTCCACCGGGACGCTGCCGCCGCCGTCGCGGAACACGCCCGACCAGTGGTCGAGTTCGCCGTCGAGGTGCCCGGCGCGTACGTGGTCGCGCAGGAGGCGCGCCCAGGTCCCGAAAGCGGTTCCGGGCGTCCCGAGGTCGAGGGGGCGGCCCGCGCGGGCCTGCTCGTAGGCCCGTTCCAGGTCTTCCAGGAGGATGCGCCAGGAGACGCCGTCCACCGCCATGTGGTGCGCGGACAGGAACAACCGCCGGCCCGCGGTGTGGTCGCCGTCCGTGCCCTCGTCGAAGAGGAGCGCGCCGAACAACGGGCCGTGCTCCAGACTCAGCCCGGCGCGCAGCGCGTCGGCGGCCTCCTGCCGGGCGGCAGCCCGGCGCGGGCCGGGCACCTGGGACAGGTCGACGTGGCGGAAGACCTCCGCGGTCTCCGTGGCGGCGCAGTCCTGCGTCCAGCCGTCGCCGTCACGGGTGAACCGGGCCCGCAGCATGGGGTGGTGGGCCACCAGTGCCTCGACGGCGGCGCGCAGCGCGGCCGCGTCCGCGGCCGGGTCGAGGTCGACGTACAGGGACATGGTCAGGCGGTCCGGGCCGGCCCGGTAGGTGTCGAAGAACCAGTCCTGGACGGGCGTCAGCGGCGCGGGCCCGGCCGGGGCGGGCGCTTCGGGTGCCGCGCCGGCGTCCGCGCCGGCGATCCGCTGCGCGAGCCGGGCGACGGTCTGGTGCAGGAAGACGTCCTTGGAGGCGAGCCGCAGTCCGGCCCGGCGGGCCCGGGAGACGGTCTGGATGCTGAGGATGGAGTCGCCGCCGAGGTCGAAGAAGTTGTCGTGGATGCCGACGCGTTCGACGCCCAGCAGGTCGGCCCACACACCTGCCAGGGTTTCCTCGACGGCGTTGCGCGGCGCGGCGTACGCGGCCACGTCACGGTGGGCCTCGGGCTCGGGCAGCGCCTTGTGGTCGAGCTTGCCGTTGGGGGTCAGCGGCAGCGCGTCGAGCACGACGACGGCGGCCGGGACCATGTACTCGGGCAACGAGGCGGCGGTGTGCTCCCGGATGTCCTGCGGGCTCGGGGAGGCCCCGTCGGCGGGCACGACGTAGCCGGTCAGCCGCTGGTGGCCGGCCGCGTCCGCGCGCACGGTGACGGCGGCCCGTGCCACCAGCGGGTGGGAGAGCAGTGCGGATTCGATCTCGCCGAGTTCGATGCGGTAGCCGCGGATCTTGACCTGGTCGTCGGTGCGGCCCAGGAATTCCAGGTGTCCGTCGGGGCGCCACCGGGCGAGGTCGCCGGTGCGGTACATCCGGGTTCCGGCGGGTCCGTAGGGGTCGGCGACGAAGCGTTCGGCAGTCAGGGCGGGACGGCGTACGTAACCGCGCGCCAGACCGGCTCCCGCGACGTACACCTCGCCCGGTACTCCGATGGGCACCGGCCGCAGGCCCGCGTCCAGGAGGTGGATCCGCGCGTTGGGGCGCGGGCGGCCGATCGGAACGGCGCCGGGGGCCGGCACGTCGTCCGGGCGGATGCGGTACTCCATGCAGCCGACGGTCGCCTCGGTCGGGCCGTACTCGTTGATCACGGTGGTGCCCGGGTGCCGCTTCCGCCACTGCTCCAGGGCCTCGCCGATGAGCTGTTCGCCACCGATGACCAGCTCGCCGGTGGGCTGGAGCCACTGCGGGGTGGTCTCCAGCAGGGACAGGTGGGACGGGGTGGCCTTGAGCAGCGAGCAGGCGCCCGCGGTCGGGGCCGGCTGCTCGCCGGTGTCCTCCAGCGTGCTGATCAGGACGCGGCCGCCGCTGATCAGGGGGGTGTAGAGGGCGGTGACGGTCAGGTCGAAGGTGACCGGGGAGTGCAGTACGGCGGTGCCGGCCGCGCCCGGGTAGGCGACGGCGGCCCAGCTCACGTAGTCCACGAAGGAACGGTGCTCGATCACCACGCCCTTGGGGCGCCCGGTGGAGCCCGACGTGTAGATGACGTACGCCGGGTGCGCCGGGTCCAGGGGCGCCGTGCGCTCGGCGTCCAGTACCGGCCCGCACGGCAGGCCCGCTCCCGGCTCCCGCACGCCGGCGCCGTCCAGGAGCGTAGGCGCCACGTCGGCGGGGAGCGCGGCGCGCGCGGCGGAATCCGCGAGCACCAGGCTGGGCGCGGCGTCCTGAAGGACGTACGCGATGCGTTCGGCCGGGTGCTGCGGGTCGACGGGGACGTAGGCGGCGCCGGCCTTCAGGACGCCGAGCAGGGCGACGACCAGGTCGATGCCCGGGGTGGCGGCGACGGCCACCAGGTGCTCGGGGCCGACCCCACGGGCGATCAGGGCCCGTGCCACGCGGTTGGAGCGCTCGTCCAGCTCCCGGTAGGTCAGGGCGTCCGGACCGCAGGCCAGGGCGGTGGCGTGCGGGGTGCGGGCGGCCTGGTCGTCCAGCAGCCGCACCACGGTGGGGGCGCCGACGGTGAAGGGCGCCCCGGTGGCGGCCCGCAGCAGCGCGGCGCGCTCCTCGTCGGCCAGCCACGGCAGTTCACGCACCGGGCGCCGCGGCGCGTGCGCCACACCGGCCAGCAGCACGCGCAGGTGCCCGGCCAGCCGCTCGATGGTCCCGGCGTCCCAGAGGTCGGTGGTGTACTCGATCGAGCAGGTCAGGTCGGTGCCGGCGGCCGGGTCGCGGTCCGCGGCCCGGCCGCCGCGCGTGTCCTGGAACTCGACGGTCAGGTCGAAGTTCGCGGAGGTGCGGGGCGCCTGGTAGGACGCGACCTGGAGGCCGGGCAGCTCGGGCAGCCGCTCGGTGCCGCTCTGCAACACCACCAGCGTCTGGAACAGCGGTGTACGGCTGGGGTCGCGGTCCGGGCGCAGCGCCTCCACCAGGCGGTCGAACGGCACCTCGTCGTTGGCGAACGCGTCCAGCACGGTGCCCTTGACCTGGGCCAGGAAGTCCGTGAAGGCGAGGTCGTCGGCCACGGTGGAGCGCAGCACCACCGTGTTCACGAAGAAGCCGACCATGCGGTTGAGTTCGGGCCGGTTGCGTCCGGAGGTGACGGTGCCCACGGCAACGTCCCGCTGCCCCGCGTAACGGGCGAAGAGCACCTGGCAGGCGGCCACCAGCACGGTGTAGAGCGTGGTGTCCTGGTCGCGGGCCACGGCGCGCAGTCCCGCAGCGACGTCCGCCGGCAGACCGAAGTGGTGCACGGCGCCGGCGCCCGAGCGTGTTTGCGGCCGGGGGCGGTCGCCGGGCAGGTCGAGCGGGGTCAGGTCGGCGAGCCGCTCGCGCCAGTAGCCGAGGTGTTCCGCCAGCCACTCGGGGGTCATCCGGTCGCGCTGCCAGGACGCGAAGTCCGCGTACTGCACGGCCTGTTCGGGCAGCTCGGCGGCGGACCCGGAGCAGCGGGCCGCGTAGAGCGTCCCCAGCTCTTCGACCAGCACGCCGGTGGACCAGCCGTCGATGACGATGTGGTGGGCGCACAGCACCAGGACGTGCTCGTCCGGCGCCACCCGCACCAGCACCGGGCGGAACAGCGGCCCGCTCCGCAGGTCGAAGGGCCGGTCGACGTGGGCCCGTACGGCGGCGTCCAGCAGCCCGGGCGCGGCGTCCGGCCCGGCCTGTGCCACCAGGTCGACCAGCGGGAGCGGGACGTCGTACGGCGGCCGGACCATCTGTACGGGGTCGTCGCCCACCTGGTCGAAGGTGGTGCGCAGGGTCTCGTGGCGGGCCACCAGGTCGCCCAGCGCGCCGGTCAGGGCGGGGAGGTCGAGCCGGCCGGTCAGCCGCAGCCCGGCGGCGGAGTTGTACTCCGTGGTGCCCGGCGTCAGCTCGTCCAGCAGCCAGAGCCTGCGCTGGGCGGCGGAGAGCGGCAGCGGCGCGCCGTCCCGGGGGACGGCCGGGATCTCCGCCGTCCTGCGGGCACCGCCCGCGAGACGGCGGCGTAGCTGTTCCTGGAGGTGTGCGGGCAGGGCGGCTATGCGGTCGTTACGCGGGTCCGGGGCGTTCACTTGGTGTCTCTCCGTGAAAAGTCGAAAGGCTCAGGGCGGGCGGCGGGGCGGGTGTCAGGGGGCCGGTGGTGCGTCGCTCCCGGAATCCGCCAGGGCGGCCTGCTCCAGTTCGGCGAGGATCCGGTCCTCGACGACCAGGGCGAGCTGGGCCACGGTGGGTGCGGTCAGCACGTCGCGGGGGGACAGGTCGAGGCCGAAGGCGACCTTCATCCGCAGCACGGTCTGGATGCTGAGGATGGAGTCGCCGCCGAGGTCGAAGAAGTTGTCGTGGATGCCGACGCGTTCGACGCCCAGCAGGTCGGCCCAGAGCGCGGCGAGCGCTTCCTCGGTGGGCGTCCCCGGGGGGACGTGGTCGTCGGTGTCCGCCGTGGCCTGCGGTTCGGGCAGTGCCGCCCGGTCGAGCTTGCCGTTGGGGGTCAGCGGCAACGCGTCGAGCACGACGACGGCGGCCGGGACCATGTAGCCGGGCAGCGTGGCGGCGGTGTGCTCCCGCAGCTCCCGCGGGTCCGGCTGCCGGCCCTCGGCGGGCACCACGTAAGCGGCCAGCCGGTGGTGGCCGGAGCCGCCCTCGCCACCGGTGGCGAGCACCACGGCCTCGGCGACCAGCGGGTGGGAGAGCAGTGCGGATTCGATCTCGCCGAGTTCGATGCGGTAGCCGCGGATCTTGACCTGGTCGTCGGTGCGGCCCAGGAATTCCAGGTGTCCGTCGGGGCGCCACCGGGCGAGGTCGCCGGTGCGGTACATCCGGGTTCCGGCGGGTCCGTAGGGGTCGGCGACGAAGCGTTCGGCGGTCAGGGCGGGACGGCGTACGTAACCGCGCGCCAACCCGGCCCCGGCGACGTACAGCTCGCCCTGCACCCCGGCCGGCACCGGCCGCAGGCCCGCGTCCAGGACGCGCAGGACGGCGTTGTCACGGGCCCGGCCGACCGGCACCGGCCCGGGCTCGGCGTGCTCGCCGGGCTCGATGCGGTACTCCATGCAGCCGACGGTCGCCTCGGTCGGGCCGTACTCGTTGATCACGGTGACCTGCGGGTGGGTCCGGCGCCACTGTTCGAGCACCTCGCCGAGCAACTGCTCGCCACCGACGACGAGATGACCGGAGGTGAGCAGGTCGTCGGCGAGGGTGCCCAGCAGCGCCAGGTGCGACGGGGTCACCTTCAGCAGGGAACAGTCACGCACCGGCCCGGGCAGGGCCGCGATGTCCTCCAGGGCGCTGATCAGGACGCGGCCGCCGCTGATCAGGGGGGTGTAGAGGGCGGTGACGGTCAGGTCGAAGGTGACCGGGGAGTGCAGTACGGCGGTGCCGGCCGCGCCCGGGTAGGCGACGGCGGCCCAGTCGACGTAGTCGGCGAAGGAACGGTGCTCGATCACCACGCCCTTGGGGCGCCCGGTGGAGCCGGACGTGTAGATGACGTACGCCGGGTGCGCCGGGTCCAGGGGCGCCGTGCGCTCGGCGTCCAGTACCGGTCCGCACGGCAGGCCCGTACCGGGCCCGGTGAGACCTGCGCCGTCCAGGAGCAGCCGCCCGGCGGCCGGGATCACCGCCTGCGACGCGGAGTCGACGAGCACCAGGGCGGGCGCCGCGTCCTGAAGGACGTGGGCGATGCGCTCGGCCGGGTGGCCCGGGTCGACCGGCACATAGGCGGCGCCCGACTTCAGGACGCCCAGCAGCCCGGTCACCAGGTCCACCGAAGGGGCCGCGGCCACCGCCACCAGGTCCTCGGGGCCGATGCCGCGGGCGATCAGCTCGCGCGCCAGCCGGTTGGACCGCTCCGCCAGCTCCCGGTAGGTGACGCGCTGCGAGCCGTGGACCAGCGCGGTGGCTTCCGGCGTACGGGCCACCTGCTCGGCCAGCATCCCCAGCACCGTGCGGGTGCCGACGTCGCGCACCGGGCCGGTGCCGGCGTCCAGCAGGGCCTGGCGCTCGTCCGGCGCCAGCCACGGCAGCTCGCGCAGGGTCCGCCCCGGGTCCGCCACCGCGCCCGCCAGGATCTCCCGCAGCCGGCCGGACAGCGTCCGCACCGACTCCGCGTCGAACAGGGCCGGGTCGTAGGCGAAGCCGAACGTCAGCCGCTCACCCGGGTAGACCGTCACGGCGAGCGGATAGTTGGTCGTCTCGACCTCGGCGTACAGGTCGCGCAGCCGCAGTCCGTGCGCGCTGCCGGCCTGCTCGTCGATCGGGTAGTTCTCGAAGATGACGATGCTCTCGAACAGCGCGCTGCCGCTCGGTACCTCGGCGGTGGCCTGCACCCGGGCCAGCGGCAGATGGTCGTGGCCGCGGGACTCGGCCTGCGCGGCCTGGAGCCGGGCCAGCCAGGGCACCAGCGGGACACTGTCGTCGACCTCGGCCCGTACCGGCAGGGTGTTGATGAAGATCCCGTGGATGGCCTCGGACCCGGTCAGCTCGGCCGGACGGCCGGAGACGGTCGCGCCGAACACGACGTCCCGCTCCCCGCTGTGGCGCGCCAGCAGCAGCGCCCAGGCCCCCTGCACCAGGGTGTTGAGCGTCAGCCGGTGCTCCCTGGCCAGCGCGTTCAGCCCGGCGGACAGCTCCGGGGTCAGCTCCAGCCCCACCCGGCCGGAGGAGCGGCTGTGGTGCGGGCCGCCGGGCTGCCGGTCGTAGGGCAACGCGGTGGGAGCGGCGAACCCCCGCAGCGTGCGGCGCCAGAACTCCTCGGCGGCCCCGGTGTCCTGCTCCAGGAGCCAGGCCACGTGGTCGCGGAACGGCGGACGGAACGGCAGCGCCGGTTCCGCCGCGCTGCCGTCGGCGTCCGCGCGCCGCAGCGCGCCGTAGCACGCGAACACGTCGGACAGCACCTGGAAGGCGCTCCAGCCGTCCAGCAGCAGGTGGTGGAAGGTCCACAGCACCTGCACCGCGTCACCGGGCAGGGCGGCGAGCGCCACCCGCATCAGCGGGGCGGACGACAGGTCCAGGCCGGCCGCGTGGTCCCGCGCGAACAGCTCGTCCAGCGCCGTGCGCCGCTCGGCGTCCCGCGCCAGGTTGCGCCAGTCGAGGTGGCTGACCGGCAGCGTCACCGTACGGTGCACGGCCTGCAACGGCTCGTCGAGACCGTCGCGGAGCACGCTGGTGCGCAGCACCGGGGTGCGGTCGACGACCTGCTGCCAGGCCCGGCCGAGCAGGTGCGGATCGGCCACGCCGTCCAGGACGAAGGAGATCTGCTCCAGATACAGCGGCCGGTCCGGCTCGGCCATGCTGTGGAAGAGCATCCCGCTCTGCATCGGGGTCAGCGGGTAGAGATCCTCGACGGCGCGGCCGTCGCCGGCCACCCGGTCGAGGGTCGCCTGGTCGAGTCCGGCCAGCGGGAAGTCGGAGGGGGTCACCCCGCCGGCGGCGGGGTCGGCGCAGTGCCGGACGATCTCCCGCAGCGCCTCGGCGGTCTGCGCCGCCAGCCGCTCCACGGTCTCCCGCTCGTGCACATCGGCCGAGTAGTACCAGGTCATCGACAGTTGGCCGGACTCCACGTGGCTGACCGCGTCCAGCAGGTGCGGCCGCAGCTCCCCGGGGTGCCCGGTGAGCTGGACGCCCTCGCCGCCGGGGCGCAGCAGCGAGCCGGGGGCGGTGCCGGTGTCGAACCGGCCGAGGTAGTTGAAGCTGATCCGGGGGGCGGCCCGGCCCGGCTGCCCCAGGGGCGAGCCCGGCCCGGTGAGGTGGCGCAGTGCGCCGTGGCCCAGTCCGCGTCCCGGCACGGCCCGCAGTTGCTCCTTGACGGACTTGAGCGTGGTGGCCCAGTCCCAGGCGGGATCGACGGTCAGCGCCACCGGGTGGATGCTGGTGAACCAGCCGACGGTGCGGGTCAGGTCGATGTCGTCGAAGAGTTCCTCGCGTCCGTGCCCCTCCAGGTCGATGAGGGTGCGCGGGCTGCCCGTCCACCGGGCGAGCACCCGGCCGTAGGCGCTGAGCAGGATGTCGTCGACGCGGGTGCGGTAGACCGCGGGGACCTGCTGGAGCAGGGCGCGGGTCTCCTCGGCGCCCAGCCGGACGGTCACGGTCCGGGTGGAGGCGACGGTGTTGGGCCCCTGGCCGTCGGTGGGCAGCGCGCCGGTGCCGGCCGGGCCGCCGTCCGCCGCGGTGACCGCGTCCCAGTGGCCGGCCTCCGCCGCGAAGCCGCCGTCGGCGGTGTGCCGCGCCAGCCGCAGTGCCCACTCGCGGAACGAGCTGGTGCCCGGCCCCAGGTCGACGGCCCGGCCGGCCGCGGCCTGCCGGTAGCCGGTGTCGAGGTCCTCGGCCAGGACACGCCAGGACACGCCGTCGACGGCCAGGTGGTGTGCGCTGAGCAGGAGGTGCGGGGGCCGGGCGGCGCCCCGCTCGACGAGGACGGCGGTGAACTTGCGGTCCTCCGCCAGCCGGAACCTGGCCTCCGGCCCCTCGATCCAGGCGCGTACCGCCGCGTCCTGGTCCGGCGCGTCCAGGCCGGACAGGTCGATGGTGCGCAGCACCGTGTCGTCCGCGCGCGCCGGCGCGGTGTGCTGCCGCCACTGCCCGTCGACACGGGTGAAGCGGCTGCGCAGCGCGTCGTGTTGGCGGGGCAGCGCGGCGACGGCGGCCGCCAGTGCGCCGCGGTCAGCGGCCGGGTCCAGTTCGAAGACCACGTACTGGTCGAAGTGTTCGGGCCCGGTCCGGTGGTGGTCGAAGAACCAGTGCTGTACGGGGGTCAGCGGGACGTCACCGGTGGCCGCGACCCGGGGCCGCGCGTCCTTCCCGTCGGCACCGTCGGCGACCGCGACGGCGGCCAGCGAGGCGACGGTCTGCCGCAGGAAGACGTCCTTGGAGTGCACGGTCAGGCCGGCGGCACGGGCCCGGGAGATGACCTGCATGCTGAGGATGGAGTCGCCGCCCAGCTCGAAGAAGTTGTCCTCGACACCGACCTTCTCCACACCCAGGACCTCCGCCCAGATGCCGGCGAGGGTCTCTTCGGCGCGGCCGCGCGGCGCGACGTACTCCCGCGTGCCCGCCGAGGTGTTCCAGTCGGGCGCGGGCAGGGCGCGGTGGTCGAGCTTGCCGGCCGGGGTGAGCGGCAGCCGGTCCACGGCGACGAAAGCGCTGGGGACCATGTGCGACGGCAGCGTCCGGCCGAGGAACTCACGCAGTGCGGCGGGCTGCGGGGTGTCGGCGCCGGGCGCGGCGACGGTGTAGGCGACCAGCCGCTTGGGGCCGGACTCCGGCTGGAGCGCGAGAATCGCCGCGGCGGTGAGCGCGGGGTGGCCGAGCAGCGCGGAGCGTACCTCGCCCGGCTCGATACGGAAGCCGCGGATCTTGACCTGGTCGTCGGCGCGGCCCAGGTACTCCAGCGCCCCCGAGGGCAGGGCGCGGGCCAGGTCGCCGGTGCGGTAGAGCCGCTCGCCGGGGGCGGAGGGCGCGGCGACGAACCGCTCGGCGGTCAGGTCGGGCCGGTCGAGATAGCCGGTCGCGAGACCGGCACCGCCGATCCACAGCTCACCGGGGATGCCCGGCGCGACCGGCGCCATCCGCTCGTCCAGGACGTGCACGGTGGTGTGCGCGATCGGGCGCCCGATCGGCACGGAGGGGCGCCGGGTGTCTTCGGGGGTGATGCGGTGGCTGGTGGCGAAGACCATGCTCTCCACCGGTCCGTAGCCGTTGACCAGCCGCAGGTCCGGGAATTCGGCCAGCACCCGGGCCACATGCACGGACGAGGCCGCCTCACCGCCGGTGATCACCTGTTCCACGGCGCCCAGGGCCGCCGGATACTCGTCGGCCATGACGTTGAACAGGCTCGCCGACAGCCACAGCGTGGTGATGCGGTGCTCGGCGATCAGCCCGGAGATCACCTCGGGGTCGGGCGTGGAGCCCGGGTGCAGCACGCAGGTCCCGCCGTGCAGCAGGGCGCCCCACAGCTCCAGGGCGAAGGCGTCCCAGGACATCGGCGCGGCCTGTAGCCAGACGTGACGCGGGCCGAACTCCACGAAGTCCTGGCCGCACACCACCCGCACCGCCGCCCGGTGCGGCGACACCACACCCTTGGGGCGGCCGGTGGAGCCGGAGGTGAACATCACGCAGGCCGCGTCCGACGGGCCCGCCGTACGCGGCAGGTCCTGTGCGTCCAGCGTCTCGACCGCCTGCCGGTCGCCGTCGACCGACACCGTCCGGTGCGTCCCGTCGGGCAGTCGTGTGGCGTGTGCGGTGTCGCTGATCACGACGTGTGCTCGGGTTTCGCCGAGGAGGTCGGCCAGGCGCTGGTCGGGGAAGGCGGGGTCGAGCAGGGCGTACGCGGCGCCTGTTTTGAGGACGGCGAGCAGTGCCGTCACCAGGTCCGGGCCGCGTTCGAGGCATACGGCGACGATCGTGCCCGGTGCCGCGCCGTGCGTGGTGAGCAGGCGTGCGAGCCGGTTGGCCCGCGCGTTCAGTTCTCCGTACGAGACGCGTGCCGCACCGAAGACCAACGCCGTCGCGTCCGGCGTCAGCGCCGCCCGCTCCTGGAACAGCTCATGCAGACCACGGTCCAGCGCACCGGCCTCGCTGCGGTCACCGGCGGCGGTCACCGGCACGGCGCATTCCCCGGCGGTGCCCACCAGCGGGAGTTCGCCCATCGGGCGGTGCGGCGCCGCCACCACGCCCTCGAAGAGGGACCGCAGGTAACGGCCCATGGTCTCGACCGTGGCGGCGTCGAACAGGTCGGTGCTGTACTCGATCACGCAGTCCAGCGCGTCGCCCTGCGGCCAGAACTCGACGAACAGGTCGAACCGCGAGAAGTACCGGGGCAGTTCGTACCCGGTGATCCGCAGCCCGCCGGCCTCCGGCAGCTCCGGCTGGCCCTGCTGGAGCGCCACCACGACCTGGACCAGCGGATTCCGGCTGAGGTCCCGCTCGGGGGCGACCGCCTCGACCACCCGGTCGAACGGCACGTCCTCGGCGTCGAACGCCTCCAGTACCGTCGTGCGCACCTCGCCGAGGAACCCCGCGAAGTCCTGCCCGGGGTCCACCTGGGAGCGCAGCACGAGGGTGTTGACGAAGAAGCCGATCAGGCGCTCCAGCTCGGGGCGGGAACGCCCCGACGACGCCGTGCCGATCGCCACGTCCCGCTCACCGCTGTAGCGCGCCAGCAGAAGCTGCACGCCCGCGGCCAGGGTCATGAACAGCGTGGCGCCGTGCTCCCTGCCCAGCTCCCGCAGGGCCGCGACCAGCGGCGCGGGCAGCGCGAAGCGGTGTGCCGCGCCGCTGGTCGCGCGGACGGCGGCGCGGGTGCGGTCGGCGGGCAGCCGCAGCGGGGTGAGGCCGTCGAGCCGGTGCTTCCAGTAGGCGAGCTGGTCGTCGAAGGCCGGGCCCGACAGACGGTCGCGCTGCCATACCGAGAAGTCGCCGTAGTGCGTGGGCAGGGCGGGCAGCGCGGCGTCCACGGCCGCGCTCCCGGCGCGTGCCGCCGCGTAGAGCGTGGCCAGCTCCTCGACGAGGACCCGCATGGACCAGCCGTCGGTGACGATGTGGTGCAGGGTGAGGACCAGCAGGTGCTCCCCGTCGGCCGGCCGGATCAGCAGGGCCCGCCACGGCGGGCCCTGGCGCAGGTCGAACGGCAGCTCGGCGTCCGCGCGCAGCAGCAGTTCCAGCTCCGCCTGCCGCCCGTCCGCACCCAGGCCGCCCGGCTCGCCCGGCCCGGCCAGGGACACGGTGCGCAACGGCGGTTCCATGGTGGGGTGTACGCGCTGTACGCCCTGGCCGTCGACGGCGTCGAAGGTGGTGCGCAGCGCCTCGTGCCGGGCGGACAGGGCCCCCAGGGCGCGGGTCAGCGCCGCCGTGTCCAGCGGCCCGGTCAGCCGCAGTCCCACTGAGGTGTTGTACTCGACCGCGCCGTGCTCGAACTCGTAGAGGAACCACAGGCGTTGCTGGGCGTAGGACAGCGGCAGCGTGCCGTCGCGCGGTGCCGCCGGGATCGGGGCGTGCGCCGCTCCGGCGTCGGCGCCTTCGCTGTCGGCCGTGGTCAGGGACCTGGCGAGGTCCGCGACGGTGGGCGCGCCGAACAGCGCCCGGGGCGGTACGGGCACGCCGAGCCGGGCCCGGACGCGGGAGACGATCCGCATGCTGAGGATGGAGTCGCCGCCCAGCGCGAAGAAGTCGTCCTCGACGCCGACCCGCTCCACGCCCAGGACGTCGGCCCAGATCTGCGCGATCGCGCTCTCCTGAGGCGTGCGCGGAGCGACGTAGGAGGCCGCCTGCGCGCTCCAGTCGGGCGCGGGCAGGGCGCGGTGGTCGAGCTTGCCGGCCGGAGTGAGCGGCAGCCGGTCGAGGGTGACGAAGGCGCTGGGCACCATGTGTTCCGGCAGCGTGCGGCCGAGGAACTCACGCAGCGCGGCGGGCCGCGGCGCCTCGGCACCGGGCGCGGCGACGACATAGGCGGCGAGTTGCCGGGCGCCCTGTTCACGCCGTACGGCGGCGACGGCGGCCGATCCGACGGCCGGGTGGGCGAGCAGCGCGGAGCGTACCTCGCCTGGCTCGACGCGGAAGCCGCGGATCTTGACCTGGTCGTCGGCCCGGCCGACGAATTCCAGCGCCCCCGAGGGCAGGGCGCGGGCCAGGTCGCCGGTGCGGTAGAGCCGTTCGCCGGGGGCGGAGGGCGCGGCGACGAACCGCTCGGCGGTCAGGTCGGGCCGCCCGAGGTAGCCCAGCGCGAGGCCGTCCCCGCCGATCCACACCTCGCCCGTCGTGCCGGCCGGCACCGGGCGCAGCCGCTCGTCCAGGACGTGCACGGTGGTGTGGGCGAGGGCCGTCCCGATCGGGACCGCCGGCCCGTGCAGATCCTCCTCCGTGATCCGGTGGCTGGTGGCGTAGACCATGCTCTCCACCGGGCCGTAGCCGTGCACGAGTGCCACGTCGGGGTGGGCCCGCAGCAGCCGGGCCATGTGCCCGGGGGAGGCAGCCTCGCCGCCGGTCGTCACCTCGCGCAGCGCGCCCAGGGCGTCCAGGTACTCGTCGACCATGACGTTGAACAGGCTCGTCGACAGGAAGCAGGTGGTGATGCCGTGTTCGGCGATCAGCCCGGAGATCACCTCGGGGTCGGGCGTGGAACCCGGGTGCAGGACGCAGGTGGCGCCGTGCAGCAGGGGACCCCACAGTTCCAGGGCGAAGGCGTCCCAGGACATCGGGGCGGCCTGTAGCCAGATCCGGTCGGGTTCGAAGGTCAGGAAGTCCTGGAAGAAGATTCGTACGGCGGCCCGGTGCGGCGCGATGACGCCCTTGGGGCGGCCGGTGGAGCCGGAGGTGAACATCACGCAGGCCGCGTCCAGCGGGCCCGCCGTACGCGGCAGGTCGTCCGCCTCCAGTGCCTCCACCGCGGCCCGGTCGGCACCGTCCAGCGACACCACCTCGGCCGTCCCGTCGGGCAGTCGTGTGGCGTGTGCGGTGTCGCTGATCACGACGTGTGCTCGGGTTTCGCCGAGGAGGTCGGCCAGGCGCTGGTCGGGGAAGGCGGGGTCGAGCAGGGCGTACGCGGCGCCTGTTTTGAGGACGGCGAGCAGTGCCGTCACCAGGTCCGGGCCGCGTTCGAGGCATACGGCGACGATCGTGCCCGGTGCCGCGCCGTGCGTGGTGAGCAGGCGTGCGAGCCGGTTGGCCCGCGCGTTCAGCTCCGCGTACGAGATCCGCGCCGCACCGAAGACCAACGCCGTCGCGTCCGGCGTCAGCGCCGCCCGCGCCTGGAACAGCTCATGCAGACAACGGTCGGTGGGGGACGTGCCGGCCGGGTCCCGCGGAGACCCGTCTGCCACGGCGATCGGTCGCGAGGATGCCGTACCGCGTTCCATGTTCCCTCTTCCGGATTCGGTGCGGGGGCACGCCGCACAGGGGTGCGAGGGCATGCCGCCGATGGAAAGAATGCGCAAGTCGTACGCGGGCCGGGTTTCGGTGCCCTGCCCGCCGTGTGCCGCCGCTCCCGTGGCCGTACGAGGCGGGGCGGCCGGCCGGTGACCGGTGTCGTCAGGCGCGCTGGGCGCGCCGCCCGGTGACCTGGATCTGGTCGATGTCGCCGGTCCCGGGGTTCCGCAGGAAGCGGCCGAGGTAGACCATGCCGCCGTCGGAGATCTCCTGGAGGGTGAAGTGCAGCCCCTCGTGGACGGTGATCCGGGCGAACGGTTCGCCGTCCAGCCGCAGGGTCAGCTCGCCCCCGTCCCCGGCCCCGACCAGGTACTCGGTCTCGCCGTTGACGTAACGGCCCAGGCAGCCGGGCGGCGCCGGGATCTTCTCCCGCGGGTCGCGGAAGGCGGAGTACGAGTAACTGGCCACGTCCAGGCCGAGCCGTCGCAGCTCCTCCAGCAGGCTCTCCCACATGGCCATGCCGGTGTGGGCGTTGGTGGTCAGCGCGACGACGGTGCCGCCCGTCGGATCGACGCGCAGGTGGCAGGAGGTGCCGTCGGCGGTGCCGTCGTGGCCGGTCCAGTACGTGCCGTCGTCGGCACGGTACAGCGACAGGCCCAGGCCCCAGCCGTCGGCGAGCCCGAAGGGTTCGGCACCGGGCACCCCGGCGCGCATGGCGGCCAGCGCCTCCGCGTCCAGCAACCCCGGCACGCCGTCCGCTTCGTCGGTGTGCAGCAGGCCGAATGCCAGCAGGTCCAGCGCGCTGAGGGCGAGCGCCCCGGCCGGTGCCTCGATGGCGGGGAGCGTCTGGCGGACCGGCACCGCGCGGCTCGGCGCGGTACGGGCCGCGTGTCCGCTGACGTACGGCCGCGGCGAGGGGCCCGCGATGTAGGCGGGTTCGATGTCCAGCGGGTGCAGCAGGAAGCTCTCCAGCGCCTCCCGCCAGTCCATCCGGGCGGCCTGTTCGGCCAGCATGCCGATGACGGTGTAGCCGACGTTGGAGTACGAGAACGAGGAGCCGAACGTGTCGATGGGCGCCATCCGGGCGCAGTCGGCGAGGTAGCCGCGGCGGGTGGCGCCGGCCAGGCTGTCCGAGTCGCGGCCGGGCGGCAGCCCGCCGCTGTGGCTGAGCAGGTGGCGCAGTGTCGTCGCGGCGCCGAAGCGGGCGCCCGGCGCCCGCAGTTCGGTGAGCACCTCGGCCACCGGGGCGTCGAGTTCCAGGTCGCCCTCGTCGACCAGCAGCATGGCGAGCGCGGCGGTGAACGCCTTGGTGATCGAACCGACCGGGAACTTGGCGTCCTCGGTCACCGGCACGGCCCCCGCCGCGTCCTGCTCGCCGAACACGAAGGAACGGGTCTCGCCCTTGTGGTGCAGGGCGAACTGGCCGCCCGGTACGCCGTGTTCGTGTGCGAGCGCGGGCAGGCTCCCGGTCAGCTCTTCCACGTTCATGAAATCCCCCTACAGGCGTCGGCGGCTCACCCGAACGGTGGCGCCGCCATGGCCTGCTTTCCCTGTACTGGTCCCGCAGGCCCACGGGCCGGGACCGCCTGCCGGGGCAGGACGGACCGGCCCCGGCACGCGCCGTTGTGTCCGGCGGGCCTGCGTGGGACACCTTCCCCCGGGCGGGCCCGGCGCGCCACCTTCGTAAGCTGACGTGAAATCAGCCCGATGCGGCGAACCTGTGCGGGCAACAACCCGGCGCGGGGCGGTGGGGGCGGGCCGCGGGGGTCACTCGTCGCGCAGGTACGCCAGGACCGCGAGCACCCGGCGGTTGCCGTCGTCGGGGGAGAGCCCCAGCTTGGCGAAGATGTTGCCGATGTGTTTGGCCACCGCCCCGTCGCTGATGTTCAGCGCGTCCCGCACCATCGCGTTGGAGTAGCCGTGGGCCATCAGGCCGAGCACCTCCTGTTCGCGGGCGGACAGCAACTGGTGCTGGTGGCGCCGGTCGCGTTCCATCAGCATGTGCTGGACAACTTGCGGGTCGATCACCATGGCTCCTGCGGCGACACGTTCGACGGCCTGGGCGAATTCACTGAGCTCACCGATCCGGTCCTTGAGCAAGTAGCCCAGGCCGGCCCGGCTCTGGCGGTGCGGCACCCGGCTGGGGGTGAACAGCTCGTGGGCGTACGCGTTCGCGACGTACTGGGAGAGCACCAGCACCGGCAGGTCCGGGTGGCTCTTGCGCAGCTCCGTCGTGGCGCGCAGTCCGTCGTCACCGTGTCCCGGGGGCATCCGTACGTCGGTGACGACGATGTCCGGGGCACACTCCCGTACCGCCGTGATCAGCGAGTCGGCGTCCCCGACCGCGCGCACCACCCGATGGCCGAACTTGTGCAGCAGTTCGACGATCCCTTCGCGGACGAGCGCCGAGTCCTCGGCTAGGACGATACGGAGTGACGGTGCTGGCACGGAATCTCCAGGCTGAGGACGGTGGGGCCACCGGAGGGGCTGGACAGCGTCAGTCTTCCATCGACCACCGCGACCCGGTCGGCCAAGCCCTGCAGCCCGCCGGCCTCGCGCAGTACGGCACCCCCGACGCCGTCGTCGGTGACCGTGACGGACAGCCGGTCCTCCGTCAGTCGGCCGCGCACCGTGGCGGACGCGGCACCGCTGTGCTTGACGACGTTGGTGAGCGCCTCGCTGATGAAGAAGTAGGCGGTGGCCTCGATCTGCGTGGGCAGCCGCTCGGCCAGCTCCACGTCGACGGCGACCGGCACCTGGCAGCGTACCGCGACCTCCGAGACCGCCGCGCCGATACCGTGGTCGGTGAGGACCTGCGGGTGGATGCCGCGGACCAGGTCGCGCAGTTCGTCCAGGGCCTGCTTCGCCTCGCCCCGGGCCCGGGATATCAGCTCGCCGGCCTTGCCGCCCGCCGGGTCCGCGGCGCCGAACTCCATCTCGGCCAGGCCCAGGGTCATGACCAGCGCCACCAGGCGCTGCTGCGCCCCGTCGTGCAGATCCCGCTCGATCCGGCGCCGTTCGGCCTGGAAGGCGTCGGCCATCCGGGCCCGCGAGCGGGTCAGCTCCACCACCTGGTCGGTGGGCCCGCTCTCCTTGGGGGCGAGCATCAGCCGGACGAACCAGGACTGCGCGGCGGCCGCCGCGCCCAGGACGTACGCGGCCACCGGCAGTACGGCGATCCCGAGCCCGGTGAGCAGCAGCGCCTCCGGCTGCCCGGAGGCGACGGCCACCTGGACCGGGAAGACGATCAGCAGGACCAGCAGGCCGGCCATGGCCAGCAGCGCCAGGTCCACGACGGACAGCAGCACCGCGAACACCATGGCGAAGCCGAACTCCCGCCAGGTCGCGCTCTCCTGCAGCCGGGTGTGCACCCAGGGCCACAGCCCCGGCCGGGCGACGGGGCGGTGCGGACTGGCCGGCCGGTCCGCGTGCGGCCCCTCCAGGATCCGCAGCCTGCGCCGCTCCAGCGCGGCCAGCGGAATACCGAGAAGGACGGACCCCGCCAGGATGACCAGCCCGACCCCCACCACCGACAGCAGCAGTCCGCACACCACCACACCTCCCAGCACGACCAGTGAGAGCAGCCCGAGGAGACCGGAGGAGAGGAGGTAACCGAGCGAACGCCAGGGCGCCGACGAGGTGAGGAAGCTGACCGGGTTCCGGGTCACGGCCCGCCAGATGGGAGAGGTGCTCATTCGGCCCACAGTAAGGCGCCGCCGTGCACGGGCGGAGCCGCGGCCGCTGTGGTGCCGGTGCGGGTCGGCGCCCGGCCCGTAAGGCGCCGGTAAGAGGCCGGCCCGGCAGGTTCCGCGCGGGGGTCGCGGGCTGCCGGGCCGACCGGTCCTTGGGATACGGACGGCTCATCCCACGCCCGTCAGTACCGGCTCCCGCGCGCTGGGTACCTCGTCCTCCTCGTCGCGGGAGCGGCCGGCGGAGCGCAGTTGGAGCAGGGTGGGCACGAGCGTGGCCAGCAGGGCGACGATCAGGCAGCCGGCCAGGACCGAGCCCATCTCCAGCCACGGCACCGGGAACTCGGCACCCTCGCCGGACTCGGACAGCGCCCGGCTCATGCCGAACATCGTCACCCCGTCGGCGAGCACGCCCAGGGCCCCGCCGACGGCCACCACGGTCAGCGTCTCCCACACGACGGTGCGCAGCACCTGCCCGCGGGTCGCGCCGATCTTGCGCAGCAGCGCGGTGCCCTCGGCCCGCTCCCCGGCAGCCATGACCAGCGTGTTGGCGATGGCGATACCGGTGTAGAGCATCGCCATGCCCAGCAGCACCAGGACCAGGACACGGCCCTCCTCCTGCGTGGCGGAGGCGCGCTGGGCCAGCCAGTCGTCCCGGTCGTGCGCGGCCGCGCCGTACGTGTCCGCGACCTTCCGGGCGGCGGCCGTCGCGGCCGTGCGGTCGGCGCCCGGCTCCAGCGACAGGTAGACGGTGTCGGTCATCGTGTCGGGCGCGTGCCGGGCCAGCGTGTCCTGCGGGAACAGCACGGCGGGCAGCCCCGCGGACGAGCTGAGCACCGCGGCGACCTTCACCCGGACCTTCGTGGCGTCGGCGAGGTGGATGTCGACCTCCTCGCCCGCCCGCCAGCCCAGTTGTCCGGCGACCAGTTGCGTGACCGCGACGGCGTCGCCGCGCAGATCGCCCAGCGACCCCTTGACCGGGTCCAGGCGCAGGGCGCCGGACAGGTTCCGCGGGTCCACCGCGCCGATGCCGCTCGTCATGACGTAACTGGAGCCGACGAGGAATCCGCTGGTCTCGGAGGCCGGCGAGGCGGCCCGTACGCCGGGGACCGAGGACAGTTCGCGCAGCGCGGCGGAGGGCAGGCCCACCCCGCCGCCGGAGGCGACCACCACATCGGCCTTCAGGTGCTTGCGGGCGTCGGCGATGGTGGTCGCCGAACTCGCGTTGGTGACACCGATGACGGAGCCGGCGACGGCCACCGTGACGAGGATGGGGGCGGCGGCCGAAGCGGTCCTGCGCACCGCGGCGCGGGCGTTGTCGCCGGCCAGCGAACCGGTGATGCGGGTGATGGCGGCCAGCGGGAAGGTCGCCAGCCGTACCAGCGGCGGAACGAGCAGCGGCGAGAAGGCCACCATCGTCACCACCAGGATCTCGGTCAGCACCAGCGAGATCACCACGGCCCCGTCGCTGCCCGCCTGCGGCAGCATGATCAGCAGCAGCAGTGACACGCCCAGGAACAGCGAACCGGTGATCCAGCGCCCCGTCGTCATCACCCGGGTCTCCACCGCGGAGTCCCGCATGGTCTCGGCCGGGCGGACCTTCGCGGCCCGGCGGGACGCGGCGAACACACCGAGCAGGGCCACACCGAGCCCGACGAAGAAGCTGAGCAGCAGGATCGGCGGGGACGCGGGGACGTCGAAGTCCTTGGGCGCCATGCCGAAGGAGGACAGCGCCGAGGCGAGCTGCTGCCCGCCGGCGATGCCGATGCCGCAGCCCGCGGCCGAGGCGACGACGCCCAGCACCGCCGACTCCGCCATGATCATGCGGCGTACCTGGGGCGGTGCGGCGCCCACGGTGCGCAGCAGGGCCAGTTCGCGGCGCCGCTGAGCGATGGCGAAGGCGAAGGTGCCCGAGACCACGAAGATCGAGACGAAGCCGGCGATCACCGCCATGACGGCGAGCAGGGTCGCCACGTCCCCGAGCGCCGCGGCGCGCGAGGCGGCGGTCAGGTCACCGCCCTTGGCGGCGCCGGTGCCGGCCTTGAGGGTCTTGTCCGGCAGCGCGGCCTTGATCCGTTCGGCGAGGGCGGTGGCCGAGGTGCCCGGCTCCGCGAGCACGGCCACCGCGTCCGCCCGGTCCGGATCGGCCGACAGCCGCTGAACGGTGGCGTCGGCGAAGAAGACGGTTGCCTCGCCGGGCACGCCGGCCTTGCCGGGAGGTGCCGCGACACCGGCGACGGTCATCTCCCGTCGGCCCTTCGGGGTCACCACGGGGACCTTGTCGCCGACGGTCACCCCGGCGCGCTCGGCCAGCGCGGCGGCGAGCACCACCTGGTCGTCACCGGCGGGCGCGTGGCCCTGGGTCAGGCGGAAGGGGGTGAGCTGGGCGCTGGACCAGCCGTGGCCGACCGGGCGGTCGGCCGAGTCACCGGCGTCGCCGGCCACCACCTGGGCGGGCAGCGAACGGTCGACGACGGCCTGGCGCACACCGGGCACCCCGCGGACCGCGTCGGCGGTCCGCCGGACGTCCTTGAGGCGGTGCGGGCTGGTGGCGGTCTGGCGCTGGTCGTACGAGCCGTCCCCGGCACCGAAGTCGACGGTGAAGGACTGGCCGGCCCGCACCACGACGGCCGCGGCGTCATAGCGACCGGGGCTGCCGGGCTTCGAGGAGCCCCGGGTGGCGTCGAGCACCTGGCCGGTACTGGCGATCAGCGCGACGCCGAGCGCCAGCGCGATGAAGGTACCGGCGAAGAGCGCCCATCTGGTGCGCAGGGTCGAAAGAGCGATGGACAGCATCGGTCAGCCACCCAGCCGTGCCATGTGCTCGCTCACCGCGGCCACCGTCGGGGCCATCAGTTCGCCGTGCACCGCACCGTCGGCCAGGAACAGCACCCGGTCCGCCCAGGAGGCGGCGACCGGGTCGTGGGTGACCATGACCACCGTCTGCCCCGCGTGGTCCACCACGGACCGCAGCAGGCCCAGCACCTCACGGCTGGTGTTGGTGTCCAGGGCGCCGGTCGGCTCGTCGGCGAACAGCACGTCGGGCTGGCTGATCAGGGCGCGGGCGATGGCCACCCGCTGCTGCTGGCCGCCGGACATCTCTGCCGGCCGGTGGCCGCCCCGGTCGGCCAGGCCCACCTGCTGGAGCGCGCCGTCCACCTGCGCGCGGCTCGGGCGCTGCCCGGCCAGCCGCATCGGCAGCGCCACGTTCTTGCGCGCGTTCAGCGACGGCATGAGGTTGAAGGACTGGAAGACGAAACCGATCCGCTCCCGGCGCAGCTTGGTCAGCTCCGTCTCGGACAGCGCGCTGATGTCGGTGTCACCGATGAACACCCGGCCCGAGGTGGGGCGGTCCAGGCCCGCCGCGCACTGGAGCAGGGTGCTCTTGCCCGAGCCCGAAGGACCCATCACCGCGGTGAACGACCCGCGGCCGAAGGCACAGTGGACACCGCGCAGGGCGGGCACCTTGTTGTTGCCGCGGCCGTACAGCCTGGCCACCGCGCTGAGTGTCACGGCCTGCTCGACGCCGACTCCGGTGACGGGCACGTATCCTCCTCGGCCTTGATGATCCGTGCACGGTCGTGTCCACGGCGTGCCGCCCAGTCAACCGGGGCGGGGCCGGGGTGCGCACGGGCGTCACATCCCGTCTTCGGGGTGGAGAAAACTCCACCCGGCCCGTTTCGGAAGTGCCCGCGGGCCCGGGTCCGTACCCGGTCGGCTCGCGTGTGGTGCCACCGCGGGACGGGCGCCGGGCAGGGGGATTCGGGTGCTCGGGGGGCCTGCTTCTTTTCGCGTCAGCTTACAGAGGTGGCGTCCCGGTCGGCGCCGCACGACAGTAAGCCACGGGAAGCGGCAGCCGAGCGGAAGTGGACCGGCTCGTGGCCCGCTTCGACAGCGCGGATGAATTCGCGAACCTTCACGGAGAACGGGGGACTTGGCCGGCATGAGCGGCGCAATCACCGAGTACAAGAAGTCTGCGGAGCTTTTCAATTCGAGCATCGCCACCTGGGCGGTGAGCGCGGCCTGGGACATCGGAATCTTCGATGCGCTGAACGGCGTCGACGCCATCGACCTTCCTTCGTACGCGGAGGAGAAGAAACTGCACGAGCCCTCACTGCGGGCGACGGTGCGGGCACTCACATACGCCGAGGTGGTGGAGGTCGACGGGGACCGGGTCACCCGCGGTGCCACTTTCGAGGAGTTCTCCCGGTCGAAGGGCCTTTTCCAGTGGCTCACCAAGGGCTACGGCTCGTTGTTCCAGCGCATGGGCGAGGTGACGCACACCGCCGGGCGCGACGGCGACTTCATCAAGCGGGACTCCACCGCGGTGAGCATCGCCTGCCGTGACGTGAACGAGGTCTTCATGGACGAGGCGTTCTTCGGCGCCCTCGACGGCCTGGAGTTCTCGGTCGCCGCCGACCTCGGCTGCGGCAGCGGCGAGCGGCTGGTGCAGCTCGCCCGGCGCGACCCGTCGGTGCGCTGCGTGGGCATCGACATCGCCAAGGGCGCCATCGACGTCGGCGAGAAGGCACTGGCCGAGAACGGGATGCAGCACCGGGTGAAGCTGATCCAGGGCGACGCCAGAAAGCTCAGCCAGTACCCGGAGTTCGCGGACGTCGAGCTGATGACGTCCTACCTCATGGGGCACGACTTCTGGCCCCGGGAGGACTGCGTGGCGCTGCTGCGCAGTATCCGTACCGAGCTGCCGAACCTCAAGTATTTCCTGCTGTGCGACACCCACCGCGACACCACGAACCCGGTCACCGAACTCCCGGTGTTCACCCTGGGCTTCGAGACCGCGCACGCGCTGATGGGCCAGTACATCCCCACCCACGCGGAATGGGAGTCGGTCTTCGAAGAGGCCGGCTGGAAGTGCACCAAGCAGCATGTGTACAGCACGCCGTCGAGCACCGTCATCTTCCAGCTTGAACCGGCTTCCGCCTGACCGGGAAACGGCAGAGCGAAGAGGATGGAATTCCGTGCCGCAGATGAATGACACCGCCACGCCACTGCACCGGCTGGCACTGAACGAAACGCCGTACCCACCGCTGCCCGAGGTCCGTGAGGCCCTGGCGGATTCCGTCGCCGAGGTCAATCGCTATCCGCAGTTCTACGCGGACGATTTGATGGAGGCCATCGCCGCGTGGCGCGGGGTGTCCGTCGAATCCGTGATCGTGGGCAGCGGCTCGGTCGGCGTGGCCCTGCAGACCCTGCAGGCGTACATCCGGGAACCCGGCGACCAGGTGCTGTACGCCTGGCGGGCGTTCGACGCGTACCCGATCATCGCCGACATGGCGGGCGCGGAGCGCGTCGAGGTACCGCTGACCGCCGCCGGGGAGCAGGACCTGCCGCGGATGCGGGCGGCGCTGACCGACCGGACCCGCGTGGTGATCCTGTGCAACCCGCACAACCCGACCGGCACCACGATCGGACGCCGGGCCCTGGACGACTTCCTGACGTCGCTGCCACCGGGCGTACTGGTGATCCTCGACGAGGCGTACACCGAGTTCGCCCGCGACGCCGACGACCTGCCGCAGGGCCTGGACCTGTTGCGTGCCGGGCACCCCGTGCTGAGCCTGCGCACGTTCTCCAAGGCGTACGGCCTGGCCGGGCTGCGCATCGGCTACGGCCTCGCCGCACCCGAGGTCGTCAAGCGGGTACGGCCGATGTCCGTGCCGTACAGCATCAGTGAGCTGGCCCACACGGCCGTCGTGGCCTCCATCGGGGCCGAGGCCGACCTCGACCGGCGGATCACCACGATCAGTACCGAACGCGCCCGGGTACAGGCCGGCCTGCGGGCCCAGGGCTGGCGGGTCATGGAGAGCCGGGCGAACTTCGTCTGGCTGGACGAGCCGGAGCGCGCCGCGTCGTTCCACGCGGCCTGCGCGGACCTGGGCGTACAGGTGCGCCTGTACCCCGACGAGGGCATCCGGCTGACGATCGGCACCGCCGGGTCCAACGACCTGGCGCTGGCCGCCGGCCGGCAGGCCGCCGCGGGCTGACCGCGGCCGCCACTCCGCCTCACCGGCGCCGTACGGCGCCACCCCTCACCCGCGCGGGACGGCGCTCCCGGCGGGACGTGCTGTGGAAGGAACCACCATGTCCAACCCGTTCGAAGACGCGGACGGCAGTTACCTGGTGCTGGTCAACGACGAGGGCCAGCACTCCTTGTGGCCGGACTTCATCGAGGTCCCCCCGGGCTGGAACGCCGTCCACGGCAAGGACAGCCGTGCGGCGTGCGTCGCGTACATCAATGCCCACTGGACCGACATGCGGCCCAAGAGCCTGGTGCGGCACCCGGCGGCCTGACCCGCCGCTTTCGGGCCATTCGCAGGACTGGAGAAGTGAAGTGCACAAGCTGGTGTTGACCGCCGAGGAGCGGGCGAACATCGACGCCCTCATCGACGGCATCGTGGCCGCCGACGAGAACTGGGACCCGATGGCGGCCATGGACCGCGCCGCCGAGGCGGCGCCGTCGCTGCCCCGGCGCCTGCGCGCGTTCCTGGCACAGGCGCGCGCCTCGGAGTCGGACGTCACCGTCGTGTCCGGCCTCCCGATCCACCCCGACCTTCCCCCCACACCCAGCGGGTGGGACCTCGCCGCGAAGTCCGGCGCGGGCCACCGTGAGGAAGTGGCGCTGCTGCTGTGCGGCACCGCGCTGGGCGACCCCTTCGGCTGGGAGAGCCAGCAGGACGGGCGCATCGTCCACGACGTCTGCCCGGCTCCCGGCATGGAGTCCTCGCTGACCAGCGCCAGCAGCGCCAAGACGCTGTCGTTGCACACCGAGGACGTCTTCCACCCGTGCCGGGCGGACTACGTCTCGTTGCTTTGCTTGCGCAATCCTGATGCGGTGGGGACGACCGTGACCCGGGTCGGTTCCCTGGATTTCCCGGATTCCTTGCGCGCCATACTGAAGGAATCCCGGTTCCGTTTTTACCCGGACGACTCCCACACCGGGATTTCGCTCTCCGGAAATGCGGGGGACGTTTCCCGCACCCGGTCCGACGGAATGGTCGGGCCGGTGCTCTTCGGCCCCGAGCGCACGCCCTATCTGCGGTTCGACATCGACTTCATGTCCGGTGAGGACGCGGCGGCCGACGAGGCCATCATCGCCACTCAGGAAATTCTGGGCAACGCTGCGGGCCGGGTCGCTCTCGAACCCGGTGACGCGGTATTCATCGACAATTACCAGGTGGTGCACGGGCGGGAGCCTTTCGCTGCCCGCTATGACGGCAAGGACCGCTGGCTGAAGCGCCTCAACCTCAGCCGGGACATCCGCCGCCTCTACGCGAACAGTGAGAGCCGCTCGAAAATCATTCCCGCCTGACCGGCCGCAGGTGCGGGACCGCCGGCGGCACACCGTGCCGCCGGCCGGTCATGGCCGGGTGTCACCGGCAGAGCGCCGGCTCGGGCAGCGGACCGCGCAGCCAGTCGGCGGCCGCGTCGTCCGCGCCGGGCACCCCCTGGTCGCGCAGGAGCGCCCGCCCCAGCGGGGTGAGTTCGTGTCGCGCGGTGTTGCGGTCGCGGTGGGTGACGATCAGTCCGGCGCCGCGCAGTACCGCCGTGTGCTGACTGGCCCCCGGGCCCGAGATGCCCAGCCAGCGGGCCAGTTCCCCCGTGGTACGGCTGACGACCAGGGCCTCCAGCACGCTGGCGCGGGTGGCCCCGACCAGCGCCGCGAGGGTGTGTCCCTCTTCATCGGGATCCGACCAGAACGTCTCGGGATCGGACACCGGCCCGGTCGAGAGCAGCAGTGGCGGCTGTCCCTGGGGCTCGCCCGTGTCCAGCAGGTGCCCCTGCCGCGGCGGCAGGAACAGCGAGGGGGCCAGCAGCAGCCCCCGGCCGTCCAGCCGGATGTCCTCGTCCCGTTCGTGCGGCAGCTCCAGCACCGGCGTCGACCAGTGGCCGCCCCCCTGCACGCTGGAGAGCAGGTGCTCGACGCCTCCGACGGCCAGCATCCGCTCCAGCGCCGCCTGTTCGGCCTGGATGTGGGCGCGGATGCGTGACCAGTACGGCGCCACGGCGACCCGCCAGAATTCATGGACGGCTTCCGCCAGCCGCTCCGCCGTCTCCCCGATGCGCACGAGCGCGATCCGGGCCTCCTGAGCCTTGCCCTGCAACAGCCGCAACAGCATGCTGGGTGCCGGAAACAGCCGCGCCAGCTTTTTGAGCAGCGGCAGGTTTCTGCCCAGCTTCGGATGGACCTTCAGTTGCCATTCCGCCACGCCCGGAACTCCGGGACCGGTCAGCGACCGCAACGCAAAAAACGTTTCGACATGCGGCGCGACAGTGGTGCTCACTCGCAGGCGTAACAGGTCATTGAGTGTGCAGTGGATGCGCTGAGAGGAGACATGGGAGGAACGTCTACTGGATTTCATAGGAATCGATCTCTGCCTCCTGCACCTGCTCGCCGGGGCATGTCGGATCGCCCGGCAACGCAAGTACCCATGGGGCTGCCCTGGGGAGGTCACCGCATGAATGCATTGACTTACGCATAGAAGTGTGTGTTCCGTCGCCCCGTCCGGAACCCCCCGTTTACCGATCACTGTCGGCAGACTAACTGATACGGATGGGGTAGCGCTACCTCTACCCCATCGAATCCCCTGTCAAATTTGCAAAACGGAACTTTGCCGATAATTGCCGTGTGATCTTCCTGTCGAACGTGGCGCCGGTGGCGCCCGGGGGCGCGCGGCGTGACCGTCATGTCCTGAAGGGGTACCGGAGCGGCCGTCCCGCGAGCGAGGGTGTCGAGGCCCGGGCCGGCCGGGCCCGGGGGCGGGTTTCCGGCCGGCGGTCGCGGCTCCGGTAGCAGGAGAACCGCGATGGCGGCCATCCGCGTGACATACATCGCACAGCCCGTTCTCCGCCGCCGCAGGCGGAACATTAGACTCGGCAGACCGGCAAGCTCGACCGGCCAGAGCCAGCTACAACCAGGCGAATCTGCACGAAGCAGCACGAATCGCTCGAACCAGCTCGACAGCAAGGAGGCACGGGTGGCGCTGCTGACCCGCATCAAGGGACCGCGCGATCTGGACCGACTAGGACCGGAGAAGCTGGAGCAGCTTGCGGGGGAGATCCGTACCTTCCTCGTCGACGCCGTCTCCAAGACCGGCGGACACCTCGGCCCCAACCTCGGCGTGGTCGAGCTGACCATCGCCCTGCACCGGGTCTTCGACTCGCCCAGAGACCGGGTCCTCTTCGACACCGGGCACCAGTCCTACGTCCACAAGCTGCTCACCGGCCGGCAGGACTTCTCCAAGCTGCGGAGCAAGGGCGGCCTGTCCGGCTACCCCTCGCGTGCCGAGTCGCCGCACGACGTGATCGAGAACAGCCACGCCTCCACCGTCCTGGGCTGGGCCGACGGCCTGGCCAAGGCCAATCAGGTGCTGCGCAAAAACGATCATGTCGTCGCGGTCATCGGTGACGGCGCGCTGACCGGCGGCATGGCCTGGGAGGCGCTGAACAACATCGCCGACGCCCAGGACCGCCCGCTGGTGATCGTCGTCAACGACAACGAGCGGTCGTACGCGCCGACCATCGGCGGACTGGCGAACCACCTGGCCACCCTGCGCACGACGGACGGCTACGAGCGCTTCCTGGCGCGCGGCAAGGACCTCCTGGAGCGCACCCCGGTCGTCGGCAAGCCGCTGTACGAGACGCTGCACGGCGCGAAGAAGGGGCTGAAGGACTTCATCGCGCCGCAGGGCATGTTCGAGGACCTGGGGCTGAAGTACGTCGGGCCGATCGACGGGCACGACATCGAGGCGCTGGAATCCGCGCTGCAGCGCGCGAAGCGCTTCGGCGGCCCGGTCATCGTGCACTGCCTGACCGAGAAGGGCCGCGGCTACAAGCCCGCCGAGCAGGACGAGGCGGACCGCTTCCACGGCATCGGCGTCATCCACCCGGACACCGGCCTGCCGGTGGCCTCCGGCGGCGCGAGCTGGACCTCCGTCTTCGGTGACGAGATGGTCGAGCTGGGCCGGGAGCGCGAGGACATCGTGGCGATCACGGCCGCGATGCTCCAGCCGGTGGGCCTGCAGAAGTTCGCGAAGGCGTTCCCGGACCGGGTCTACGACGTGGGCATCGCCGAGCAGCATGCGGCGGTCTCGGCGGCCGGCCTGGCCACCGGCGGCCTGCACCCGGTCTTCGCGGTGTACGCGACGTTCCTCAACCGCGCCTTCGACCAGGTCCTGATGGACGTGGCGCTGCACAAGTGCGGCGTCACCTTCGTCCTGGACCGCGCCGGCGTCACGGGTGACGACGGCGCCTCGCACAACGGCATGTGGGACATGTCGCTCCTCCAGGTCGTGCCCGGCCTGCGGATCGCCGCGCCGCGCGACGCCGACCAGGTGCGCGCCCAACTGCGCGAGGCCGTGGAGGTCGACGACGCGCCGACGGTGGTGCGCTACTCGAAGGGCAAGGTCGGCCCGGCGGTCGAGGCCGTGGGCCGGGTCGGCGGCATGGACGTGCTGCGCGAGCCCGGTGCGGGCGTCGAGCGGCCGGACGTACTGCTGGTGTCGGTGGGCGCGCTGGCGCCGATGTGCCTGGAGATCGCCGGTCTCCTCGACAAGCAGGGCATCTCGACGACGGTCGTGGACCCGCGCTGGGTCAAGCCGGTCGACCCGGCGCTGCCGGGCCTGGCCGACGGCCACCGCGTCGTGGTCACCGTCGAGGACAACAGCCGCTCGGGCGGTGTCGGGTCCGCCGTGGCGCAGGCGCTGCGGGACGCGGGCGTGGACGTGCCGCTGCGGGACTTCGGTATCCCGGAGCGGTTCCTCGACCACGCCTCCCGCAAGGAGATCCTGGCCGAGATCGGGCTCACCGCGCCGGACATCGCCCGGCAGGTGACCGGGCTCGTCTCCAAGATCGACGGCCGGTACGAGGGCGCCGACCGCTCCGTGGACGCCGCTGAGTCCGTGAGTGCGGCGGACGACACCGAGCGGGCCGAGGCCGCCCGCGACTGACGGTGACGGCAGGGGGAACCGGCGCGGCCGGTTCCCCCTGGGGGAGAGGTGCGCGCGTCCGGTGGACGGGTCCGAAGAGGTGACCGGCCGTACCGCCCGTCCACCGGACGTGCACCCGCCGCTCAAGAGGGCACAAACCCGACGCGCAACCCTGCACAAACATCGCTGAACGGTCATACGATGGGCCGGTGGGCCACCCGAACGGGTGCAACCACCGGCCCGTCGGCATATCCACCCGTCCGTACCATCGGGTGAATTCCCGCCGCGTGCAGGCCCGCCGCACCGTACTCGTCCCGACCATTGCGCAGACTCGGTCAGTTCACGAGTCGCGACGGTCGTCCAGGCGGAGGTTGGCCCATGAGCAGCACAGATCGGGGCACGGGTAACGGACCGGAGCGCGGCAGCGGCGCGGACCCCGCCCGGGGACGCGGCGGCGGCCTGTTCCGGACCAAGTCGGTCGAGGAGTCGATCCGCGACACCGAGGAGCCGGAACACGCGCTCAAGAAGTCCCTCTCCGCCCTCGACCTCACGGTCTTCGGCGTCGGCGTGGTCATCGGGACCGGCATCTTCGTCCTCACCGGCAAGATCGCCAAGGAGACGGCGGGCCCGGCCGTCGCCCTCTCCTTCGTCGCCGCCGGCCTGGTCTGCGCGCTGGCCGCGCTCTGCTACGCGGAGTTCGCCTCGACCGTGCCGGTGGCCGGCTCCGCGTACACCTTCTCGTACGCCTCCCTCGGCGAGCTGCCCGCCTGGATCATCGGCTGGGACCTCGTGCTGGAGCTGGCGCTGGGCTGCGCGGTGGTCGCCGTCGGCTGGTCCGGCTACGTCCGCTCGCTGCTGGACACCGCCGGGGTCCACCTGCCGGCCGGGCTGTCCGGCACGCACGAGGGCGCCTTCGGCTTCGACCTGCTCGCGTGCGTCCTGGTCCTGCTCCTGACGGCGATCCTCGTCGTCGGCATGAAGCTGTCGTCCCGGGTGACCTCGGTGGTCGTCGGCATCAAGGTCACCGTCGTGCTGCTCGTCATCGTCGCGGGCGCCTTCTTCATCACCGGCGCCAACTACGAGCCGTTCATCCCGCCGAGCCGGGCCACCGAGGGCAGCGACGGCCTCGCGGCGCCGCTGTCCCAGCTCGTCTTCGGCTTCACCCCGGCCGACTTCGGCGTGATGGGCGTCTTCGCGGCCGCCGCGGTCGTCTTCTTCGCCTTCATCGGCTTCGACATCGTCGCCACCGCGGCCGAGGAGACCCGTCTGCCGCAGCGCGACGTACCGCGCGGCATCCTCGGGTCGCTCGCCATCTGCACGGTGCTGTACGTCGCCGTGTCGATCGTCGTCACCGGGATGCAGAAGTACAGCGAACTGTCCACGGACGCGCCGCTCGCCGACGCGTTCAAGGCCGTCGGGCACCCGTTCTGGGCCGGGCTGATCAGCTTCGGCGCGGCCGTCGGCCTCACCTCGGTCTGCATGATCCTGCTGCTCGGCCAGAGCCGGGTCTTCTTCGCGATGAGCCGCGACGGCCTGCTGCCGAAGGTCTTCTCGCAGGTGCACCCGCGCTTCGGCACCCCGTACCGCTCGACCGTCGCCCTCGGCGCGGTGGTCGCCGTCGTCGCCGGCTTCACCTCGATCGACGAACTCGCCGAACTGGTCAACATCGGCACCCTGTTCGCGTTCGTCGTGGTCGCGCTCGGTGTCGTCATCCTGCGCCGCTCCCGCCCCGACCTGCCCCGGTCCTTCCGCACGCCGCTGGTGCCGTTCGTCCCGGCCCTGTCGGTGCTCGCCTCGCTGTGGCTGATGCTCAACCTGCCCGCGGAGACCTGGCTGCGGTTCGGCGTCTGGATGCTCATCGGCTTCGTCTTCTACTTCGCGTACGGGCGCGGGCACAGCCGGATGAACGGCCGCGCGAATGGACGTACGAACGGCCGCACGGACCGGTCCGCGGGGACGGCCGGGACCGGGCCGGACCCGGCCGGGTGACCGGCCGGACGCCGGTCACCCGCCCGGGTCCGCGCCGCGCGATCCGCGGAAAACCCGCTGTCGTACGCCGTGGGCGCGGCCGTAGGCTGCCGGGATGCCTGACACCGTGACAGCTTCCGACGAGAACGTTTCCGGCCCGGTACGCCGTTCCGCGCGCGTCCTGGTGCTCGGCACGGACGACAGCCTGCTGCTCTTCCACGGCTACCTGGACCCCGCCCGCCCGGACGCCGGGCGCTGCTGGTTCACCCCCGGCGGCAGCGTGCACGACGGGGAGCCCCCGCGTGCGGCGGCGGCCCGGGAGCTGGCGGAGGAGACCGGGCTGCGGGTGGCGCCCGACGCGCTGGGGCCGCTGGTCGCCCGTACCACCGGGTACGCGGAGCTGCCCTGGGCGAGCGGCGTGTTCGAGGACGTGTTCTTCCTGCACCGCGTCGCCCCGTACCCGGTCGACACCAGCGGGTTCCTGGCACACGAGAGAGCTTCCATCACGGGCCACCGCTGGTGGCCGGTGGCCGAGTTGGCGACGACGGCCGAGACCGTCTTCCCGTACGGGCTGCCGCCGCTGCTCGCGGCCGTGCGCGCCGGCCGGACGCCGGCCGAACCCGTACAACTGCCCTGGCATCACTGAGAGTGCCCGGTCTCAGGGAGAACGCGCTCGCCCCGGCACCACTGGGAACAGCGGTGCCGGGGCGAGCGGCGGTGCGGCGTCGGCCGGGCCTCAGGCAGGCACGCTCGCCACGCCCGGGGCCAGGAACTTCTTGCCGTTGACGCGCTCGGAGACGCCCTCACGGTCCAGGTACGGCGTGATGCCGCCCAGGTGGAAGGGCCAGCCGGCACCGGTGATCAGACACAGGTCGATGTCCTGCGCCTCGGCGACCACGCCCTCGTCCAGCATCAGGCCGATCTCCTGCGCGACGGCGTCCAGGACGCGGTCACGGACCTGCTCCTCGGTCAGGACGGAGTCGCCCTGCTTGAGGAGGGCGGCGACCTCCGGGTCCAGCTCCGGCTTGCCAGAGTCGTACACGTAGAAGCCGCGCTTGCCGGCCTTGACCACGGCGGCCAGGTTCGGCGAGACGGTGAAGCGCTCCGGGAACGCGCCGTGCAGCGTCTCGGAGACGTGCAGACCGATCGCCGGGCCGACCAGCTCCAGCAGCACCAGCGGCGACATCGGCAGGCCGAGCGGCTCGACGGCCTTCTCGGCGGTCGCGACCGGCGTGCCCTCGTCGATGACGTTCTGGATCTCGCCCAGGAAGCGGGTCAGGATGCGGTTGACCACGAACGCCGGGGCGTCCTTGACCAGCACGGCCGTCTTCTTCAGCGACTTGGCGACGGAGAAGGCGGTGGCCAGCGACGCGTCGTCGGTCCGCTCCGCGCGCACGATCTCCAGCAGCGGCAGGATCGCGACCGGGTTGAAGAAGTGGAAGCCCACGACCCGCTCGGGGTGCTTGAGCTTGGACGCCATCTCGGTGACCGAGAGGGACGAGGTGTTGGTGGCGAGGATGGCGTGCTCCGGCACGACCGCCTCGACCTCGGCGAACACCTGCTGCTTGACGCCCATCTCCTCGAAGACGGCCTCGATGACGAAGTCCGCGTCGCCGAAGGCGGCGGCCTTGTCGAGGTGGCCGCTGACCAGACCCTTGAGGCGGTTGGCCTTGTCCTGGTTGACGCGGCCCTTCAGGAGCAGCTTGTCGATCTCTCCGTGGACGTACTCCACGCCCTTGTCGATACGGGCCTGGTCGATGTCGGTCAGTACGACCGGCACCTCCAGACGGCGCGCGAACAGCAGCGCGAGCTGCGAGGCCATCAGGCCCGCGCCGACCACGCCCACCTTGGTGACCGGGCGCGCCAGCGACTTGTCCGGGGCGCCGGCGGGGCGCTTGGCGCGCTTCTGCACCAGGTTGAAGGAGTAGATGCCGCTGCGCAGCTCGCCGCCCATGATCAGGTCCGCGAGGGCCTGGTCCTCGGCGTCGAAGCCCTGGCGCAGGTCGCCGTTCTTGGCGGCGGCGATGATGTCCAGCGCGCGGTACGCGGCCGGGGCGGCGCCGTGCACCTTGCCGTCCGCGATGGCCTTGCCGCGCTGGACGGCCTGGTCCCAGGCCTCGCCGCGGTCGACGTCGGCCCGTACGACCTCGGTGTCGCCCTTGAGGACCGAGGCGGTCCACAGCAGCGACTGCTCCAGGAAGTCCGCGCCCTCGAAGATCGCGTCCGCGATGCCCAGGTCGAAGACCTGCTCGCCCTTGAGCTGCTTGTTCTGGTTGAGCGAGTTCTCGATGATCACCGAGACCGCGCGGTCGGCGCCGATCAGGTTCGGCAGCAGCACACAGCCGCCCCAGCCGGGCACCAGGCCGAGGAAGACCTCGGGCAGCGAGAAGGCGGGCAGCGCCTTGGAGACGGTGCGGTACGTGCAGTGCAGGCCGACCTCGACGCCGCCGCCCATCGCGGCGCCGTTGTAGTACGCGAACGTCGGCACGGCCAGGCCGGACAGCCGCTTGAAGACGTCGTGGCCGCCCTTGCCGATGGCCAGCGCGTCCTCGTGCCGCTTGAGCAGCTCGACGCCCTTGAGGTCGGCGCCGACCGCGAAGATGAACGGCTTGCCGGTGATGCCGACGCCGGTGATCTTCCCGTCCTTGGCCTCCGCCTCGACCTGGTCGATCGCGGTGTCCAGGTTCGCCAGCGACTGCGGGCCGAAGGTGGTGGGCTTGGTGTGGTCCAGGCCGTTGTCCAGCGTGATCAGCGCGAAGGTGCCGGCGCCAGGCAGCTCCAGGTGCCGTACGTGCGCCTGGGTGACGACCTCGTCCGGGAACAGCTCGGCCGCGCCCTTCAACAGCTCAGTGGTGGTGCTCACTTGCCAGCCCCTTCGAAGTGCGGGTTCTCCCAGATGACCGTGCCGCCCATGCCGAAGCCGACGCACATGGTGGTGATGCCGTAGCGGACGTGCGGCTGCTCCTCGAACTGCCGCGCGAGCTGCGTCATCAGACGTACGCCGGAGGAGGCCAGGGGGTGGCCGAAGGCGATCGCGCCGCCGTACTGGTTGACGCGCGGGTCGTCGTCCGCGATGCCGTAGTGGTCCAGCAGGGACAGCACCTGGACGGCGAACGCCTCGTTGATCTCGAACAGGCCGATGTCGTCGATGGTCAGACCGGCCTTGGCCAGCGCCTTCTCGGTCGCCGGGACCGGGCCGATGCCCATGACCTCGGGCGCCACGCCCGCGAAGGCGAAGTCCACCAGGCGCATCTTGACCGGCAGGCCCAGCTCGCGGGCCACGTCCTCGGCGGCGATCAGCGAGGCGGTGGCGCCGTCGTTCAGGCCCGCCGCGTTGCCGGCGGTCACGCGGCCGTGCGGGCGGAAGGGCGTCTTGAGGCCCGCGAGGTTCGCCAGGGTGGTACCCGGTCGCATCGGCTCGTCGGCGGTGGCCAGGCCCCAGCCGGTCTCCCCGGCCTCGGCGTTGGTGCGGCGCACCGAGATCGGCACCAGGTCGGCCTGGATCTTGCCGTCGGCGTACGCCTTGGCGGCCTTCTCCTGGCTGCGGACCGCGTACTCGTCGGCGCGCTGCTTGGTGAGGTGGGGGAGGCGGTCGTGGAGGTTCTCCGCCGTCATGCCCATGAAGAGGGCGGACTGGTCGACCAGCTTCTCGCTCACGAAGCGGGGGTTGGGGTCGACGCCCTCGCCCATGGGGTGGCGGCCCATGTGCTCGACGCCGCCGGCCACGGCGATGTCGTACGCGCCGAAGGAGACGCCGCCGGCGATGCTCGTCACGGCGGTCATGGCGCCGGCGCACATCCGGTCGATGGAGAAGCCGGGCACGGACTGCGGGAGGCCGGCGAGGATGCCGGCGGTGCGGCCCAGGGTCAGGCCCTGGTCGCCGGTCTGGGTCGTGGCGGCGAGGGCGACCTCGTCGATACGGGCCGGGTCGAGGTCCGGGTTGCGGCGCAGCAGCTCCCGGATGCACTTGACGACCAGGTCGTCGGCGCGGGTCTCGTGGTAGATGCCCTTCGGGCCCGCCTTGCCGAACGGGGTGCGGACGCCGTCGACGAAGACGACGTCCCTAGCGGTACGAGGCACGTTGGCTCTCCTCCAGGTGCGGGGTGGCACTGCTGCGGGCGCGCCCTCGGGCGCGTCACGGGGCCCATGCTACTTGCGGGTAACCAGGCTGCACAGCCCCTTCGGGCGAAGCGGTGAAGGTCACAGGGGTGTGTCGTGGCTTCGCCTGGTGGGGGTGGGTGTCGTGCGCCTTCTGTCCGGTGGTGGGGGGGCTCGGGGCCCTGCAGGGGTCACTCTCCCCCAGCCTCCGGCCGGGGGTGCCCCCGCGGCTCCGTGGAGACCGCGGCGATTTGTTCGTGAACCCCGGCGCCCGGCTGCCTGCGGGGTCCCGAGCCCCGGCCGGTGGGCGGCTTTCCCGTCGGGGTGGCTGGGAATTCGTTCGTTTCGCGTGTTGGGCGTGGGGGCGGGCACTCGGGGTGGTGTCGGCCGGATGCGCGGGTTGGGGGGAATGCGGCGTATTGCGGTCTTATGGTGCGGCTATGGATACGGAGAGGAGTACTGGTATGACCAAGTGTGTTCGGAGTGTCGGGGCTGTGTGCGCTGTGGTGCTGGCCGGTGGGCTGTTGGCCGGGTGTGGGGATGATGACGGTGGGAGCGGTGCTTCGGCCTCGCCTTCGGCCTCGGACTCGTCTGCGGCTCCGTCGTCGTCGGCGGGGGAGTCTTCCGGGGCCTCGGGGCAGATGACCGAGGACCAGCGTTCGCGTAAGGCGCTTGTTCCCGAGGCCAAGGTCTCGTACGACCAGGCGCTGAAGGCGGCCACGGGGGCCGTGGCGGGGTCGAAGCCGGTGGCGGTGGAGTTGAAGCGCGGGGCGGGCGGGAAGCCCGAGTGGCACGCGAAGGTGGCGGCCTCGGACGGGGCGGAGAGCACCGTGCGGGTCGACGCGGTGTCCGGGAAGGCGGACAAGCCGCAGCGCAAGGACGAGGACGGCGACGACGAGAAGGAGCTCGCCGACCGGCTGAACCGGGCCAGTGTCACGCCACAGCAGGCGGCGGCCACGGCGACCGGCCGGAAGAGCGGCACGGTCACCGCCGTGGAGCTGGACACCAATGACCAGAAGAAGGAGATCTGGTCGGTGGACGTGGTGACCAGGAACGACTGGAACAAGACCACGTTCGACGTGGACGCGATGAACCGGAAGGTCCTGCGCGAGCACGTCGACCGGGACTGAGCCGGCGGGGGCGGGCCGGGGTCTCCGGTCCGCCCCCGGAGGATCAGGCTCCGGTGGCGCTCAGGGCCTCGGTGAGGATCGGGGTGACCTGTTCGGTCTGCCAGGAGCGGGCGCCGTGGCCGGCCAGTACGGCGGCGACCGCCTCCTCGGTGGGCTCGGCGGGCGGCTCCCAGCACAGGCGCCGCACCGTGTCGGGAGTGATCAGGTTCTCCTGCGGGAGGTTGAGTTCCTCGGCCAGTGCCGTCACCGCGGCGCGGGCGGCGGACAGCCGGGCCGCGGCGGCCGGGTCCTTGTCGGCCCAGGAGCGGGGCGGCGGCGGGCCGTTCAGCGGCTGGCCGGGCTGCGGCAGTTCGCTGTCCGGCAGGGCGCGGGCGCGGTCCACGGCGGCCTGCCACTGTTCGAGCTGGCGGCGGCCCATGCGGTGGCCGAAGCCGGTGAGGCCGGCGAGCGCGTGCGCGTTGGGGGGCAGGTTCAGGGCCGCCTCGATGATGGCGGCGTCACCGAGCACCTTGCCCGGTGACACGTCGCGGCGCTGGGCGACCTGGTCCCGCGTGGTCCACAGTTCCCGTACGACGGCCATCTGCCGGCGGCGGCGCACCTTGTGCATGCCGGACGTACGGCGCCAGGGGTCCTTGCGGGGCGGCGCCGGGGGAGCGGCGGCGATGGCCGCGAACTCCTGGTGCGCCCACTCCAGCTTGCCCTGCCGGTCCAGCTCCTCCTCCAGGGCGTCGCGCAGGTCCACCAGCAGCTCGACGTCGAGCGCGGCGTAGCGCAGCCAGGGCTCCGGCAGCGGGCGGGTGGACCAGTCCACCGCGGAGTGGCCCTTCTCCAGGGCGTAGCCGAGGACGTTCTCCACCATCGCGCCGAGGCCGACCCGGGCGAAGCCGGCGAGGCGCCCGGCCAGCTCGGTGTCGAAGAGGCGGGACGGGATCATGCCTATGTCGCGCAGGCACGGCAGGTCCTGGGTGGCGGCGTGCAGGACCCACTCGACGCCGGCGACGGCGTCGCCCAGGGCCGAGAGGTCGGGGCAGCCGACCGGGTCGATCAGGACGCTGCCCGCGCCTTCGCGGCGGAGCTGCACCAGGTAGGCCCGCTGGCCGTAGCGGTAGCCGGAGGCCCGCTCGGCGTCCACCGCCACCGGGCCCGTGCCGGCCGCGAAGGCCGACACGACTTCGGCAAGTCCCTCGGCCGTCGCCGTCACGGCGGGAGTGCCCTCGCGCGGTTCCAGTAGGGGGACCGGCGCCGGGCGGGTGTCCGGAGGGGAGTCTCCGGATGTTCGCAGTGTCGAGTCTTCTGCGGTCTTTTGGGCGTCGGTCACCAGTCAAGGGTATCTGTGTATGCACTGCGCCCGTCGAGGGAACGTTCCCTCGACGGGCGTGAGGCGGTCTTCGGGGGCGGTGATCAGTGGATGATGCCGGTACGCAGGGCCACGGCGACCATTCCGGCCCGGTCGCCGGTGCCCAGCTTGCGGGCGATGCGGGCGAGGTGGCTCTTGACGGTCAGTGCCGACAGGCCCATCGAGACGCCGATGGCCTTGTTGGACTGGCCCTCCGCAACCAGCCGCAGCACCTCGACCTCGCGTCCGGACAGTTCGCGGTAGCCGCCCGGGTGGCCGGGCGCGCCCGGGGGGCGACGGTGCATCCGGGCGGCGTTGGCGCCGATGGGTGCGGCGCCGGGGCGGCCCGGGAGGCCGAGGTTGGTGCGGGTGCCGGTGACGACGTATCCCTTGACGCCGCCGGCCAGGGCGTTGCGTACGGCGCCGATGTCGTCGGCGGCGGACAGGGCGAGGCCGTTGGGCCACCCCGCGGCCCGGGTCTCGGACAGCAGGGTCAGGCCGGAGCCGTCGGGCAGGTGGACGTCGGCAACGCAGATGTCGCGCGGGCTGCCGACGCGGGGACGGGCCTCCGCGATGGACGACGCCTCGATCACGTCACGCACGCCGAGCGCCCACAGGTGGCGGGTGACGGTGGAGCGGACGCGAGGGTCGGCCACGACGACCATGGCCGTCGGCTTGTTCGGGCGGTAGGCGACCAGGCTCGAAGGTTGCTCGAGGAGAACTGACACCGGGCCTCCTGGGGGAGTGGCGGGACGGGTGCCGACATATGGGGGCGAGTCGGAATACTCCGTCTTTGAAGGGTCACTGACCTCTTCGGCACCAAACCGGCCCGACTTTAGAGTTTGATCTCAACTTAGTTAGGTTCATTTCGGGCAAATCGGCCGCTTGATCGACTTTGGAGTGATCCGGCGGCGGAAGGTTGCCGTGAACCCGTTCGAGCGTCGCGGAGCAGGCCGGAACCTGCCGTCCCGTCAGGTGACGCGCCGTGTCCGGGCGCGTCAGCGGGCCTGCGGCCCCCGGCGCTGCGGCAGCGGTACGACCCCGCCACGCGGTGCCGGCTCCGGGCCGGCCGGCGGCAGTCCCGCCACCTGGCACAGCAGGTCGCCCCACGCGCAGAGGTGGGCCGCGAGATCCGGCACACCGCCCTGCCCCTCCTCCGGGGTCCATGAGGCGCGCATCTCGATCTGGGTCGCCGGGGCCCGGTCCGCGAGCCCGCCGAAGTAGTGCGAACTGGCTCGGGTGACCGTGCCGCTGGGCTCGCCGTACCGCACGCCGCGCGCGTCCAGCGCTCCCGTCAGCCAGGACCAGGACACCTCCGGCAGCAGCGGGTCGGAGCCCATCTCCGGCTCCAGCTCGGCGCGCGCCAGCGTCACCACGCGGAAGGTGCCCTGCCAGGCGTCGTGTCCGGCCGGGTCGTGCAGCAGCACCAGTCTCCCGTCGGCGAGATCGGTGTCCTCCCCCTCGGGGCCGGTGCCCGGCTCGACGACGGCCGCCTCCAGCGCGTACGCGTAGGGCGCGAGGCGCTTGGGCGCGGGCGTCGGCTCGATCTCGATCTCGGGACGCAGCCGTGCCGTGCGGAGCGCCTCGACCGCCTGACGGAAGGGGATGGGGACATTGTCCGCGCTGTCCGTGAGGTGTTCGTGAGCCGCAGCCATGCCCGGAAGGTTAGGCGGAAGGAGCCGCCGGGTGAGGGAGGACACCCGGTGCGCGCGTCGCCCATTCGGAGGCGCCCTCGCGCGCGTGCGAAGATTTGGTGCGTGAGCGCCAACGACCGCCCGACGGGCCAGCAGCAGACCGGTACGTACGACTCGGCCTTCCTCAAGGCCTGCCGACGGGAGCCGGTGCCGCACACCCCGGTGTGGTTCATGCGCCAGGCCGGGCGGTCGCTGCCCGAGTACCGCAAGGTCCGCGAGGGCACCGCGATGCTCGAATCCTGCATGATGCCCGAGCTGGTCACCGAGATCACCCTCCAGCCGGTCCGCCGGCACGGCGTCGACGCGGCGATCTACTTCAGCGACATCGTCGTGCCCCTGAAGGCCATCGGCATCGACCTGGACATCAAGCCGGGCGTCGGCCCGGTCGTCGAGCGGCCGATCCGTACGCGCGCCGACCTGGAGCGGTTGCGCCCGCTGGAGCCCGACGACGTCCCGTACGTCACCGAGGCCGTGCGGATGCTCGTCGGCGAGCTGGGCGGCACCCCCCTCATCGGCTTCGCCGGCGCGCCCTTCACCCTCGCCAGTTACCTCGTCGAGGGCGGCCCGTCGCGCAACCACGAGCACACCAAGGCGATGATGTACGGCGACCCGCAGCTCTGGGCCGACCTGCTGGACCGCCTGGCCGTGATCACCTCCGCCTTCCTCAAGGTGCAGATCGAGGCGGGCGCGAGCGCCGTGCAGCTCTTCGACTCCTGGGTGGGCGCGCTGGCCCCCGCCGACTACCGCCGCTCCGTCATGCCCGCCTCGGCCAAGGTTTTCGAGGCGGTGTCCGGGTACGGCGTCCCGCGTATCCACTTCGGCGTCGGTACGGGCGAGCTGCTGGGCCTGATGGGGGAGGCGGGCGCGGACGTCGTGGGCGTCGACTGGCGCGTGCCGCTGGACGAGGCGGCCCGCCGCGTCGGCCCCGGCAAGGCGCTCCAGGGCAACATCGACCCGGCGGTGCTGTTCGCGCCGCGCGAGGCCGTGGAGAGCAAGGCCCGTGAGGTGCTGGACGCCGCGGCCGGCCTGGAGGGCCACATCTTCAACCTGGGCCACGGCGTGCTGCCGACCACCGACCCGGCCGCGCTGACCCGTCTCGTGGCGTACGTCCACGAGCAGACGGCACGCTGACCGGCGGCCGGGCCGCCGGAGCCCCGGCGGCCCGGCGCGCTCAGCCGCCCGCCTGCCGTACCGCGGCCGCCGCCTTGCGGGCCGCGACCAGGACCGGGTCCCAGACGGGGGAGAACGGCGGCGCGTAGCCGAGGTCGAGCGCGGTCATCTCCTCGACCGTCAGCCGCGCCGTGAGCGCCACCGCCGCGACGTCCACCCGCTTGCCCGCGCCCTCCCGGCCGACGATCTGCACGCCGAGGAGGCGGCCGGTGCGCCGCTCGGCCATCATCTTCACGCGCATCGGGCGGGCGCCCGGGTAGTAGCCGGCGCGGCTGGTCGACTCGATGGTGACGGTCACGTACTGCAGGCCGACGGAGTCCGCCTGTTCCTCCAGCAGTCCGGTCCGGGCGATCTCCAGGTCGCAGACCTTGGAGACGGCGGTGCCGACGACGCCGGGGAAGGTCGCGTAGTCACCGGCCACGTTCGACCCGATGATCTGGCCGTGCTTGTTGGCGTGGGTGCCCAGCGCGATGTGCCGGGTCCGGCCCAGGACCAGGTCCAGCACTTCCACGCAGTCCCCGCCGGCCCACAGGTTGTCGTGCCCGCGCACCCGCATCGACAGGTCGGTGAGCAGCCCGCCCGTGTCGCCGAGCGGCAGCCCGGCCTGCTCGGCGAGGGTGGTCTCGGGCCGCACGCCCAGGCCCAGCACGACCACGTCGGCCGGGTGTTCGCCGTCGTCCTCGGTGGTCACCGCGCAGGCCCGCCCGGAATCGTCGGTGCGGATGCCGGTGACCACCGCGCCGCGCACCGTCTCGATGCCCATCCCGCACATCGCCTCGTGGACCAGTTCGCCCATGTCGGGGTCGAGGGTGGACATCGGCTGTTCGCCGCGGTCCAGGACGGTGACGTCGTAACCGCGGGTGACCAGCGCCTCGGCCATCTCGACGCCGATGTAGCCCGCGCCGACGACGACCGCCTTGGTGCCTTCGGTGGCCTGGAGGGTGTCCAGCAGCGCCTGCCCGTCGTCCAGGGTCTGCACACCGTGCACGCCGGGCGCGTCGATGCCCGGCAGCGGCGGGCGCAGCGGCCGCGCGCCGGTGGCGAGCACCAGCTTGTCGTAGCCGGTCCAGGACCCGGGGCCGCCGCCGTCCAGGTCCCGGGTGCGGACCCGGCCGCGGTCCAGGTCCAGTTCGGTGACCTCGGTCCGCATCCGCAGGTCGATGTCGCGCTCGCGGTGCTTTTCCGGCGTCCGGGCGATCAGGTCGTCCGGACCGTCGACCGTCCCGCCGACCCAGTACGGGATGCCGCAGGCGGAGTACGAGGAGAAGTGGCCGCGTTCGAAGGCGACGATCTCCAGTTCGTCGGGCTTCTTCAGCCTCCGGGCCTGCGAGGCGGCGGACATGCCCGTCGCGTCGCCGCCGATGACCACCAGTCGCTCCGCCATCGCGGATGCTCCCTTCGCCGTGTGCCGGTGTCTGTCCGTAACGGTTGCCCGCAACGGTCGCCCGTACGACTCCCTGTCCGTCGTACGGGCAGATTACGGGTCAGAACGGATGGCCGGCCGGGGTGGCGCGGAGCGTGGACCAGCGGGTCCCGGCGAAGGCGGCGAGGTTGGCCGCACCGCCGAAGCGCGCCGCCGTGCAGCCGGGGCCGGCTGTCCGGGTCGAGCGGGGGCATCGGGCAGCCTCCGGCCGGAATGAACGGTTGAGGAGCGAACCAGTTCGCCGCGTCCTCTCGGACCGATGATCAGCGGGTCCGGCGGGGCCCGGGCCCGGGCCCGGGGTCTTGCGGGCGCCGCGTGACCGGTGCACCGTCACTGACGACGGCGACGGCGACGGCGACGGCGACGGCGACGGCGACGGCGACGGCGGCGACGGGCGGACGGCCGGGAGGGGGCGTGCGGTGTCCAGGGAAGAGCTGTGGACGCGGTCGGCGGTGACCGTCGCGGCGCTGCTCGGCCTCGCGCTCAAGCTGTTCGTCCCGGACCGGATGGACATGACCGCGGTGACGCTGCTCGTCCTCGCGCTGATCCCCTGGATGTCGTCGATCCTCCAGCGGATCGACACGGTCGCCGGTGGCGTCGTACTGCGCGAGATCAAGAAGACGCAGGCCGGGCAGCAGCAGGAGATGGACCGGATGAAGTTCCTGTTCGAGCACCTCGTGCCGGGTGAGGAACTGCGGCACCTCCAGGCCCTCGCCGACGGGACCCCGCTGCCCTACGACGCGGGCGGCAGCCGCCCCCTCCTCGACGCCGAACTGCGCCGTCTCACCGGAGTGGGCTTGATCGCACGCAGACCGGGGCGCACCTTCGCGCAGATGGGGGCGGCGGGGGACGTCCGGGAGCACTTCGCCGTCACGGACGCGGGCCGGGCGTATCTGGAGATACTGAACGGTTACCGGAACCCCGGCTGAACGGCCCGCCCACCCCCCCGTGCGCCCCTACTCGCGTTCCAGTACGAGCGCCAGGCCCTGCCCCACGCCGATGCACAGCGCCGCCAGGCCCGTACCGGAGCCGCGTGCGGCGAGCTGATGGGCGACCGCGCCGGCCAGCCGGGCGCCGGACGCGCCCAGCGGGTGCCCGATCGCGAGGGCGCCGCCGCGCGGGTTCACCACGTCCGGGTCCAGGCCGGGCCACTGGGCCAGGCATCCCAACGCCTGTGCCGCGAACGCTTCGTTGAGTTCGAAGGTGGCCAGGTCCGTGACCTCGCGCCCCGCCTTGTCCAGGGCGCGCCGTACGGATTCCACCGGGCCGAGCCCGAAGAGCTGCGGCTCGATCCCGGTCACCGCACTCGCGCCGATCCGGGCGAGCGGTTCCCGGCCGGTGGCCTTCAGCCCCTCCTCGTCGACGAGGAGGAGGGCCGCGGCACCGTCGTTGAGCGGGGAGGAGTTGCCCGCCGTGACCGTGCCGTCCTCCTTGCGGAAGGCCGGGCGGAGCTTGGCCAGCGCTTCCGTGGAGGTCGAGGCGCGGATCGACTCGTCCTGCGTGAGGGGCACGTCCGGCAGCGGTACGACTTCGGAGGCGTATGCGCCCTCCTCCCAGGCGCGCGCTGCCTTGTGGTGGCTGGCGAGCGCGAAGGCGTCCTGCTGCTCGCGCTTGATGCCGTACTTGTCGGCGATCAGCTCCGCGCCCTCGCCCAGCGCGACGGTCCACTCGGGCGCCATCCGCGGGTTGACCATCCGCCAGCCCAGCGTCGAGGAGAACATCTCCTGGTGCCCGGCGGGGAAGGCCCGTTCGGGTTTCTGGAAGACGTACGGCGCGCGGCTCATCGACTCCACGCCGCCCGCCAGCACGATGTGCGCGTCCCCGAGGGCGAGGGAACGGGCGGCCTGGATGACGGCCTCCAGGCCGGAGCCGCACAGACGGTTGACCGTCACGCCGGGTACGGAGACGGGCAGCCCGGCCAGCAGCACGGCCATCCGCGCCACGTTGCGGTTGTCCTCGCCCGCCCCGTTGGCATCACCGAGGACGACGTCGTCGATCCGGGCCGGGTCGAGGTCGGGCGTGCGCTCCACGAGGGCCTTGACGACGTGGGCGGCGAGGTCGTCGGGGCGGGTGCCGGCGAGGGCGCCGCCGTACTTGCCGACGGGGGTCCGTACGGCGTCGACGATGTAGACGTCCCGGGCGCCCCAAGCGCCTCGTGCACCCTGCTCGGTCATCAGGCCCTGCCCTCGCTGTCCGCTCGAAGCCGTCCGCTGGAAGCCGTCCGCTGGAAGCCGTCCGCTGGAAGCCGTCCGCTCGAAGATCGGCGCTACCGCCCCGAGTCTTGGCCCGCCGCCCGCGGCTGTCAACGGTCCCCCGGGCCGGCACCCTCCCGCGCGGCCTCCGAGGGGGACTGCCGCGGGGGCGCCGGGGCGGTGCCGGACGGCCGCGTACGCCTCGGCAGCCGGCCCCGCAGCACCCGCCACAGCGCGTACACCAGCGCCCCGGCCGCGAGGAACGGCAGCGCCGCCCCCACCGCCACCAGCAGCCACCGCACCCCCGCCGTGAAGGCGTCCCAGCCGCCGCCGAGCGCGTCCCCGAAGGAGGTCCCCGCCGCGTCCTCCGCCGCCGCGTCCGGCTCGCGCAGCACCAGCGTCACCGTCGCCATGCCGGTCTGCTCCCGGAGCGACTTCAGGCGCGCCTGGAGGGACTCCAGTTCCGACTGGCGGCGGCTGAGTTCGGACTCCAGCGTGACGATGTCGCCGATCGAGGTGGCCCTGTCCATCAGCGCCCGCACCCGCGCCACACTGGCCTGCTGAGACTTGACGCGGCTGCCGGTGTCCACCACCTCGTCGGTGACATCCTTGGCCGAGACCTGGCGCTCCTTGAGCGTGCCCAGCCGGGAGAGCCGGTCCAGCAGGCCGTCGTACGCGTCGGGCGGCACGCGCAGCACGACCCGGGAGCGTTCCCGGTCCGCGCCGTCCCGGTCGGTGGACTCCTCGCCGACGTAGCCCCCGGCGCCCGTGGCCGCCGTACGGGCCTTGGCCAGCGCTCCCGGCACGTCCGCGGTCTCGACGGTGAGCGTCGCCGTACGGATGATCTGCGCCGTCGGCACCGGCGCGGGCTTCCCGGTCCCGCTGCCCGCCCCGGCCTTTCCGTCGGCCGGCGCCTTCGGCCCGACCATGCCCTGCTCGCCCCGCGCCGAGTTCTTGCCGTCCTCCTGCGCGCCCGCCTGCCCGGTGTCGCCCCGATGTCCGCCCGCCCCGCATCCGGCGACCGCGAGGGACGCCGCGAGCAGTGCCCCCACGGCCGCCCGCCGTGCCCCGTACGACCTGCCCGCTGTGCCCATGTCCGGTACCCCCGAAGTGGTCGGCCGCTGTTGCCACTTCGACGTGGCGGGGGAGCCGCGGGTTGCCGTCCGTGCGTCGCGATGCGGTCACGGTCCGGACTCCGGGGGGACTCTGAGAGAGTGGGGGGCATGAGCACAGCGCACACCAGTACGGGCCGCGCGCCCGGAAGTCATGTCGTCGTCATCGGTGGGGGCATCTCGGGGCTGGCGGCGGCCCACCGATTGCTCGACGGCGGGGCGCGGGTGACGGTGCTGGAAGCGTCCGGCCGGCTCGGCGGCAAGCTGTACGCCGGGCAGATCGCGGGCGTGCCGGTCGACCTCGGAGCCGAGTCGATGCTGGCCAGGCGCCCGGAAGCGGTGGAGCTGGCGCGCGCCGTGGGCCTCGGCGACCGGCTCCGGCCGCCGACCACCGCGACCGCCGCCCTCTGGACGCGCGGCGCGCTGCGGCCGATGCCCAAGGGACATGTGATGGGCGTGCCGGGCGACCTGGACCTGCTGGCCTCCTCCGGGGTGATCTCTCCCGAGGGCATGGCGCGGATCGCCGAGGACGAGACGCTGGAGCGCACGGAGACCGGCGCGGACGTGGCCGTCGGCGCGTACGTCGCCGCCCGGCTGGGCCGCGAGGTCGTGGACCGGCTCGTCGAACCACTGCTCGGGGGCGTGTACGCGGGCGACGCGTACCGCATCTCGATGCGTGCCGCCGTCCCCCAGCTCTTCGAGGCCGCGCGCGCCGAACGCTCGCTGATCGACGGCGTACGGGGCATCCAGGCGCGGACAGCGGCGCGGACCGCCGGGTCCGGCCAGGCGCAGGCACCGGTCTTCATGGGCATCGACGGCGGCGTGGGCACCCTGCCGGGCGCCGTCGCCGACGCGGTACGGGCCGCCGGCGGCGAGATCCGTACGGGCACCCCGGTCCGGGAGCTGAGGCGCACCCCCGACGGCTGGCGCGTCGTCCTGGACGGCGACGGCCCGGCGGCGCTGGACGCGGACGCCGTGGTCCTCGCGGCACCGGCGCCCGCCGCCGCCCGGCTGCTGGCCGCCGAGGCACCGGCCGCCGCCTCCGAGCTGTCCGCCGTCGAGTACGCCTCCATGGGCCTGGTGACCATGGCCTTCCGCCGCGCGGACGTGGCGCGGGCGCTGTCCGGCAGCGGCTTCCTCGTACCGCCCGTCGACGGCCGCAAGATCAAGGCATCCACCTTCGCGAGCAACAAGTGGGGCTGGCTCGCCGCCGCCGACCCGGACCTGTTCGTGCTGCGCACCTCCGTAGGGCGGTACGGCGACGAGGCCGACCTGGAGCGCGACGACGCCGACCTCGTGGAGCTGTCGCTGCGCGACCTGGGCGAGGCGGTCGGGCTGGCCGCCCGTCCCGTGGCGCAGCGGGTCACCCGCTGGGACGGCGGGCTGCCGCAGTACCCGGTCGGCCACCTGGAGCGGGTCGCCCGCATCCGGGCCGAGGCCGGCAAGCTGCCCGGCCTGCGGGTCTGCGGGGCGCTGTACGACGGCGTGGGCATCCCCGCCTGCGTCGCGTCCGCGCGCACGGCCGCGGACGACATCTTGGACACCCTGCCGCGAGCCGCCACGACGGGCGAGCGAGAATGGACCCATGACTGACGCTTCCGCCCCCGCCACCGGGGCCGCTCCCGAGAAGACCCCGAACGCCGGCAAGAAGGCGAAGGACCTCAACGAGGTCATCCGCTACACGCTCTGGTCGGTGTTCAAGCTGCGCGACGTGCTGCCCGAGGACCGCGCCGGCTACGCCGACGAGGTCGAGACGCTGTTCGCGCAGCTCGCCGCCAAGGATGTCGTGGTGCGCGGCACGTACGACGTCTCCGGCCTGCGTGCCGACGCCGACGTGATGATCTGGTGGCACTCGGAGAGCTCCGACGCGCTCCAGGAGGCGTACAACCTCTTCCGCCGCACCAAGCTGGGGCGCGCGCTGGAGCCGGTCTGGTCGAACATGGCGCTGCACCGCCCGGCCGAGTTCAACAAGTCGCACATCCCGGCCTTCCTGGCCGACGAGGTCGCCCGCGACTACGTGAGCGTCTACCCGTTCGTGCGCTCCTACGACTGGTACCTGCTCCCCGACGAGGACCGCCGCCGGATGCTCGCCGACCACGGCAAGATGGCCCGCGGCTTCCCGGACGTGCGCGCCAACACCGTGCCGTCCTTCTCGCTGGGCGACTACGAGTGGATGCTCGCCTTCGAGGCCGACGAGCTGTACCGCATCGTCGACCTCATGCGTCACCTGCGCGGCTCCGAGGCGCGGATGCACGTCCGCGAGGAGGTGCCGTTCTACACCGGGCGCCGCAAGCCGGTCGCCGAGCTGGTCGCCGGACTGGCCTGAGACGGCGCGACAGGCCGGGCGGGCACCCGGCCTGTCGCGGAACGGTCCTGGGGCGCGGCGCTACTCGGCGCCGCGCTTCTTGGCGCCGTGCTTCGTGACGGGCATGACCGGCCTGGGCTCCGGGCGCGGCCCGCAGAACGTGTCCCGGGCCGGGGTCCGCCCGGTCAGCAGATAGCGCTCCACATGCGCGTTGGCGCAGGCGTTCGTGCCGAACGAGACACCGTGCGTCCCCGCGCCGCGCTCGGTCACCAGCGCCGAGCCGGGCAGCCGGCGCCGCAGCTCGACCGCGCCGGAGTGCGGCGTGGCGCCGTCCCGCTCGGCGGCCAGCAGCAGCACCGGCGGCAGCGCGCCCGGCGCGGTCCGCACGTCGACCGGGCGGTGCGGCGCGCCCGCCTGCGGAAGGGCCACGTCGGTCACCTCCTCCGCGTACCGCTGCGGGTCCTGGACCACGCCCCTCGGCGCGTGGCGCGGCCAGAAGGCGCACGGCAGGTTCATCCAGGCGTTGTCCCACGTCTCGAACGGGGCGACGCGTGCGCTCGCGGTGTTGTCCCGGTCCCAGACCCGCAGGTCACGCGGCCACAGTCCGTCGTTGCACTCCACCGCCGTGTAGACCGCGTTGCCGTTCTCGTCCGCCTTCTCGCCGCCCGGCAGCGGCGCGGCCTGCTTGAGCAGCAGCCTGGGGTCGCCCTTGGCGTACGTGGCGAGCGCCGCGGCGCGCCCCGGCCAGTACGCGTCGTTGTAGCCCGTCTTGAGGAAGGCCGCCTGAAGCTGCGCCGACCCCACCTTGCCGCCCAGAGGGGTGCGGCCCAGCCGGTCCCGTACGGCGTCGTACGTGCGCAGCACCGCCTGCGGTGTCGAACCCAGGTGGTACACCTTGTGGTGCTTGGCCACCCAGCGGGCCCAGTCCTGCCAGCGGCGTTCGAAGCCGGTGTTCTGGTCGAGGTTGTTGCGGTACCAGACCTGCCGGGGGTCGGGGTTGACGACGCTGTCGAAGACCATCCGGCGGACGTGTCCGGGGAAGAGTGTCGCGTACACGGCCCCGAAGTAGGTGCCGTAGGAGGCGCCCATGTACGTGAGCTTCTTCTCGCCCAGCGCGGCACGCAGCATGTCCAGGTCGCGGGCGTTGTTGGCGGACGTGTAGTGGCGCAGTGCGGGCCCCGCGTTGCGCGCGCAGCCCTGGGCGTACGCCTTCGCCTCGGCGGCCTTCTTCCGCTTGAACGCCTCCGAGGGGTGCCGTGGGCTCGCGCTCGGGATCCTGGCGAACTCGGCCGGGTCCTGGCAGGACAGCGGCGCCGAGCGCCCGACACCGCGCGGCGCGTATCCGATGAAGTCGTACGCCCGCGCCGTCTTCCGCCAGCGTTCCACCTTCCCGTACAGCGGGAAGTTCATGCTGGACGCCCCCGGGCCGCCCGGGTTGAAGACGAGCGCGCCCTGGCGCTCCTTGGGGGAGCCGGTGGCGCGGGCCCGGCTCACGGTCAGGGTGATCTTCTTGTCCCCGGGGTGGGCGTAGTCCAGCGGGACGGTCAGCCGGCCGCACTCCACACCGGCCGGCAGGTGCTCCTCGGGAGCGCAGCGGCCGAAGGCGATGCGGGGCGGTGCGGGCGCCGGGGCCTCGGCCGTGTCCGGCAGGGCGGTCCCGCCCGCGGGGACGGCGACGAGTGCGGTCAGGACCAGCGACCCGAGGGTGCCGTACAGCGCTACTGCTTTCACAAGCCGTCCCTTCGTATGGAGGCGCCCGGTGCGCATACAAAAGGGATAGTTGAGGCGAGGGTTGGGCTTGTAAAGCACCGCGCTCCGGTGTCGGGAGCTATGCCCCCAACGAGTGGAGCGCGGTGTGGGCGTCACGGCCGTTCGGCTCGTACGGCCATGCGTGGACCCGGTCCCGTGTTCCTCACCGGCAGCGGCGGCCGGAGTTGATGCACTGCACCGCGCGCGCCATCAGGTCGCGCGGCATGAAGTTGGCGAAGTCGGCGTGGTCGGTGACCGGCTTGCGCAGTTGTTCGGGGAAGCTGTCGAGGGCGAAGGCACGGGGCCGGGGCGGCACGGCGTAGGTCAGCCGCATCTGGAGCTGCGGCACGGCCTTCGTACCGGTGGGGCAGCGGCCCGAGGCCCGGTCGGGGAAGACGAGATGGGTGCGGTGGTCGGCGCTGTCGTTGTTCGTCCCGTCCCAGCAGCTCGGGAAGTCCAGGAGGCGTACGGCCTGGCTGCCGCCGGGGCACAGCGGGTACTTGTCGGTCAGGCGACGGTTCTCGAAGCCCGTGCAGGTCCACTGCGCCCGCGCGTTGGCGGTGCCGTTGGTGAACGCCTTCGCGTCGCCCGTGATGGCGCGCAGGCCCTCGGGCATGGCGGCGACCTTGCCCGCCGGGCTGCCGCGGAAGGTCAGCGAGACCGAACGGGGCGTCAGCACCTGCCCCACGTTCCCGTCCGCCGGGTCCTGTCCGTTGCCGCTGCTCGGCCCGTCCTGCCCGCTCAGGCGGCGCAGCACGGGCCAGAAGTACGTCGACTTGTCGCCCCGGTCGCAGGTGGTGCCGGCCGCGCGCAGCGAGTCGTCGGTGGAGAAGGCGTCCGTGGAGCGGTTGCCGACGTAGTCGTGGAGGTGGTGGGCGCCGTTGGCGACACCGGGAGTGACGATGAAGTTGTCCGGGTTGTGGTGCCGGTTCTCGTTGCGGCCGCAGTTGCTGGTGAAGGTGCCGGTGGACGCGTCGCGGCCGTCGCGCGGGGGCCGCGGGCCGGGGCGTACGGAGCGGATGTCGACGAAGTCACCGGCCGCGGGGACGCTTTGACCGGCGGCGGAGGAGCCGCCGGAGCCTGCGGGGGCGCTCGATCCGGCGGGAGCGGCGGCTTCGTCGGGGGCGTCGACAGGGGTGTTCGACGAGCCGGTGGAACCCGTGGCGGGGGCGTTCGCGGAGGCGTTGTCAGTGGGCTGTGTCACGCTGGGTGACGATGGTGAAGCCGACGAACCGGCGGGCGCGGAGCCGGACGGGGGAGTGACGTGATGAGCCGAGGCATTTCCGGTCACGGAGGCGAAGGTGCCGGCCGAGCCGAGCACGGCGAGCAGGGCGATCAGCACGAGGTGCTTGGCGCCGAGCCGGCGCCGGTGCCGCGGCGGCTGCGGGGTGGGCGGCGAGGGCCGCGGTGGTGGCGAAGGGCGGGGCGGCCGCGGGGGCTCGGGGTGTCCGGAGCGACGGTGGTCGGGCATGGGCGATCACTTCTTCTCGTTCTCTCAGGGGTGTTGACGCCGGTCGCCGGAGGGCTCGGTGCCAGCCGGGGCCCGGGTGGCACCTCCGGTGGCGGTGGCGGGTGGCGTCGCGGGCGGAGGCAGCGAATACGTCGCTGACGGTGTGACGGGCGTCGGCGACGCGGCGGGTGCCGCGTCGAGGGACGGCGGCGGGGCCGACGGGCTCGGCGGCGGAGAGGAGGTGGCCGCGTCCTCGGCGATCGCGTCGAAGTCGACGAATCCGGTGCGTTCCAGCATGGAGATGTGGTCCAGGACGGTCCGGTTGGCGTCGTCGGCCAGGCTGCGGACGAGCGAGTTGCGGGTGCTCGCGCGCACCTGCGCGACGACGGTGAAGACCTTTCCGTGCGCCAGCCGCAGAATGTTCGCGAACTTGCGGTCGTACGCGGCCCCGCGCGCGGCGCCCAGTTCCGACAGCCACTGCCGCTGCTGGGCGTTGGGCCGGTCGGGCAGCCCGAGGCCGAGCTGCGCCGCCACCTCGCGTACGTGCCGGTCGAGCGCGGCGTGGCCGTCGACGAGATGGTCCCCGGCCTCCCGTACGGCCGGCACGGTCCCGCGCTGCTGGGCCTGCTGGCCCGCGGGCAGCTCCCACAGACCCGCCAGCCGTACGCGGTTGACGAAGTCCCGGTCCAGCGCGGACAGCGGGCCGAACGACGTGGCGACGGTCTGGGTGTTGACGTCCCCACCCACGCCCGGCCGGTCGGCGAACGACCAGATCGGAAAGAGCAGCGCGGCGAGTGTCGCGGCGAGCGCGGCGACGACGAGGCCGGTGCCGGTTACGGATCGCATGGTGCCTCCTGATGCGGCACCGCACGCTAGTGCGCCCTGCGCCGGCCCCGTCCCCCGTTCGGGGAAGCCCCGTCAACGCCCCCTGGCCGCTGATACGTTGACCGGTTGCCCAGGGGCGCCAGGCGTTTCAGGCGCTCCGGGGGTGCGGGGTGAAGCGTTTGGTGGGGAGGCGGGCTGCGTTGGGGAGGGGGAGTGGGCGGGGGTGGTTGGGTGTGCCGGGGAGGTCGGGTGCGCTGGGGTGGTTGGGCGTGCCGGGGTGGTTGGGCGTGCCGGGGTGGTTGCGCACACTAGGGAGACTGGGTGCGCTGGGGTGGTTGGGCATGCTGGGGATGCTGGGCACGCCAGGGGGACTGGGTGTGCTGAGGCCGTTGGGCGTGCCGGGGTGGCCGGGAGCGGCGGAGGTGCTGGGGAAGCCGGGGTTGCCGGGGGCGTCGGTGGTGTTGGGCGCCGGCGGTGCTCCGTGGCTCAGCCGCTGCCGCAGCCGCCGCCACCGCAGGAAGAGGAGGAGCTGCTGCCGCAGCTCGATCCCGAGCTGCTGCCGCACGACGAACCGCTGCCGCAGCCCGACCCGGAGCTTCCGCCACACGACGAACTGCCGCAGCCCGATCCCGCCCCCGACCCACACCAGGACGTGTCCGCGCTGCCGTCCGGCACGTTCCAGCCGCAGCTCGCGTTCGACGCGGTGGTCGTGGTGCCGGCCGAGGACCCGCCGGAGTACGCCCCGGCGGAGGCGCCCGCCATCGAGCGCTGCGCCTCCGAGAGGTGGTCGCGCAGCACGTCGTCCACCAGCAGCGTGGTGCCGCCGAGCGCCACGAGCAGTGCGGCGGACTGGGCCGGGTCACTCACCAGGTCCGCCTTGTGCACCGTACGGAACGCCCGCACGGCCGCGGTGCCGGCCCGGGTGACCCGCTGGGCCAGCACCTTCCGGCACACCACGCCGGTCACGGTGCCGAGGAGGGCCGCGGGCAGGATCCGGACCACGAAGGGGGCGCCCCCGCCCCCGCCCCCGTCGATGAGGGCTCCGTTGAGGGTGAAGAGGAGGGCGAGCAGGGTGCCCACCACACAGCCGCCGGTCTGCCAGACGGCGAAGAGACGCCAGGGGCGGCCGGCGCGCGGGTGCCGCATCAGACCGCGCTTCGCGAGCCGGTCGCCGACGGCCTGGACGGCGGGGGCCCGCATGACATGGCGGCGCAGGGTGTCCAGCGCGCCGTCCGGGATCCGCGCCAGCGAGTCCAGCACGGCCGTCTCGACCGGGTCGTACGCCACCGCCTGCCGCACGGACACCACACCGGGTCCGCCCACGGCGATGCGGCCGTCCTGGTGCATGCCGGCTATCGCGGCGTCCGCCACCCGGGCCGGGCCGCCGGTGAGAAAGGCGATCTCCCGGAGTTCGTATGCGGACGCCCTGCGGTACTTGGGCCGGGGCGTCGCCCGGACGACGCGGACGGTATGGACGACGAGCAGCAGCGAGGAGGCGGCCACCATCAGGGTCACGAGAAGAGCGGTCATGTCCGTCACCTCCGGTGCAGAGCGAGTCGTATGGCGCGGGCGAGGCGGTTCACCGGACCGCCCGGCGGTTTGGGCCGCGCGCGGTCCCGCCACCACTGCGTCAGCCGGCGGCGGGCCTCCGGGTCGGTGGGACGGCCGTCTGCCAGCAGGTGGACGGCGAAGTCCATGGCGTCCTGGCGGTAGCCGTGACGCATGGGCCGGTGGCGCGCGTAGCCGAGGAAGGCGGTCCGGTAGTCCTCGCCGACGATGTCCGGTAGCTCCGGCGCGATCTTGGCCACGACGGAGGCCCGCTTGGCGGCCAGGGCCCGGCTCTGGACGAGCAGCCGCCGCCGGTCGAAGCCCTCCGGCGCCGGCGTCCCGGCGACCAGCGCGGAGAGCAGCGCGGCCTGCCCGACCGCCAGCCGCTGACGTGCGGAGTCGGTGGTGGTGGACGGGGTGACGGCCGGGGTGACGGCCGGGGTGGTGGTGGCCGTCGGGGCGGCGACCGGCTGGGGGGCCGGGGCGGTGGTGGCCTGGAGGGCCGGGCCGGTGACAGCCGGGGTGGTGGCCGTTGGTGCGGTGGTCGTCGTGGTCGTGATCGTCTTGGTGGTGGCCGCGGCGGTGCTGGGGGCGCCGTCCGGTGCGGGGCCCGGGTGCGGCGACGGAACCGCCGAAACCGTGCCGCGCGACTGGGTTGTGCCGTACGACTGGGCTGAGCCGAGCGACTGGGGTGTGCCGTACGACTGGGCCGTGCCGTGCGATTGGGCTGTGCCGCGCGGCCGGGCTGCGTCGTGTGCTGGGGCGGTGTCGTGCGGCCGGGCCGTTCCGGGTGTCCGAGAGGGGCCGGCCGCCTGGCACGGCCCGGCCGTCCGACGCGGTGTCGGTGTCGGCGGGGTGGGGGCGTTCTTCAGGACGGTGCGGATCGTGTCGAGTTCGGCGGCGAGTTCACCGGTCGCCGGGAAGTCCTCGTCGCGCTCCAGCAGGACGCCGGGTGGGCTGACGCGGGCGCAGAGTTCGGCCAGCACGTCCAGGACGGGCCGGGTCACCGGGTGGGCGTGGGTGTCGTGCCAGACCCCGTCCCGCTCGATCCCGCCCGCCACGTGCACGTACGCGATGGCCTCGACCGGCAGTTCGTCCAGTGCCGTGGCCGGGTCCTCGTTCCGGTTCACATGATTGGTGTGGAGGTTGGCGACGTCGATGAGCAGCCGTACGCCGGTGCGCTCGACCAGTTCGGCGAGGAACTGTCCCTCGGTCATCTCCTCGCCGGGCCAGTTGACCAGCGCCGCGATGTTCTCCACGGCGAGCGGCACGGGCAGCGCGTCCTGCGCGATCCGGACGTTCTCGCAGAGCACGTCCAGCGCGTCGCGGGTGCGGGGCACGGGCAGCAGGTGCCCCGCCTCCATCGCGGGCGAGGCGGTCAGCGGGCCCCCGGCCCGTACGAACGCGATGTGCTCGGTGACCAGCGGCGCGCCGAGTGCCTCGGCCCGTTCGGCGAGCGCGGTCAGCCGGCCCGCGTCCGGGCGTTCGGCGCCGCCGAGTCCGAGCGAGACGCCGTGGGGGATCACGGTCGTGCCGCGTTCGCGCAGGGCCTGCAAGGCAGGTGGGAGATGGCCGGGGCAGATGTTCTCGGCGACGACCTCCACCCAGTCCACGCCGGGCAGCTCGGCCACTCCGTCGGCGATCTCGGGCCGCCAGCCGATGCCGGTACCGAGATGTTCCATGGTTCCCCCTCCCACTCGTGCACCCCCATGGTGTCGGGTACTCATCGCCCCGCCGGTGCCGGGCCAACCCCGCCGGGCGCGGGTTCAGAGCATGATTTGAGCTTGCGACGGGCCGCGCTGCGCCCGGCGACTGTGCCCCGCCCGGCGACTGCGGCGGCCGGGCGGTTCGGCGACTGCTGCGGCCGGGCGGCCCGTGCGGTTCAGCGGGCGGTCTCGACGCCGACCGCGGCGCCCAGCGCGAGCAGGACGCCGCCGGTGGCCTGGTCCATGCGCCGACGGACGCGGGGGCGCTGGAAGAAGGCACGGGCCCGGTGCACCGCCAGGGCGATCCCGCCGAGCCAGCCGAGCCCCAGCGCGGCATGCACGGCGACCAGCAGCAGCGTCGTCGCCACGACCGGTGCGCCGTGCGGGATGAACTGCGGCAGCAGGGACATGTACACGACCCCGACCTTGGGGTTCAGGACGTTCGTCAGCAGACCGGTGCGGAACGCCTGGAACGGCGACTGCCGATCGGCCGGGCCGGCACCGGCGGCGGGGCCGGAGACAGCGGCCGGTTCGGTGGCCACGGCCGGGTTGGTGGCAGCGGCCGGGCCGGGGCCAGTGGCCGGGCCGATGGCGGAGGTGCCCGCCGTGGCAGGACCCTCGGCGTCGCGCGCGGCCTTCGAGGAGCGGCGGGCGCTGCGCAGTGCCTGGAAGCCCAGCCACATCAGATACAGCGCGCCGGCGATACGCAGCGCGTCGTACGCCGTCTGCGACGCCGACAGCATGGCGGTCAGCCCGGCGGCTCCGGCCAGCCCCCACACGAAGCAGCCCGCGGCTATGCCGAGCGCGGAGCACAGCGCCGACCGCCGCCCCGAGCCGAGAGACGTCCGCAGCACCACGGCGAAGTCCGGGCCCGGTGAGACGGTCAGCAGGACAGCCACCGCGGTGAAACCAAGGAGAGAGGAGAACACAGGACGTAACCGTACGTCGTTCCCCGGCCAAAGATTCCCCGGCATCCCTTCCTACGCGTTCGTACGCGTGCGCACCGCCGCGTACCTCTTGCCCAGGGGCCGGTCGCCTGCTCCTATGGCCATCGGGGGGTGATGGGTATGAGTGACATCCGTCCTGAGCCCGGAGCGTACGAGGGAAAGCAGGAGACGCGGTACGCGAGCGACCCGGACCGGCTGTTCCTGCCGCCGGACGACGACCTCGCCCCGAACCGTCCGGGGGAGGCCCTGCGGGTCCGCCTCGCCGAGCAGCCGCGCGCCAGGGCGGCCCTGTGGTGTGCCCGCCTGCTCGGCCGGCGCCCGCCCCAGGACGCGTGGCGCCGCCGGCTCCTCGGCGAACAGGCCGTCGGCACGGCCCTGGACCTCCTGACGGCGGGCGGCTGGTACGTGATCCACTCCGTCCCCCTGCCGCCCGCGGCGGTCATCGGGCACCTGCTCATCGGGCCCGGCGGCGTGCTGTGCGTGGACACCCACGACGTACGCGGGGCCCGGGTGCGGGTGGCGGAGGACGGCGTGCGCAGCAGCCGCGGGCACGAGTCGTGGCCGTACGTCCGCGAGAGCAGGCAGCACGCCCGGCGTGCCGCGTATGTGCTGACCCGCGGCTGCCGGTTCCGCGTCGAGGTGCGGCCGGTGCTGGCGTTCGTGGGCGCGGTGGACGTGCGGCTCGATCCGGCCCTGCGGGACGTACGGGTGATCCGCGACGAGCGCGAGGTGCCCCAGCTCGGACGGCTCGGCGGGGTGCTCGCCCCCGACCGGGTCGAACGCGTCTACACGGTCGCCCGCAACCGCCGTACCTGGCTACGGGCCTGACGCAAGGTTCGCAGCCGAGGGCCCCCGGCCGGCAGGGGCGATCCCGGTCGGCCGAGGGACCCCGGCCGCGTGCGGCCGAAGGCCCCCCGACCACATCAGGCCGTCGGGCCCCCGACCACATCAGACCGTCGGGCCCCCAGCAGCGTGTGGCGGAAGGCCCCGGCCACATCAGGCCATCGGCTCCCCGGGCGTGTGGACGGCCCGGCGGACGGCGCCGCGGAGCCAGTGGTGCGCTCCGTCAGCGGCGTGCCGGGGGTGCCAGGCCATGCCGATGGTCACCGGCGGCAGTGGCACCGGAACGTCGAGGAGGTGCAGGCCGAGAGCGGTGGCGGCATCGGTGAAGGGCGACGGGGCGGCGCCGGGAAGCGCGGTGGGCACGAGGCAGACCACATCGCTGCGGGCGGCGAGGGACATCGCGGCCACGTGACTGGGCAGGACGGCGACCACTCGCCGGTGGAGATTCCGCTCGGCCAGGGCGGTGTCCAGGGGACCGGTGAACCGCCCGCGGCGGCTGACCGCGATGTGTTCGGCGGCAGCGAGCCGGGCCGGGGTCAGTCGGCCTTCGGTCAGGGAGTGGCCGGGCCGGACGGCCGCCATCATCCGGAGGACGACCAGTTCTTCGACCCGGGTCTCGGGGTCGATGTGGTCGATGGCTCCGATCTCCAGGTCGATCCGCCCGTCGCGGAGGGCTGGTCCGGCCTCCAGCTCTTCGGCCCGGAACCGCAACGCGACCTCCGGCGCCTCCTCCCGGACCAGCCGCAGCAGCCCGGGGGCCAGCGCCGCGCCGACCAGGTCGGCGGCCTGGAGGGTGAAGGTGGTGCGCAGGGTGGCGGGGTCGACGGAGGTGCCCGGGGTGAGCAGGGCCCGCAGGTGGCGCACCGCTGTGGCGGCCTCGTCGCGCAGGGCCTGGGCACGGGGGGTGGGGACCATGCTCTGTCCGGCCCGTACCAGGAGGGGGTCCTGGAGGATGCGGCGGAGGCGGGCGAGCGTGCGGCTCATGGCGGCGGGCGAGGTGTGCAGGCGCGCGGCGGCGCGGGTGACGCTCTGCTCCGTCAGCAGGGCGTCCAGCGCCACGGCGAGGTTGGCGTCGATGACCGGGTCCGGGCTGTTCACCAGCGTAATTCCATTTCAGGCAATGATCCCTTGCTGACATTCCCATTGTGGCAACACCTGGCCCTCCGCAGGATGGAGACGTGCCGATCCGGTACCGCTCACACGGTCTTCGCGACCGTCATCACCTGCCACTTCGGAGGACCCGCCATGTCCGCAGTCGACACCGCCCCGCCGGTCACCGCCTTCCTGCTCATCAAGACCATGCCCGAGTGGCTCGCCATGACCCCGCACGAGCGGGTGCACGCCCTGGACACCGAGATCATGTCCGCGGTCAAGGCCAAGACCACCGGCGTCCGGTCGCGTTTCTACGACACGGAGTTCTACTCCGCCCGCGTCACCGACGTCTGGGTCTGGGAAGCCGACGACCACAACGCGTACCAGCTCCTCATCGACGCGCTGCGGGAAACCCCCTTCTGGGACCGCTACTTCGAGGTGGTCGACATCCTCGTCGGCACCGAGAACGGCTACGCCCGCACCTACGACGTCGCCCCGGTCGCGACCGTCAGCACCTGAGGCACCGCGCGATCCGCGCGTCGCCCATGAGGCACCGCGCGATCCGCGCCGTGCCGATGCCCTCCGGATCGAAACGGCCGGAGGGCATCGGCACGGTCACCGGCCGCCGGCAAGCGGCTCCAGCCGCGCCCGCAGAGCCGGGTGGTCGGCGACGACCGTGCACGAACCGGGCGCGATCTCCGTGAAACCGGCATCGCGGACCACCGGCAGGCCGCCGCGCGCCAGCCGCTCCCACCGGTGCGCCGGGGCGGGCCGCACCGACAGCGGGAAACCGGCCTCGCACCAGGCATCGCGTTCGGCCGCGGACAGGTCCCACCACGCCAGTTGCGCGCCGTGCCCCGCCTGGGCCATCGCCTTGCCCGCCGACATGTCCAGTTCGGGGTTGAGCCAGAGCACCGGGCTGTCGGGGTCGGGCGCGGCCGGTGTCCGCGGGTCGTCGAGGTCGGTCCCGGACACCTGGAGCCGGGCCAGGTCCTTGGGCCAGCCGTCCAACGGGACCGGCGGGAAGACGCGGACCTCGGCGCTCCCGCCGTGCACCGTGATGCCCGGCAGCGCCTCGGCGCGCCGCCACTCCGCGCCGCGGGCCCGGCGCACGACCTTGCGGATCCGGGCGTCCTCCCAGTTCCGTACGGCTGCCGCCCATACGCCGTCGCCCGTCGCCCGCTCGTCCGAGAGCAGGGTCAGCACGGCCCGCGCCGCGGTCTCCAACGCGTCCGTGCGGGTGGGCGGTTCGGCCCGCTCGATCCGTACGACGAGGGGGAGGGCGTACTGCGGGGCGAGGTCGCGGTCGGTCTCCGCGGGGCGGGGCGCGTCGGCCGCGGCGTCGGTCGGATCGCCGGGTCCGGCGGGATCGGTGCTGGTCACACGGACCAGTGTGCCAGCCGCCCGGAACGCCACCGCCCGGCGGCCGCCTTGGCGGAACGGAACATTCCGGGAGATCATCCTCCTTATGCACAGCGACCTCTTCGCCTCCGAGAACGTCGTCACGCCGGCCTCCGCGCCCGGCATGACCCTGCAGAACGCCAAGTCGATCAAGTACGCCGTGGACGGCGAGTGCTTCGCGCGCCAGGGCTCGATGGTCGCCTACCGCGGCGACCTGCAGTTCGAGAAGCAGGGGCAGGGCGTCGGCAAGTTCCTCAAGCGGGCCGTGACCGGCGAGGGCCTGGCCCTGATGGCCGTGCGCGGCCGCGGTGAGGTCTGGTTCGCGCACGAGGCCGCCAACTGCTTCATCGTCGACCTCGCCCCCGGCGACGGCATCACGATCAACGGCCGCAACGTGCTGTGCTTCGACCCGTCCCTGTCCTACGAGATCTCCACCGTCAAGGGCGCGGGGATGACCGGCGGCGGCCTGTTCAACTCCGTCTTCACCGGCCACGGCAGGCTGGGCCTGGTGTGCGAGGGCAACCCCATCGTCATCCCCGTCTCGCCGCAGGCCCCGGTGTTCGTCGACACCGACGCGGTGGTCGGGTGGACCGCGTCGCTGCAGACCTCGCTGCACCGTTCGCAGAGCCTCGGTTCGATGCTGCGCGGCGGTTCCGGCGAGGCCGTACAACTGCAACTGGACGGCGAGGGCTTCGTGATCGTACGGCCCAGCGAACTGCGCCCCGAGCGGACGGCCGGGAACTGACGGCGACGGCCACGGGCGGGACCGCGGGAGCGACGACCAGGATGACGGCCGGGGGGCCGATGAGGCTGGACGGAGTCGGGCGGCGCTACGGAGCGCGGGGCCCGTGGGTGCTGCGGAACATCGACCTCGACCTGCCGCGGCGGTCGCTGGTACGGGTCGAAGGCCACAACGGCAGCGGCAAATCGACGCTGCTGCGGATCCTGGCCGGGATCGACGCCCCCAGCAGGGGCCGGATCACCGGGCGCCCGCGCAGCGCGTACGTACCCGAACGCTTCCCGTCCGTCCTCCCGTTCACCGCCGTCGGCTACCTCACCCACCTCGGGCGGATCCACGGCCTGCGCGGCCCCGAGGCGGCCCGCCGCGGCACGGACTGGCTCGAACGTTTCGGCGCCGGCGACCACGCCCGGACGCCGCTCGCCGAGCTGTCCAAGGGCACCAGCCAGAAGGTCGCGCTGACCCAGGCCCTGCTGGCAGAGCCGGAACTGCTCGTCCTCGACGAAGCCTGGACGGGCCTGGACCCGGCGGCACGCGACGTCCTCGACCGGGCCGTGACCGAACGCGTCGCGGCGGGCGGCACGGTCGTCTTCGTCGACCACGACCCGCGGCGCCTGGCGGACGCGGCCGACGCACGGTACCGCGTCACCGGCGACGGCCTGCACCGGCTCCCGGCGGGGGCGGAGCCGGACGCGGGGCCGGGGTGGGCGGGGCCGGACGCGGTCCCGACGGGGTACGGAACGCTGCCGTCCGGCCCCACGGTGCTCATCGAGGCGCAGGCGCCCGCCTATCGCACCGCGCCTGCGTCCCGCCCCGCGCCCGGCCTCTTCGCTCTGCCCGGTCTCGCGGACCTGCCGGGTACGCCGCATGTCGCTCCGGGCCCGGACGGTACGGCGGTCCGGCTGACGGTCGCGGCCGCCCACTCCGACGCGCTGCTGCGTGCGCTGCTCGCGGCGCGCCCGCCCTGGCACATCCGTACGGTCACCCCGACACCGTCCGTACGCCCGCAACCGTCGGCAGCGCTGGCACCACCAGCACCCTTCTCAACACCGTCACCCCTGGCACCGCCCACCGGTCCGCCCGCCACCGGCCCGGTCCCCGACGAAAACCGGTACCCGTGATTCCGCTCCTGCGCTACCACTTCACCCTGCTCCTGCGGTCGCACCGCTGGCTGCCGCCGGGCCTCCTGTACGCCGCCCTGCTCGCCGTGGGTGTACAGAGCGGCGGGCCGATCCTCGACTCGTACGGCGTCGCCGCGTTCGGGCTGCTGCCCCTCGCCGCGTGGCTGTGCCGGATCTGCGTCACCAACGAGCCGCCCGCCGCGCGCTCCTGCGCGGCGGCGGCAGCCGGCCCCGGCAAGGCCCACCTCGCCTGCGTACTGACGGGGGGCCTGGCGGCGACGTTCCTGGCGCTCGTCGGCACGGCGTACGTCTCGCTCGTCGCCGATCCGCACGCCTCCGACCACCGGACCGCCGTGCCCGTGCTCGCCGCCGCGGGCGCCGGGCTGTCGGCCGCACTGGTCTGCGTCCTGCTCGGCACCGCCGTCGGCGCGCTCTGCAACTGGCCGGTGCTGCGCCGCACCGGGTGGTCGACCGTGTCCGGACTGCTCGCCGCGGTCCTGTTGCTGATCGCGGGCGCCTCACCCGCGAACGCCGCCGTCTCCGGCCTGGTCACCGGCTCCGCCGACGGAACGATCACCATGCCCTGGCTGCCCCTGCTCGCCGGCGTGCTGATCGCGGCCACCGCCATGGCCGTGGCCTGCCGCCTCAGCTCCCGCCGTAGCTGACGGGAGCGGGCCGGGGGCGGGTCCGTCGACGCGGCCGGGCCCCGGGTCCGCCGACGCGGGTCGTACGGCCGTGACCGTGCCCGTACGGCCGTGACTGCGTTTCTGCCGCCGGTATCGCTCTCACCGCCTCCGGCCCATACGCAGCGCCGATCGCCCCGCGCGTAGGATCGGCCGTATGCCGGGCACCGACGAAGCGCAGACCAGCCGTACGGCCGACGAGGCGGGCGGCCCGCCCTTCGCGGACTGTGTGCACTGCGGGGAGGCCACCGAATACCCCGCCGACCGGCCCGGTGCGCTGCTGTGCCCGCACTGCGAGTGGCTGGAGGCCCAGCGCTCGGCCTGCTCCGGTTAGACCGGCCTGCTCCGGTTGGACCGGCCTGTTCCGGTTGGACCGGCCTGTTCCGGTCGGTTACGCCCTGCCCCGGTCGGTCCGATCTGCCCCGGCTCAGTCCTCCCAGGGCCCGGTGACCGCGAACGTCGTGCCGGGTGTGTAGCAGTTGACGTACATCGTGCGATGGTCGGGGGAAAAGGTGACCCCCGCGAACTCGCCCCACGCCGGTTTCTCCGGTGTGCCGATGTTCTGCCGGCCGCGTGCCACCGGATACACCGCGCCGCGCCGGGTCAGGCCGTACACGTGCTGGGCACCGTCCCCGTCCTCGCAGACCATGAGCCCGCCGCCGGGGGCCAGGCAGATGTTGTCGGGGGACTCGCCGGGCAGGTGTATGTCGCTGCCGGCGCCGAAGACGACCACGAGCGTGAGACGGCGCGCGCCCGGGTCGTACCGCCACACCTGGCCGTGGTGGTCGGCGGCCGAACCGTCCGCGCTCCGCGCGAAACTGGAGACGAAGTAGACGCCGGAGCCGCCCCAGTAGCAGCCCTCCAGCTTCTGGGCGTGGGTGATGCCGCGCGGCCCGAAGTCCTGGAAGCGGATGGGGGTCTGCCGCGCGAGCGGGTCGGGGACGTCCACCCACTCCACGTGGCGGAAGCTGGTGCCGGTCTCCTGGATGGTGGAGAGGTCGCCGACGCCCGGTACGCGCAGCGCCTGGAGCCGGCCGCCGGCCCGCAGGGAGCCCCGGCCGCCCAGCGGCTTCGCGGGCCGGAACCGGTAGAAGAGGCCGAACGGCTTGTCGAAGGCGTCCTCGGTCTCGTAGACCGTGCCGGTCCCCGGGTCGACGGCTACGGCCTCGTGCGGGAAGCGGCCCATGGCGGTCAGCGGTACGGCGCCGGTGCGGCGCGGATCGTACGGGTCGACCTCGAAGATGAAGCCGTGGTCCTTGGTGTACCCGTCCTCGCCCGCCCGCAGTTCGGTCTCCTCGCAGGTGAGCCAGGTGTGCCACGGGGTGGGGCCGCCCGCGCAGTTGGTGGAGGTGCCGGCGACGGCGACGCGCTCGGACCGGACGCGGTGGTGCCGGTCCAGTTCCAGTGCCGTGCAGCCGCCCTCGCCCGCCGGGTCGTAGGTCAGCCCTTCGACGGTGGGGACGGGGCCCCGCGACCCGGCCCGGTTCTCGTGGTTGCGGACGAGATGGACGCGGCCGTGCCGGCCGGGGAAGGCTGCCATACCGTCGTGGTTGCCCGGTATTCGGCCCTCGCCGGAGGGCAGCGGGGCGCCCTCGCGGGACAGTACCCGGTACCGGAACCCCTCGGGCAGGTCGAGCAGACCCGCCGGGTCGGGTATCAGGGGGCCGTAACCGTGCCGGCCCGCGCCCCGTGCGGCGGCGGTTCCGGCGAAGATCTCGGGAATGCTGCCGGCGAAGGCGATCGATACGCCCAGCGCACCGGTTCTTGCCAGGACCTGACGACGTGTCGCGGACATGGGCAACTCCCTGCTGGCGGACAGGTGATGTGACCCGCATGTGTGTACCACGCACGTCGGCGGCCGGGAACCGGCCGCGCGCGGTCCGGCAACCGCCGCGCCGACGGGGCGCCGCGCCCGCGTCCGCACCACGCCCGCCGGAACGCCTCGCCCGGAACGCCCCGCCCGGTGCCGGTCCCGTGCCGGTCCCGCGCCCGCATCGCGCCCTTTCGGAACGCCCCGCCCGGCGGAGCCCCGTGCCGGATCCGCGCCGGTCCCGCGCCCCGGCCCCTACCCCTCCACCAGCGGCTTGGCGTCGCGGGCCAGCGCCGTGAGCCGGGAGATCGCGCGGAAGTACTTCTTCCGGTAGCCGCCCTTGAGCATGTCCTCGCTGAACAGCGCGTCGAACGGCTTGCCCGCCGCCACCACCGGCACCTCGCGGTCGTACAGCCGGTCCGCGAGGACGACCAGGCGCAGCGCGGTGGACTGGTCCGGCACCGCCTGCACATCGGTCAGGCAGACGGCGGTGATGCCGTCGCACATCGCCCCGTACCGGCTGGGGTGCACCTTCGAGAGGTGCTCCAGCAGGGACGGGAAGTCGTCGAGCGAGGCGCCGGGGGTGCGGTGGGCGGCGCGGGTGACGGCCGCGTCGTCGAACGGGGGCGGCGCCGCGGGCAGTCCGCGGTGGCGGTAGTCCTCGCCGTCGATGCGCAGCGGCCGGAAGTGGGCGCTCAGACCCTGGATCTCGCGCAGGAAGTCCGCCGCCGCGAAGCGGCCCTCGCCCAGCTTGCCGGGCAGCGTGTTGGAGGTGGCGGCGAGCGCGACGCCCGCCTCGACCAGCCGGCTCAGCAGGCTGGAGACGAGTACGGTGTCACCGGGGTCGTCCAGTTCGAACTCGTCGATACACAGCAGGCGGTGGCCGCTGAGCGTCTGCACGGTCTGCTGGAAACCGAGCGCGCCGACCAGGTTCGTCAGCTCCACGAAGGTGCCGAACGCCTTGAGCGCGGGCTCGGCGGGGGTCGCGTGCCAGAGGGAGGCCAGCAGGTGCGTCTTGCCGACGCCGTATCCGCCGTCCAGGTAGACGCCGCGCGGACCCGAGGGGGCCGCCGTCTTCTTGGCGCTCCGGCCGAACCAGCGCCGCTTGCCGCCCCCGGACGGGTCCGTGCCGCCGCCGATGCTCCCGGCGAAGCCGCTCAGGGCCGCCACGGCCGCGGCCTGGCTGGGCTGGTTCGGGTCCGGGATGTACGTCTCGAAGCGCGCGCTCTGGAAGCGCGGCGGCGGAACCATCTCCGCCACCAGGCGGTCGGCGGGGACGTGCGGCTCGCGCGCGGTGAGCGCGGCGGGGGCCGCTCCGGTCCCGTCGGCCGGCGGTCCGGCTATGGGGGAGGACTGAGGTGACGAGGGCTGGGAAGGCGACACAGCCGTCCAGCCTAGTCGCTGTGCGCGAGGACTCCGCCGGGTGAGCGAGGCATGTCACACTGCCGCCTATGCGACGCCTGTTTCCCCTTCCCGACCCGCACGTACCGTCCGGCGATTTCCCGGGCGGTTCGGACGACGAGAATTCCGCCGCGGTCGCGTCCGCCCTCGCGGCGGAACCGGGCGCCATTGCCGGCACCGCGACGGGAACCGACGCCGGAGCCGATTCCGGCGCCTCGGATTCCGGTTCCGGTTCCGCTGTTTCCGGTCCTGCGGGCTCATCCGATTCCGGTACGGCCGGGGCCGGCCATTCCGCTGCGACGGACCCGGCCGAATCCCGCACGGGCGGCGGCGCATCCCGTGCGGGCGGCTCCCGCGATTCCCGCACGGCCGGGTCCAGCGATTACCGCACGGCCGGTCCCGGCGGTTCCCGCACGGCCGGTTCCGCCGATTTCACCGACCGCCGGTGGAGCCTGGACGAACTGGCCGACGCCTACGCGTATCCCCGCGTCGACGAGGGGACGGGCTGGCTCCGCGCGAACATGGTCTCCTCGCTGGACGGCGCGGCCCACCACGAAGGCCGCTCGCAGCCGCTCTCCAGTGACGCGGACATGAGGATCTTCGGCGTACTGCGCGGCCTCGCGGACGTGGTGGTCGTCGGCGCCGAGACCGTACGCAAGGAGGGCTACCGCCCGGCCCGCGCCCGCGAGGCGTTCGCGGCGCGCCGGGCCGCCGCCGGGCAGGCGCCCGCCCCCGCCATCGCGGTGGTCACCGCCAGTCTGGACCTGGACTTCACGCAGCCGCTGTTCACCGAGCCGCTGGTGCCGACGGTCGTGGTGACCGGCGCGGGGGCCGACGACGACCGGGTGCGGGACGCGCGCAAGGCCGGTGCCGAGGTCGTCTTCGCCGGCGAGGGGGCCGCCGTCGACCCGTCGCGGGTGGTCGGCGCGCTCGCCGCGCGGGGGCTGACCAGGTTGCTGACGGAGGGCGGGCCACGGCTCCTGGGTCAGTTCGCCGGAAGCGGGGCACTCGACGAGTTGTGCCTCTCGCTGGCACCGCTGGTGGTCGCCGGTGACGCGTCCCGCATCATGAACGCGCCGGTGACGACCGTTCCGGAGACATTCGTACTCGCGTCCGTACTGGAGGAGGCCGGCTTCCTGTTCACCCGTTACCGTCGGTCCTGAACAAAGGGCGGAATTATTCGTTCCGCTTAGCTTCCGCTGGGCACACTAAAGGCCAACAGGCCCCGTGTGGCGACGGGGCAGGATGGTTTCTGTCGGTCTGCTCACCGGGCGGGCCGCGAGAGATGAGAAGAAGGGCGTCCGCCGTGTTCACGAGCGTATTGATGATCGAGAAGCCCCTGACGCCCGCCGACGTGGAGTTCGTCACCACACTGCACGGCGACGACCAGGTCTCCTTCGTCGTCCTCATGCAGCCGCGCGGCAATCAGGACCGCCTGCTCAGGGCCATCGACGATGTCGCGCTGGGCGAGTTCGAGGAGGCCGTGCGGGAAGGTGACGAGCCGGAGGGCGCGCAGGCGGAGCCGCCCGCCGGGCGCGCCCTGTCCTACACCCTCCACGCCCTGCGCACCGCGGGCGCGGAGGCGATCGGGCAGGTCGTCGAGGACCATCCGCTGGACCTGCTGCGGTCGGTCGTCGACGAGACCGGCGCCGACGAGGTGATCGTGCTGACCGCCCCGCACTTCGTCGAGGAGTTCTTCCACCGCGACTGGGCCTCCCGGGCCCGGCACAAGGTCGGCGTGCCCGTACTCAAGCTCTTCTCGCACGCCGCCGACGACCCGGCCCAGGACGTGGCGCACAACCCGGGCAAGGGCCCGGCTAACGGCTCCGGAGCGGATCCCGCCGGGAGCTGAGCCGCCCGTCCAGCATCTCCGCGACCGCGTCCACCGCGTCCAGGTGGGCGCGGTCGTGCGTGACCAGGACCGTCGCGGTGGCGCGCTGGTGCGTGAGCGTGATGAGCAGGTCCAGGACCACGGCGCCGCGCTCGTGGTCCAGCGCGCTGGTCGGCTCGTCGACGAGCAGGACGGCGGGCTCGTTCATCAGCGCCCTGGCGATGTTGACCCGCTGCCGCTGGCCGCCCGAGAGCTGGTGCGGACGGCGCGCCGCCTGGTCGGCCAGACCGACCGCGTCGAGCAGTTCCAGGGCCCGGCCGTACGCCGCGCGCGGCGTACGGCCGTCCAGGTGGGCCATCACCTGCAACTGCTCCGCCGCCGTCAGCGACGGAAGCAGGTTCGGCTGCTGGAAGACCATGCCGATCCGGGTACGGCGCAGCGCGGTCAGCTCGGCCCGGCTCAGTCCGGCGGTGTCCGTGCCGTCGATCACCACCCGCCCGCCGTCCGGGCCGATCAGCGTCGCGGCCACCGCCAGCAGACTGGACTTGCCGGACCCCGAGGGCCCGACCACGGCGGTCACGGACCCCGGCGGCACGGTCAGGCTCACGTCGTCGAGTGCGGTGAGACGGCCGGCGCCGTCCGGGTAGGTGAGCGTGACGCCGGTCAGGCCGAGACCGGTGGACGGCGGGGGTCCGGAGGCCGGATGGGGCTCGTGGCGGGGCCGCGTGCGGCTCCGTGTGCGGTGGTGTGTGAGGGAGGGGTTCGCATTCATGGGGTCCGTCGCTGGGTAGAGGGTTCCGGGGGAAAAGAGGCTCGGGGAAAGGGTTCGGGAAGAAGTGCGTGCGGTCATTCGAGTGCTGTACGGGGCCGGACTTTCGCCATTTCCGGGGCCGGATCGGGGCGGGACATCCGGGCGGGCCGAACTCGCGCCCGTAGTCGCGTGCCGTACCGATCCGCGGAGGGGAAAACGGGCCAGGAACAGGAGCAGTCCGTGCGGACCGGACCGGAGAAAAGGGGAAGCGCGGCTTCCTTCCGGATACCGTCCGGCCGGGAAATGGTCGTACTGCCCAGCCCGGGAATCCGGATACCGTCCGGTCCGGAATCCGCGGAAACGGGACGAGAGAGCCCGGAATCCGCAGCGGGACGCCGGGCAGTCCGCCCCGGAATGCGGACGGTCCGGCCGGGGGTGCGGTCGGTCCGGCCGGGGGTGCGGACGGTCCGGCCATGGTGCCCCGGGCTCACCGTGCGCTCCCCAGCGCGGTCAGCGGATCGACGGCGGTGATACGGCGGATCGACAGCGCGGCGCCGACGGCCCCCAGCGCGATCATGACCAGGGCCGGGACCAGGACCGTGGCCGGGTCCAGGACGAACGGCACGGTGCCCCCGACGGCCGCGCCGGCCGATGCCGCGAGCGCGGTGCCCGCACCCGTACCGATCACCAGCAGGACGACCGCCTGGCCGAGCGCGTCGCGCAGCAGGTAGCGGGTGGGCGCGCCGAGCGCCTTGAGCACGGCGACGTCGCCGCTGCGCTGGATCGTCCAGACCGTGAAGAACGCGCCGATGACCAGCGCCGATATGGCGAAGAGGAAGCCGCGCATGAGTTGCAGCGAGCCGTTTTCCGCGGTGTAGGAGCCGATGGCGCGCAGCGCGTCGCCGGTCGTGACGGTACGGGTACCGAGCCGGCGGTCGGCGGCGGCCAGACCGGCGTCCGACGAGGTGCTGAGGGCGACGACCGTGGCCGTCTCCGCCCCGCCCGTCCCGGCCCGGCCCGGGGCAGCCCCCGCGCCACCGCCGGAGCCCCCGGACGCTGCGGAACCACCGCTTCCGGCCTCGGAGCCACCGTTCGCGGTCCCCGGACCACCGCTTCCGGCTCCGGCCCCTCCGGAACGCGCGCCGCCCGACAGCGCCGCCCAGTCGTCCAGCGACGTCCAGACCACCGGCGTGTGGCTGTACATCGCCTCGCCCGCCACCGCCGCGGCCGTCAGGGTCCGCCCGTTCAGCGTGAAGCTGCCTCCGGCCCGTACGCCCAGCTCGTCGGCGGCCTTCGCGGACAGCACCGCCGAGCCGTCCGCGATCCGCCGGGCCTCGGGCGCCAGGTGTGAGCCGGGCCGTACCCCGAAGGCGGACAGTGCGGCGGTGCGCTGTCCCGGGCCGGCGCCCGCCGTGGCCTTGGCCGTACCGATGCCCAGCGGCTCCGCCGACCTGACGCCCGGCGCTCCGGCCCAGCCCTCCCAGGTCCGCTTCGCGACGTGTGAGTCGGTGAACGAGACATCGTCACCGCCGTCGGCGGGCGCGGCGAAGGCGAGGCGGTCGGCGGGCAGCGAGGTGATCGCCGAGGTGTTCTCCCGGCCCAGGCCCGCCGTCAGGCCGGACAGCAGCCCCACCAGCACCGTGATCAGCACGATCACGGTGCCCATCAGGGCGAACCGGCCCTTGGCGAATCTCAGGTCTCTCCAGGCGACGAACACGGGGCTTCGGCCATCCTTCCGACGGGTGCCGGGCCGGTGCCCGGCGGCTGCGTCCACCGTCGCCGGGGAAGGGGGCGCCGGGCATCGCGCCCCGGAGTGGTTCGCCGGAATCGAAAGGCCGGGTCCGCCCTCCACCTTTTGATTGATGCCGGCCCGGGGCCGGGCGCCTAGCCTGGAAGGGCTGTGACTCCCCACTCCCTGACCCCCGCCCTGCGGGTGCTGCGCGTCTGCCTGCACCTGATGGTGGCCGCACTGCTGGCGCTCGCCGCCGTACGGGCCGTGGCCGACCACAGTCCGGACGCGCCCGCCGTCGTCGGCACCGCCGTCCTGCTGCTCGCCGTGTACGCCGTCGGCCCCACGCTGCCGCCGGTCCGCACCTCCACGGTGGCAGCGGCTCTCTGGCTCGCCGCCGTCATGGCGGTGTGGGCCGTCCTGCTCGCCCTCACGCCCCTCGGGGTCTGGCTCGCCTTCCCGCTCTTCTTCGTACAGCTCCACCTGCTGCCGCTGCGCTGGGCGCTGCCCGCGGTCCTGATCACCACCCTCGTCGCGATCGGCGGGTTCGGCTGGCACACCCACACGCTCACCGTCGGTACGGTCGTCGGCCCCGCGCTGGGCGCGGCGGTCGCGGTCGCCGTCGTCCTCGGCTACCAAGCCCTGTACCGGGAGAGCGAACAGCGCCGCCGCCTCATCGAGGAGCTGACCGCCGCCCGCAGCGAGCTGGCGGCCGCCGAGCACGCCGCCGGGGTGCTCGCCGAGCGGGAGCGGCTCGCCCGCGAGATCCACGACACCCTCGCGCAGGGGCTCTCCAGCATCCAGCTCCTGCTGCGGGCCGCGGAACGGGCCCTGCCGCGGCGGCCGGACACCGCCGCCGCGCTCGGGCACGTCCAGCAGGCCCGGCAGGCCGCCGTCGACAACCTCGCCGAGGCCCGCCGTTTCGTCCGGGCGCTCAGCCCGCCCGACCTGGAGGCCGGGTCGCTGCCCGCCGCCCTGGAACGGCTGTGCGCCACCACCGCCCGCTCCTCCGGCCTGGCCGTGCACTGCCAGGTCTCCGGCGCGCCCGTGGAACTGCCCACCCCGCACGAGGTCGCGCTGCTGCGCATCGCCCAGTCCGCGCTGGCCAACGCCGTCCAGCACGCGCACGCGGGCCGCGCCGAGCTGACCCTCTCCTACATGGACACCGAGGTCGCCCTCGACGTGGTCGACGACGGCACGGGCTTCGCGCCCGAAGCGGTCCCGCCCCCGGGCTCCGGCGCCGCCGCGGGCACCGGGTTCGGGCTGGCCGCGATGCGCGCCCGCGCCCGCGCGCTGCACGGCACGCTGGCCGTGGAGTCCGCGCCCGGCGAGGGAACGGCGGTCGCCGTCACCCTGCCGTACCGGGAACCGGCCGCCGCCCAGGCCCCCGACCCCACCACGCAGCCCGCCGACGCCCCGCCCGGACAGGCCACCGCGTGACGCCCCGCCTCAAGACGACCACCGTCTCCCGCCACCACCCCGACCGAAATAGCTGAGCGATGCTTCCTCTGTCCGGCCCCCGCCCCGCCGCCATCGGCCTCCTCCTGGCCGACGACCACCCGGTCGTACGGGCCGGGCTGCGCGCCGTCCTGGAGACCGAGCCGGACTTCGCGGTCGTCGCGGACGTCCCCACGGCCGAGGAGGCCGTCGACCGGGCCGCCCGGCCGGACGTCGACGTGGTCCTGATGGACCTCCAGTTCGGCGGCCGAATGCTCGGCTCGCAGGCCACCGCCGCCATCACCGCACGCGACGGAGCCCCGCGCGTCCTGGTCCTGACCACGTACGACACCGACGCGGACATCCTCGCCGCCATCGAGGCCGGCGCCACCGGCTACCTCCTCAAGGACGCGCCGCCCGAGGAGCTGGCCGCCGCCGTCCGTACCGCCGCGGCCGGCAAGTCGGCCCTCGCGCCGACCATCGCCCTGCGCCTGATGGACCGGATGCGCGCCCCCGCCACGGCTCTGTCCCGGCGCGAGACCGAGGTGCTCCAGCTCGTCGCCGACGGCCTGTCCAACGCCTCGATCAGCAAGCGGCTCTTCCTCAGCCAGGCCACGGTCAAGTCCCACCTGGTGCACATCTACGCGAAGCTGGGCGTCGACTCCCGTACGTCGGCGGTCGCCGCGGCCACCGCACGCGGCCTGATCCGCCGCTGAGCCGGGGCCGGGGCCCGCCCGGCACCGGCTGTCGGTGCCGGGTGCGAGAATCGTGGCCGTACGGACGTAGAGATCGACGAGCAGGAGACTGACGCATGGCACCGTCCCCGGGCATCCCCGACGCGATGGACCGACCGCACTTCATCGGCATCGGCGGCGCCGGGATGTCCGGCATTGCGAAGATCCTCGCCCGGCGCGGCGCCCGGGTCGCGGGCAGCGACGCCAAGGAGACGGCGACCGTCCGCGCCCTGCGCGACTCCGGCGCCACGGTCCACATCGGCCACGCCGCCGCGCATCTGGCCGAGGACGCCACCAGCGTCGTCGTCTCCTCCGCGATCCGCGACGACAATCCGGAGCTGGCCGCCGCCCGTGAGCGCGGCATCCCCGTCGTGCACCGCTCCGACGCGCTGGCCGCCCTCATGGACGGCCTGCGCCCGATCGCCGTGGCCGGCACCCACGGCAAGACGACCACCACCTCCATGCTGGCCGTCTCCCTGGCCTCCCTCGGCCTGTCCCCGTCGTACGCGATCGGCGGCGATCTGGACGCCCCCGGTTCCAACGCCGAGCACGGCAGCGGCGAGATCTTCGTGGCGGAGGCGGACGAGAGCGACCGCAGCTTCCACAAGTACGCGCCCGAGGTCGCCATCGTCCTCAACGTCGAGCTGGACCACCACGCCAACTACGCGTCGATGGACGAGATCTACGAGTCCTTCGAGACGTTCGCCGCCCGGATCCGCCCCGGCGGCACCCTCGTCGTCTCCGCCGACCACCCGGGCGCCCGCGAGCTGACCTCGCGCCTGTCCGGCCGCCTCGACATCGAGATCGTCACCTACGGCGAGGCCGAGGACGCCGACGTACGGGTCCACAAGATCAACCAGCGCGGGCTGACCAGCGAGGTCACCGTCGTCCTGGCCACCGGCAAGGTCCTCACCTTCACCGTCTCGGTGCCCGGCCGGCACTACGCCCTCAACGCCGTCGCGGCCCTCGCCGCCGGCACCGCGCTCGGCCTCCCGCCGCACAACCTGGCCTCCGCGCTCGGCACGTACACCGGCGTCAAGCGCCGCCTCCAGCTCCAGGGCGAGGCGGCCGGCGTCCAGGTCATCGACTCCTACGCGCACCACCCCACCGAGATGACCGCCGACCTGGAGGCCATCCGCGGCGCCGCCACCGGCTCCCGCGTCCTGGTCGTCTTCCAGCCGCATCTCTTCTCGCGCACCCAGGAGCTGGGCAAGGAGATGGGCGAGGCGCTCACCCTCGCCGACGCCTCCGTGGTGCTGGACATCTATCCGGCCCGTGAGGACCCGCTCCCGGGGGTCACCAGCGCTCTGATCATCGAAGCGGCCCAGGCCAAGGGTGCCCGGGTGACCGCCGAATCCGACATGTCCGCGATTCCCGAGGTGGTGGCAGGAATGGCGGAGCCCGGCGACCTTGTTCTCACCATGGGCGCGGGTGACGTGACCGAACTCGGCCCGCAGATCCTCGCGCGCCTGCAGAGCCGATAGGAAGCAGAGGGACTCATGCCGTACGAGATCGACAAGCCGGACGAGCAGTGGCGCGCCGAGCTGACCCCGCAGGAGTACCAGGTCCTGCGCCAGGGCGGCACGGAGCCCGCGTTCGTCGGTGAGTACACCGACACGAAGACGGCGGGCGTCTACTCCTGCCGCGCCTGCGGTGCCGAACTGTTCCGCTCGGAGACGAAGTTCGAGAGCCACTGCGGCTGGCCGTCCTTCTACGACCCGAAGGACAGCGACGCCGTGGAACTCCTCCAGGACCGCTCGCACGGCATGGTCCGCACGGAGGTCCGCTGCGCCCGCTGCGGCTCCCACCTCGGCCACGTCTTCGAGGGCGAGGGCTATCCGACCCCGACCGACCAGCGTTACTGCATCAACTCCATCTCGGTGCGGCTGACGGCGGACGGGAGCTGACCCGGGGCCGCCGGGCCCGGCGCGGAGCCGGGCCGGCGGCCGTACGGCGGGCGGCCCCGTCAGAACTGCGGCGCCCGCGCCACCGCCGGAAGGATCTGCACGAGCTGCCCCGGAGCCGCCTTGCGGCGGCGCCATTCGCGCGGGTAGCCCAGGGACACCTCCACATGCGGGATGCCGTCCACCTCGATGGTGCGCGGTATGTGCAGATGGCCGTAGACGACACTGGCGGCGCGGAAGCGGCGCGGCCAGTCGGCGGTGGCCTCGGTACCGCACCACAGGGCGAACTCCGGGTGCCACAGCGGCTCGGTGGGCTCGCGGACGATCGGCCAGTGGTTGACCAGCACCGTGGGCAGGTCCCCGGGAATCTCGGCGAGCCGGGCCTCGGTGGCCGCCACCCGGGCCCGGCACCACGCCTCTCTGGTCGGGTACGGGTCCGGGTGCAGGAAGAACTCGTCCGTGCAGACCACCCCGGCCTCCTCGGCGACCGCCAGCGCCGCCTCCTTGGTGTGGGTACCGGGCGGGCGGAAGGTGTAGTCGTACAGCGCGAAGAGCGGGGCGATCACGGCCGGGCCGCCCTCGCCCTCCCAGACCGGGTAGGGGTCCTCGGGCGTCAGGACACCCAGCTCCCGGCAGATCTCCACCAGGTGCTCGTAGCGCCGGACACCGCGCAACTGCACGGGGTCGTTGGACGGGGTCCACAGCTCGTGGTTGCCCGGCACCCAGATCACCTTGGCGAAGCGGCTGCTGAGCACGGTCAGCGCCCAGCGGATGTCCGCGACGTACTCACCGATGTCCCCGGCCACCAGCAGCCAGTCGGCGTCCGAGGCGGGCCGCAGCCGCTCGACGATCGCGCGGTTGTCCTCGTAGCGGATGTGCAGGTCGCTGATGGCCATCAGCCTGCCGGGCGCGACCGCTTCCCGGTCGGTCGCGGCGGTGCGGTCTCCTTCGGAGCATGGGATCTGCATGAGCCGACGGTAGGACAGGAGGCCGGGGCGTGGACACGCCGGGGGGTGGGCTGTTGGACACATCCGGGCGGGGAGCCCGGCCGTCAGGGCCGTTCCGGCGGGGCGTCGCCGCCGCGCCGGACGCGGGTGGCCAGCCACAGGTCGAAGCGGTCGTCGGGGTCGTCGAGCCGGCGCCCGGTCAGGGCCATCGCCTTGTCGAGCCGGTTGCGTACGGTGTGCCGGTGCACGCCGAGGCGGCGGCTGGTCGCGTCCCACGCGCCGCCGGTCTCCAGCCAGGCCGCCAGCGTCGTCAGCAACTCCTCGCCGTGCTCGGCGAGATCGAGCGGGCCGAGTACGGCGTCGGCGTAGCCGTGCAGCGTACGGCGGTCGCCGAGGTCGAGCAGCAGGCGGCTGGCCGCGCTCTGCCGGGCCTCCTCGGGCACCCCGCTCGCCCGGCTGACGCCCAGCAGCCCCGCCGCCTGCCGCAGCGAGACCCGGACCGCGTCCGGCGGGGTGAGCGGGCCGATGCCGGCGGGGCGGCGCGGCGCGAACCGGCCGAGCACGTCCCGCACGTCCAGCCCCGCGCCCACCACGGCCTCGACGAGCCCGCTGTCCGCGACCCGGACCAGGCCGCCGGGCACGGCCAGCGCCAGGTCGGCGGCGATGTCGTGCGGCCCGCTGTCCGCCGGGCCGGCGGCCGGGGGTTCGACGACGACGCCGCGTACCCGGTCGTCGTGGAGCCCGGCGGCGGCGAGGATGCCCCGGGCCCGGCCCGCGGGCCCCTCCGCGTCGGACAGCAGCTCCGAGAGCAGCGCCGACCGGCGGCGCCGCTCCGGCTCGTCCATCAGGTGGCGGCGCTCCAGCTCCAGGGAGAGCAGCGAGACCAGGCCGGGGACCACGGCGCGGGCGGCCGCGTCCGGGCTGCCGGTGAGCAGCAGCAGGCCGCGCAGCCGCCGCGCGCCGAGCGGCTGCACCTCCATCTGGCGGCCGCCGGCCGTGCTGGACGCGCTGCCGCGCAGGCCGCGTGCGGCGACCCGCTCGACGAGGTCATGTGCCGCTGCCGGGGGCGGGGTCCGCTGTCCGCCGCCCGTGGCGAGCAGCCGCCCGAGCGGGTCGAGGACCGCCGCGCCGACGCCGGTGGCGGCGGTCCACTCCTCCAGCATCGGCTGGAGCCCGCTGTCCGTCGCCGCCGCGGTGAGCCGCCGCTGCGTCGCGAAGGCCCGGTGGAGCACCGCGCGCTGCTCGTCGGCGCGCGCGTCGAACACCGCCTTGGTGACCGCGATGAACGGCACGTCGTCGGGCACCGTGAGCAGCGGCAGGCCCGCTTCGCGCGCCGCGTCGACCAGCGGCGCGGGGGCCTCCTGGTACGGGAGTCCGGTGCCGAGTCCGAGCGCGAGGCAGGCCGCGCCGCCCTCGGTCACGTCGCGCACATACGCCCGGCAGGCCGCCGGTTCCATCGGCAGCACCAGGCCGATCGTCATCAGCAGTTCGCCGCCCTGGAGCCACTTTCCCGGGTGCAGCAGGTCGGAGACGGTCGCGGCCTCGACCGGGCGGTCCAGCGGCCCGGCCGGGACGTCGTAGGTCACCGACAGGTTCAGCTCGGGCCGGGCGAGGAGGTCGGCGATACGCAGGGGCATGGACACAGTGTCTAACAGGTGGAGTCCCGGTGGACGGTCGGGACAGTGCGGGGCTGCCCCGTTTGCGGGGCGGCGCATCCCGGTACCCGCTCGCCGAAGGCAGATCACATCCCGTTTGGCACGTTTTTGCCCGGTTGCGACCGGGGATGCGAAAAGAAGACCGCAAGGGGAACACCCCTTCGTACGCAAGACGAGCGCAAAGGATGAGCGGCCATGCAGGTGGCGTTTCTCGTAGCACCCGAAGGCATCGAGCAGGTCGAGCTGACCGAGCCGTGGCAGGCGGTGATCGACGCCGGCGGCACCCCGAAGCTCGTCTCCACCGAGTCCGGCCGGGTCCAGGCGTTCCACCACCTGGACAAGGCGGACACCTTCCCCGTCGACCAGACCGTGGACCAGGCACAGGTCGGCGACTTCACCGGACTGGTGCTGCCCGGCGGCGTCGCCAACCCGGACGCGCTGCGGATGAACGAGAAGGCCGTGGCGTTCGTCCGCGGCTTCTTCGACGCGGGCAAGCCGGTGGCGGCGATCTGTCACGCGCCGTGGACGCTGATCGAGGCGGACGTGGTGCGCGACCGTACGCTGACGTCCTGGCCGAGCCTGGCGACGGACGTCCGGAACGCCGGCGGCACCTGGGTGGACGAGCAGGTCAAGGTCTGCACCGGCGGCCCCAACAAGCTCATCACCAGCCGCAAGCCGGACGACCTCAAGGCATTCTGCGACACGTTCGTCGCGGAGTTCTCGCGCTGATCCCCGCTCCGGGGCACCGGTCACTCCGCCTCCCCTTCCAGCAGCACCGCGGCCGACTCGGGCGGCAGTCCCAGGACGCCGTCCGGGCCGGCCGCCGCCGCGTCCGCGTCCGGCCACGCCGCGAGCACCCGCGCCCGCGCGCTCCCGCCCGGCACCACCGCCGTACCGCCCGCGCCGAGGTGCACCACCACCCGCACCGGGCCGCGCCGCAGGGACAGCCAGCGGGCCTCCTCGTCGTAGGTGACCTCGGTACGCGTCAGGTCCGGGTCGGTGAGCGACGGATGGGCGGCGCGCACCGCGAGCAGGGTGCGGTACCAGGCCAGCAGTGCGGCGTGCGGCTCGCGCTCCCGCTCCGTCCAGTCCAGGCAGGAGCGGTCCCGCGTCGCCGGGTCCTGCGGGTCGGGGATCTCCGACGCACGCCAGCCGTGCTCGGCGAACTCGCGGCGGCGCCCGGTGCGTACCGCCTCCGCCAGCTCCGGGTCCGTATGGTCGGTGAAGAACTGCCAGGGCGTACGGGCCGCCCACTCCTCGCCCATGAACAGCATCGGCGTGAACGGGGAGCACAGCACCAGCGCGGCCCCGCAGGCGACGAGGCCGGGGGAGAGGCCGGCGGCCAGCCGGTCGCCGAGCGCCCGGTTGCCGATCTGGTCGTGCGTCTGGGCGTAGGCCAGCAGGCGGTGGGCGCCGGTGGCGCGCCGGTCCAGCGGGCTGCCGTGCCGGCGGCCGCGGAAGCTGGAGTACGTACCGTCATGGAAGAAGCCGCCGGTCAGCGTCTTGGCGAGAGCGGCGAGCGGCGCGCGGGCGAAGTCGGCGTAGTAGCCCTGGGACTCGCCGGTCAGCGCGGTGTGCAGGCTGTGGTGGAAGTCGTCGTTCCACTGGGCGTGCAGGCCGTGGCCGCCGTCCGCGCGCGGCGTGGTGGTGCGCGGGTCGTTGAGGTCCGACTCGGCGATGAGGAACAGCGGGCGGCGCAGGTGTGCGGCGAGCGCGTCGACGGCGGCGGACAGGTCCGCCAGGAAGTGGCGGGCGCGGGTGTCGATCAGCGCGTGGACGGCGTCGAGGCGCAGGCCGTCGATCCGGTAGTCGCGCAGCCAGGCGAGCGCGCTCTCGATGAAGTACGCGCGGACGTCGTCCGAGCCGGGTGCGTCGAGGTTCACCGCGGCGCCCCACGGGGTGTGATGGGTCTCGGTGAAGTACGGCCCGAACGCGGGCAGATGGTTGCCGGACGGGCCGAGATGGTTGTGCACGACGTCGAGGACGACGCCCAGGCCGTGCCCATGAGCGGCGTCGACCAGGCGCTTGAGCCCGTCCGGGCCCCCGTACGGCTCGTGCACGGCCCAGGGGGCCACCCCCTCGTACCCCCAGCCGTGCGTCCCGGGGAACGGGCAGACCGGCATCAGCGCGAGGTGGGTGACGCCCAGTCCGGCGAGGTGCGGCAGGCGTTCCACGGCGGCGTCGAAGGTGCCGGCGCCGGTGAACGTCCCCGTGTGCAGCTCGTAGAGGACCGCACCCGGCAGGGGACGGCCGGGCCAGTCGTGCCGCCAGCCGAAACGGTCGTGCTCGACGACCGCGCTCGGCCCGTCCGGCCCTTCGGGCTGCCGGGCCGAGCGCGGATCGGGCAGGAGCGGGCCGTCGTCGAGGCGGAAGCCGTAGCGGTCACCGTGGCGGGCCGGCACGTCGGCCCGCCACCAGCCCGCGCGGCCGGGATCGCGCTCCATGGGGACGTGCTCGGCGGGCACCCGCCCCGCGGGGGCCTGCCCCGTCGCCGCGGCGTGCCCGGTCGTCAGGGTGTGCCCCGTCGCCGGGGTGTTTGCCCCGCCCCCTTCCCGGTCCGCGCCGTCCGCGGCAGCGCCCCGGGGCGTGACGAACTGGAGCGCGACCTGTCCGGCGTTCGGCGCCCACACCTCGAAGAGCACGGCTGTCCTCCCTCGTCCGGCACGGACGGAGAATGCTCCGCCCGCTCTCAGACGAAGAATGCACGCTCCTGCGTCATCGGGTAGCCCGCCTCGGCGAAAGCCGCCGCCATCGGGACGTTCGGCTGGTCCGTTTCGCCGATGATCTTTTCCGCGCCGTGTTCCGCGAGGTGACGGGTGCAGTCGACGAGCAGGTCGTAGCCGTACCCCCGGCCGCGGTGCTCCGGCACGATGCCGATGAACCCGATGACGGGCGCCTGGAGGTTACGGGCGGGCACGTGCAGCCCGACGGCTTCGCCGCCCCGCCCGGGACCGGCCGTCCAGGCGACCCGCCACCACTCGCGCGGCGACGGGCACCAGCGGAAGAAGTCCAGCTCCTCCTGGGCCGCCCGCTCGACGCCGCCCTCGGCGATCGCCCGCCGGGCGTGGGCGTCCGGCGAGCCGGTCTCGACGCGCCGCAGAATGTCCGGGAACACCCCGTCGTCGGGTTCGGGACGGAACACCAGCCGTCCCGGGGGCTCCGGGAGCCCGCACTCGGGCGTCCAGGTGGAGCGGAACCGTTCGACGAGCGGCGCGAGACCGGCCTCGGCGGCCGCGTCCATCCTGGCGCGGGCGGCGTCCCGTACGGCCGCCCGGTCCCGCCAGCGCGACGGCAGTTGCAGGACGTACTCGGCGTGCGGGGGCGCGGCGCGCAACAGCCGGACGGCGGCGTCCGCCTCGCCCGGCGCGAAGTCGAACCGGTCCAGGGCGGCCGGCCGGGTGTCGTCCGGCCCGGCCCACCAGGCGGCGCGGGCCACCACCACACCGTCGCGCAGCGCGACCCACATCCACTCGGGGCGGTACTGGCCGCCCTGGACGAAGGTCGCGTAGTGGCGCCCGAAGGGCGGATGGCCGACGAGACCGGCGGTGGGGCCGTCCAGCGTGTCGAACAGATACGCGTCGCTCTCGGCGAGCGCGCGGATGAGCAACTCGGTCATGAGGTCCTCTCGGAAGGCAGGCGATGCGCTCCCGGCCGGCCGGAATCAGCCCAGGACGCCCCGGCGGGCGGGGCGGGAGCGCGGGAACGGGTACTTCGGCACGGCTCTCGCCTCCTCTCCTCTTCCAGGGCCGGCGCAGAGCCTGGCCCGAGGAGCGGGCACGGCGCCACGGATTTCCGGCGCGCGCCCGGCGCCGCCCGCCGGGCGCCGCTCCGGTCCGTCCGGCTGGACACCGGCGTGCGGGCACCGGACAATCTCCGGCATGACATCGCTGGAGTTCCCGGCCCGACCGGCACGCCCGTCGGAAGCCGACCGGGAACGCGCCTTGGAACTGCTGCGCGAGGGCGCGGCGCAAGGCAGGCTGTCCCAGGACACCTTCCTGCGGCGGCTGGAACTGGTGCTCGGCGCCCGCCGGCACGCCGAACTCGCCGCCGCCACCGCCGACCTGGCCTCCCGGGGCCGGGTCGAGGGCGCCGTGCTGCGCGCGGTGGGCAAGGTCTCGGCGTTCAACATCATGGTCCGCAGGGCGTGGCGCCGCGAGCGGCTGCCGAAGCTGCTGCTCCCCGCGCCGGGGCCGTTCCCCCTCCTCATAGGGCGCGCCCCCGGCTCCGGCCTGCGTCTGAACCACGACACCGTCTCGCGCGCCCACGCCGAACTGCGCAGCGCGGGCGGCGGCTGGCTCCTGCGCGACCTCGGTTCCACCAACGGCACCTGCGTCAACGGCCGCCGGGTGGTGGGCGAGGTGCTGGTGCAGCCGGGCGACCATGTGGCGTTCGGCAGCGTGGGGTACGTCCTCACCGACGGGTAGACGCCGACGGACAGGAGCCAGGCAGGAGCCGACGGGTACGACGTGGCACGTCGGCGCCGGTGGGTGGGCATCGGGGGCAGGCGCCGGCGGGTCGGCACCGACGTACCGAAGCCGCGCTGGGACCGCTGCGGCAGCCGCCCGGGCGCCCTCGACGTCAGCCGCCCGGGCCCTCGCGACGGCCCGCTCCCCGGCCCGTTGCCGCCCCTCAAGCCCGCCGCCCGCCCGGCTCAGGACGGTGCCGACGTGTACGGAGCCCCTTCCGACGTCGGCCGATCCTCTGCCGGGCCCGCCGGCTGGGACCACCACGTGCCCTCGCCGTGGGTGAGCCCCGGCAGCCGCCGTTCGGCGTCGGGGACCCGGCGGGCCGGGAGAGTGCCGGTGAGGAGCCAGCGTCCGCCCGCGGCCGTGGTGTCGTCGAACCGGGCGCCCAGGGCCGCGAGCCGCGCGGTGACCGGGGCGATCGTGTCGAGCGGCACCTCCGCCTCGAAGGAGTGGCACGGTTCGTACACCCGCGTCCCGGCCCGGCGCAGGGCGCGCGCCAGTACGGCCGGCGTGAGCCCGCGGAAGTCACCGGCCGTACTGACCGGGCCCACGAAACCGGAACGGGTCAGCACGACACGGCAGTCGGTGACCGCCCAGCCCCGCGGCCCGGTGCGCAGCGACGCGTACACCGTGTCCTCGACGGCCTGGTGGAAACCGTGCGGCAGCGCGCCGAGTTCGGTCTCGTACGTGAAGCGCGGGCCGGACCCGCGGGGGCCGGGCTCGACGCGCAGGCCGACCGTCGCCCACCAGCCGACGTGGTCGCGTCCGGTGATCTCCTCGTACGCCTCGCCGGTGCCCAGCAGCCGCTCCACGCACACCACCCGGCTCGGCGCGAAGTCCGCCGCGATGCCGTCCTCCTGGAGGAGCGTGGCCGCGAGAATCTCCTTCTGGACCTCCCCGTAGAGGAGGACCGAGGTGGCGCCCGACGCGGCCGGCCGGGCCTGGATGAGCGGGTCCTGTTCCGCCAGGGCCAGCAGCGCGGCGCGCAGCCGGGCGGCTTCCGCCGGGCGCCGGGCGCGCACCACGGTCTCCAGGGTGGGCGGGGCGAACAGCGCGCCGTCCCCCTTCCGGTGCGTACCGGGCGCCTCGCCGCCCAGCCGGTCGCCGACGCGGACGCCGGGCAGGCCGCGCAGCACCGCGATGTTGCCCGCCGTGAGCGGCTCCCGGTCACCTTGCGGGCGCCCCACGATCTCCAGCGCCGTGATCCGGCCCTCGACGCGGGTGGCCGTGCCGTCCGGTTCCCTCCGGTGCAGGGTGAGCTGCCGGCGCGGCCGCAACTCGCCCTCGTAGAGCCGCAGGTAGGCGCTCTTGCCGCCGCCCGGCTCACGCCGGACGGCGAAGACCGTGCCGCGCGGCGGGGCTCCGGCGGCGCCCGGCACCGGCGGGATCAGCCGGGTCAGGCCGTCGATGAGTGCGCCGACGCCCTGCCCGCCGAGCGCCGAACCGAAGTAGAGCGGGTGCACCGAGCCGTCCGCGGTACGGGCGGCCAGCGCGGCCAGCAGCTCGTCCGGGGTGGGCGGCGGACCGTCCACGGCCCGGGCGAGCACGCCCTCGTCGGCGTCGGCGAGGAGTTCGGTCAGCCGGGCCCGTACGGCGGGCACCCGGGCGCGGAGCGGGACGGTACGCGCGTCCGGCGTGCCCGCGTCGCGCACGGCGGCCATCGGGACGACGTGCGGCGCCAGGGTACGGCGGACGTCCGCCACCAGCGCGTCGGTCCGCGCGCCCACCCGGTCGATCTTGTTGACGAACAGCAGGGTGGGCAGCCGCAGCCGCCGCAGCGTCTTCATCAGGACACGCGTACGCGCCTGTACGCCTTCGACGGCGGACAGGAGCAGCACGGCACCGTCCAGGACGCCCAGGGCACGCTCGACCTCGGCGATGAAGTCGGAGTGCCCGGGGGTGTCGATCAGGTTGACCTGGACGTCACCCGCGGTGAAGGAGGCGACCGCGGACCGGATCGTGATGCCGCGCGCACGCTCGATGGCGCCGGTGTCGGTCCGGGTGTCCCCGGCGTCCACACTGCCGAGCCGGTCGATGGCGCCGCCCGCGTACAGGAGCCGCTCGGTCAGGCTGGTCTTACCCGCGTCGACGTGGGCCAGGATGCCGATGTTCAGGGTGTGCATGGGTGGTCGAGACCTCAAGAACCGTCGTCCGACAAGGGCGCTGAGTGGTTCCGAGGTTTCGGCGCATGCCGCTGCTCCTGCCTGTGTCCCGGCGCGCGCACGGGATGTTCCGTACGCGCGGGATGCTGCTCGTACGCGCCGATGGTGGACGTGCGACGGGTGCGGCGCAACTTCTTTTTCCCGGCCGGGCCCCCGGCGCCGGCCGGCCGCTTCAGCACCCTTCTCGGTCCGGAGCCGCGACCGTCCCCGTCACTCCTCCGCGACCAGCAGTGCCACCGGACGGCGCTCCAGCAGTCGGCGCAGGCACACCACCGGGCCCGGCAGTTCGCGGCCGGTGAGCAGGTCGCGCCATGGTCCGTCGGCCGGCAGGGTCAGTTCCGTGTCGCGCCAGCCGCCGTCCTCGGCGAGCCGGAGGGAGAGGCGGGTGGCCACCGTCACCGCGCGGCCGGCCCGGGCGAAGGCCAGGCAGTGGCCGGCTGCCGTGCCGTCGGCGTGCAGGGACGTGTACGTGCCCTGGGCGCCGAACCATTCGGGACGGGTCCGCCGCAGGCGCAGGGCCGTCGCGGTCAGCAGCAGCTTCTCCGCGGACAGGTCCTGCGGTTCGGCGCCGTCGTCGAGTTCGGTGAGCAGGTCGGCGCGCAGCCGGGGCGGGCGGCGGTTGTCCGGGTCGACCAGGGCGTTGTACTCGGTCTCGGTGCCCTGGTACAGGTCGGGCACGCCGGGCATGGTCAGGTGCAGCAGCGCCGCGCCGAGCACATTGGCGCGGACGTACGGTGCGAGGTCGACGGCCAGCTCGGTGAGCGCGGACGCGGCCGGGCCGCACGGTCCCGCGCGCAGGAAGTCGCCGACCGCCTCCTCGTACCCGGCGTCCTGATCGGTCCAGGACGTGTGCAGTCCGGCTTCGCGGGTGGCCTTCAGCACCGACGGGATCAGCCGTTCGGCGGACGGCCTGCCGAGGCCGAAGGCGGTCTGCCAGGCCACCCACGCCACCTGCTGGTCCGGCGGCTGCGGCCCCTCGCGCCCGGCCGGCCCGGCGGACACCCGGCGCAGCAGCTCCCGCCACCGGTCCGGGCATTCGGTCAGGACGGCCAGCCGTGCCCGGACGTCGGCGCTGCGCTTGGTGTCGTGGGTGGAGAGCACCGTCGAGGTCAGCGGCCAGTCCCGCTGGATGCGGGCGCAGTACGCGTGGAAGGTGTCGGCGCCCACCGCGGGCGCCCCCGGGTCGGCGCCGACCTCGCAGGCCGACAGGAGCGGCACGTAGCGGTAGAAGGCGGTGTCCTCCACGGACTTGGCGCGCAGCGCGGACGACGTCTGGGCGAAGCGCGCGCAGAAGTCCGCGCGGTCCGGGCCGTCCCCGAGCAGGCCGAGCGCGAGGTCGCGCACCAGGTCGACCGCCAGCGCCTCCTCCGGCGCGCGGAAGACCGTGCGCGCCCGCGCGGCGGCCTCGGCCAGCATCGCCGCGTCCAGCTCGTCGCGCTGCGCGTCCCGCGCCCCGGGGCCGTCAGTGGCGTACGGGCGGTAGACGGGCAGCCGGACCAGCAGTTCCCGTACGGCGGTCCGCAGCGCCCAGGGCGCGTGATCGCCCTGGTGGGAGGCCCGGTCGCTGATCCGCCCGGCGGTGCGCACCAGCCGTTCGACCTCCGCAGCGAGGTCGTGGTCGACGACTTCGTAGGCGGCGCGGCGTACCGTTTCCTCCCAGTCCCCGCCGGCGTCCGCGAGCGGGGCGACGAAGTCCCGGTAGACGCTGAACAGGCGCCCGGAGCCGAGCGGGCAGACGAACAGGCCGTCGAGGTGCCGCAGCGCGTCGTAGCCGGTGGTGCCCGCGCACCTCCAGCCGTGCGGCAGGCACTCCCGGCCGGTCAAGATCTTCTCGACCACCGTCCAGCGGCCCCCGGTGGCGGTGTGCAGCCGGGCGAGGTAGTCGCCGGGGGCGGCCAGGCCGTCCGGGTGGTCGACGCGCAGTCCGTCGACGACGCCTTCGCGCAGCAGCCGCAGGACCGTGGCATGGGTCGCGTCGAAGACCTCCGGTACCTCGACGCGCACCCCGATCAGGTCCGAAATGGTGAAGAACCGCCGGTAGTTGATCTCGCTCCGGGCCAGGCGCCACCAGGCGAGGCGGTACCACTGCGCGTCCAGCAGGCGGGGCAGCGGCAGGTGCTCCGTACCGGGTCTGACGGGGAAGGCGTGGTCGTGGTAGCGCAGCACGTCGCCGTCGACCCGGATGGCGCCCAGTTCGTCGCCCAGCCGCCCGCCCAGCACCGGCAGCAGCACCCGCCCGCCGTGCCCGCCGTCCCAGTCGATGTCGAACCAGCGGGCGTACGGGGACGCGGGACCGTCCCGCAGCACCGCCCACAGCGGGGCGTTCAGCGACTCCGGCGCCGGGACGGCCATGTGGTTGGGCACGGTGTCCACCACCAGCCGCAGCCCGTGCGCCGCGGCCGTCGCGGCCAGCGCCCGCAGCCCCTCCTCGCCACCCAGCTCGGCCCGTACCGCCGTGTGGTCCACCACGTCGTAGCCGTGCGTGGACCCGGGCGCCGCCTCCAGCACGGGGGAGAGATGGAGGTGCGAGACGCCCAGTGCCGCGAGGTACGGCACGGTCTTCTCGGCCGCGGCGAAGGGCAGGTCCGGCTGGAGCTGGAGCCGGTACGTGGCGGTGGGGGGCGCGGTCGTGGTGGGGGGCGCACTGGGTTCGGCCGTCATGGGAACACCCGTACCCGCCGGACGGCTTGTTGTTTCATCCGGCCCGGGGCGCCCTGGCGCCGGAACGCCTCGTCTGTACCGTCCGCACGGCCCCCGGCGGCGCGCCGGACGGCGTCGGCCGATGTCCTCCGCCCCCGCCGCTCACCGCCTCCGCCCCTCCGGCCGTCGCGCCCAAGGGGGCCGGACCGGGACCGGACCGCCACCGCCGTACGCCCACTGGACCGGAGCCGGACCGCCACCGCCGTACGGACACCGGGCCGGTACCGGGCCGCCGCCTGGCGTGAGCACTCGGACCACGCCGTACGGCAGCCGGAACCCGGCCGTACGGAACCGGCAGGATCCACCGCAATGGCGGAGCGGGGTGTACGGCCAGTGGCGTACCCGGACCAGTCCCGGATGCGGCGCTCCGTACACGCGCCGCGCGGCTCCGGGCCGTGCCCGTGCCCCGGCCCCGTGCCCCGGCCCCTGGCCTCGCGCCACGCGGCGCGGGGCCGGGGCTGACGGCTGGGGGCACCGCCGTCCGAAGACGTTCCCCCGGCCCCCTGCGTCCGCCCGGGAACGTCTCAAGCGGGCCGCTGGAGCACCAGCAGGCTGCGGCCGGGCAGGGTGAGGCGGTCGCCGGCCTGGGCCTTGAGTCCGCCGCCGTCGGCGACCGCCTCCGGGTGGGCGGTGTCCACGACCGCCTGCCACTGGCGGCCGTGGTCGACCGGCACGGTGAACTCGCGGTCGCCCGCGTGCGCGTTGAACATCAGCAGGAAGGAGTCGTCGGTGATCCGCTCGCCGCGCGAGCCCGGTTCGGTGATCGCGCTGCCGTTGAGGAAGACCGTCAGCGACTTGGCGTGTGCCGCCTGCCAGTCCCGCTGCCGCATCTCCTCGCCCTCGGCGGTGAACCAGGCGATGTCGGACAGTTCGTCGTGGGTGCCCTCCATGGGCCGCCCGTGGAAGAAGCGCCGCCGCCGGAAGACCGGGTGGTCGCGCCGCAGCCACACCATCTGCCGGACGAAGGCGAGCATCTCGCGGCCCTCTTCGCGGACGGCGGCCTGCTCACGGTCCGCCTCGCGGCCGGCCGCCGCCTCCGGGCCCTCTTCCGCCCCGGGCCCGGCCCCGGCCCCGCCCCCGTCCCCCGTCTCCGCGCCGGAGCCGCCGCCCTCGCCGGTTCCCGGCCAGTGCACCCACGCCAGCTCGTTGTCCTGGCAGTACGCGTTGTTGTTGCCGTGCTGGGTGCGCCCGAACTCGTCGCCGTGGCTGAGCATCGGCACGCCCTGCGACAGCAGCAGTGTGGCGATGAAGTTGCGCATCTGCCGGGCCCGCAGCTCCCGCACCGCGGGGTCGTCCGTCGGCCCCTCGGCCCCGCAGTTCCAGGAACGGTTGAAGCTCTCGCCGTCCTGGTTGTCCTCGCCGTTGGCCTCGTTGTGCTTGTTGTCGTAACTGACCAGGTCGCGCAGGGTGAAGCCATCGTGGCAGGTGACGAAGTTGACGGAGGCCAGCGGGCGCCGTCCGTCGCCCTGGTAGAGGTCGGAGGAACCGGTCAGCCGGGAGCCGAACTCGGCGAGGGTGCGGGGTTCGCCACGCCACAGGTCCCGTACGGTGTCGCGGAACTTGCCGTTCCACTCGGTCCACAGCGGCGGGAAGTTCCCCACCTGATAGCCGCCCTCGCCCACGTCCCAGGGCTCGGCGATCAGCTTGACCTGGCTGACCACCGGGTCCTGCTGTACCAGGTCGAAGAACGAGGACAGCCGGTCGACCTCGTGGAACTGCCGGGCCAGCGTCGCCGCCAGGTCGAAGCGGAACCCGTCCACCCGCATCTCCTGCACCCAGTAGCGCAGCGAGTCCATGATGAGCTGGAGGACGTGCGGGCTGCGCATCAGCAGCGAGTTGCCGGTGCCCGTGGTGTCCGTGTAGTAGCGCGGGTCGTCGGACAGCCGGTAGTACGAGGCGTTGTCCAGGCCGCGGAAGGACAGCGTCGGGCCGAGGTGGTTGCCCTCCGCCGTGTGGTTGTAGACCACGTCGAGGATGACCTCGATGCCGGCCTCGTGCAGCGCCCGCACCGCCGACTTGAACTCCAGCACCTGCTGCCCCCGGTCGCCCCAGGAGGCGTACGCGTTGTGCGGGGCGAAGAAGCCGATGGTGTTGTAGCCCCAGTAGTTCGCCAGCCCCGTGTCCACCAGCCGGTGGTCGTGCACGAACTGGTGGACCGGCATCAGCTCCAGGGCCGTGACCCCCAGCTCGGTCAGGTGCTCGATGACCGCGGGGTGCGCCAGCGCCGCGTAGCTGCCGCGCAGGTCGTCCGGCAGGTCGGGGTGGAGCATGGTCAGGCCCTTGACGTGTGCCTCGTAGAGCACCGTCTCGTGGTAGTCGGTACGGGGCGGACGGTCGTCGCCCCAGTCGAAGTACGGGTTGACGACGACCGACGCCATCGTGTGCGGCGCCGAGTCGAGGTCGTTGCGGCTGTCCGGCCTGCCGAAGTGGTAGCCGTACACCGCCTCGTGCCAGTCGATGGCGCCGCTGACCGCCTTCGCGTACGGGTCCAGCAGCAGCTTGGCGGAGTTGTGCCGGTCACCGCGCTCCGGCTTGTACGGGCCGTGCACCCGGAAGCCGTACCGCTGCCCCGGCATGATCCCGGGGAGGTAGGCGTGCCGTACGAACGCGTCGGTCTCCCGCAGTTCGACGGCGGTCTCCGAGCCGTCGTCGTGCAGCAGTGACAGCTCGATGCGTTCCGCCGTCTCGGAGTACACCGCGAAGTTGGTGCCCGCACCGTCGTACGTGGCACCCAGGGGATACATCTGTCCCGGCCAGACCTGCATACGTCGACTCTTCCACTTCCTCGATGGGCGCCGCGAAGCCTTGAGGCATCACGGCGGTCATGCGTCGCCGTGTTCGATTGCTGCGTACGGTGCTGCGATCGTCCCGTGTTCCAACCTGCCCAATACGGCTGGTTTTTCGCGCGATCTGCGCTGAAAGACGGGCAACCCGCGGCGAAGTCGGATCGTCGTACAGGGCGACCGATATGTGCTGAGCACCATGAGGCAGCAGGGGGGAACAGTGCGCGAACTGATGCACCGCCACCTCGGCAAGCTGGTGGCGGGCGCGGCCGTGGCGCTGGCGGGTACCGCCGCGCTGGCCGCGGTGACCCTGCCGGGGGACGCGGGGGCGGCCGCCGGGGGGAGCCGGGCCGCCGCGGCCGAGGGGCCGGAGGCGGGAACGGGCCAGGCACCGCGGATACGGCCGGGGGCGGTGGAGCGCGCCCCCGAGGAGGGCGGCAGAGGCGTCGGCCGGGACCCGCTCACGGACGACGAGGTGGCGCGGGCCCAGGACCTCGCCGCGCCCCGTACGTTCCGCGGCGCCACCGAGGACGTCAAGGGCGGCGTGGGCCCGGAGCGGTTGACCACCGACCTGGCCGAGCCGGGCCCGGACGAGACCGGCCGCGCCGACCCGCCACGCCGGGCGAACGTGTCGTTCTACGACTACCGGTCCGACGCGTACGTGAGCAAGACCGTCAACCTCACGACCGGGAAGGTGGAGCAGACCGACAGCCGGCACGGCGTCCAGCCGCCGCCCAACCGGGCCGAGAGCGAGACCGCGGCCGGGCTGCTGATCGCCGCGCCCGAGGGGGCCGGGCTGCGGAAGGACTACGAACACGCCACCGGCGAGAAGCTGACCGGGCCGGGGCAGCTCGCCGTACGGGGGTTCGTCTACCGGGGGCAGGCGGAGGGCCCGGCTCCGGAACGGCTGCGCGCCTGTGGGGAGCACCGCTGCGTCCGGCTCTTCACCAAGGTGCGCAACGGCCAGTGGATCGACACCCGGCGCTATGTCGTCGACCTGAGCGCGCGCACGGTCGGCCGGCTGGACTGAGCCGTCCGGGTACGGGGCGGCGCCCGCGCGACCGGCCGCACCCGGGCGCGTGACCGTGGTCGTGCGCTCCGTGGCCGGTCCCGCGCCTCCCGCGCACTCCGAAGCTTCCGTATCACTGTCGTACAGGAGCGTATCCATGCACGAAAGACCCTTCCGCCGCGCCCACGTCGACCACGGCCGTGCCCGTGTCCCTGTCCGTACCCCCGCCCGTACCCACCGTGCACGGGTCCGGCGCGCCGCACTGCTCGCCGCGCCGTTGCTGCTCGGTACGGCCGCGCTGACGACCGGGCCGGCCGCCGCCCGGGCCGCGGCCCCGCCCGCGTCCACCGCCGCAGGGTGCAGTACCCCGTACAGCATCACGCAGACCCTCGAAGGCGGCACCACTTGGCGTATGTGCTGGCACTACGAGGCGAACGCCGGGCTGGTCCTGGACAACGTCTCGTACCAGCCGAAGCGCGAGCCCCGCCCGATCCAGGTGCTGACCAGCGCGAAACTGGCGCAGATCCACGTCCCGTACGACGACGGCGGCAACGAGTACGACGACCTCACCGGGCAGAGCTTCGCCCAGGGGCTCCAGACGCTGGACCCGGGCGAGTGCCCCGGCGGCACCATCAAATCGGTCAAGGTGCCGGGCGCCTGGGACCCGGAGCACCCGGACGTCAACGGGCTGTGCGTCACCACGCGCGCCCGCGGCCACGCCTACCGGCTGGGCCGCTACCCCGGCGAGACCTCCGGGATCCAGCAGGTGCAGGGCAAGGACCTGCTCGTCTACACGGTCAACAAGACCGGGTGGTACGAATACATCGTCGAATGGCGCTTCTCCGCGGACGGCACGATGAACATGCGGGTCGGGGCGACCGGCACGCTCTCGCCGGCCGACTACGACGCGGGCGACGGCCGCGGCTGGCCGATCGGCAAGGGCGCCAAGGACTACGCCACCAGCCACAGCCACAACGTCTTCTGGCGGCTGAACTTCGGCCTGGACGGCTCGTCGGCCAACCGGGTCGAGCAGTTCGACTCGACGACCACCCAGCAGGGCGGCGGGCAGACGCCCCGGACGAAGACGGTCCGCACGCCGGTGGCCGAGGAACTGGCCGGGGACGCCGGACCGACCCGCTGGTGGCGGGTGGTCAGCACCATCGGCAAGAACAAGGACGGTCATCCGCGGTCGTACGAGATCGTCCCCGGTCGTTCCAGCAAGTACACCGGACGCGCCTTCACCCGGCACGACGTGTATTTCACCGAGTACAACAAGTGCGAGCAGTTCGCCAGCAACAACCTGGCGAACTGCGGAGCCGGCGCGGGCACCAGCGTGGACCGGTGGGTCAACGGACAGCCGCTCCGCCACCCCATCGCGTGGGTCAACATCGGATACCACCACATCGCCCGGGACGAGGACCAGGAGCCCATGCCCGTCCACTGGCAGGGCTTCCAGCTCGCACCGCGGGACGTCACCGCTATGAATCCGCTCACTCCGCCCGAGCTTTCCGGACACAACGGTCACGCCGAATAAGGGCAGTTGACCGGGGACTCGATCCATCCTGCTGCACCGCCTCCCGGACCCGCAGTAGTCTGCCTTGATCGTTGGCACGGGGGTTCGGAAGGCGGTGCGCAGGTGAGCTCGGGCGGGCTGGAGTTGCCCCCTGGTGACGACGGCCACGACGGCCAGGACAGTCATGAGGGACACGAGGGCGGCTCCGTCGACGCCCCGCCCGGGGCGGTGTCCCTGGCCCGGCCGATGGAGATCGGCGCGGAGCTGGACTGGGGCGCCGAGGCCTGGAGCGAGGTGCGCACCCGCGCCCGGCGGGCCGGGCGCGCCTACATCTGGCTGAACCTCGTCGAACAGCGGCTGCGCGCCGTCGTGGCGGCCGTGCTGGGCCCGGTCTACGAACCGGTGCACGGCGACGAGTGGGTCATCGCCGCCGCCGGGCCCACCGGCCAGGAATGGGTCCAGCGGGCGGTCGCGGTCCGCGAGGTCAGCCGCCGCAAGGGCTATCTGCTCGACCCCGCCGACGACAACATCCTCAGCTTCCTGACGCTCCCGCAACTGCGCGAGCTGATGGTGCAGCACTGGCCGTGCTTCGAACCGTACTTCGACGACCGGCGGGAGGTGGAGCTGGCCCTCGACGAGCTGGAGGTGGCGCGCAACATCGTCTCCCGCAACCGCGCCCTGACCGGCACCGTCCTCGCCCAGGCGGAGAGGGCCTCCGCCCGGCTGCTGGAAATACTCGGTTCCGGCATCGGCACCCGCACCGCGGGACGGCTGCCCATCGACGCCGTGGAGGACCTCGTCGGCGACCGGTACGCGGACGTCGTCGGCGTCCACACCGACCGGGTGCGCCTCCAGCGGCAACTGCCCGCCGAGGACCTCTTCGGCGGTGCCCGCCGGCTGGACGCCATCGGCATCGGCCTCAACCTCCTCGTACAGAACTACTCCGGCCGCCGCATGGTCCGCCTCGCGGAGTCCGGCTGCCGCGTGCGGCTCCTCTTCCTCAACCCCGCCAGCAGCGCGGTCCGCCGCCGCGAGCGGGAACTCGGCCTCAAGAAGGGCGAGATGAGCCGCTCCATCGAGATGAACATCCTGCACATGCGGCGAGTACGGGCCCGGCTGCACGACCCCGGCGCCTTCGAGATCCAGGTCTTCGACGAGACACCCCGCTTCACCGCCTACCTGGTGGACGGCGACGGCCCGGACGGCGTGGCCGTCGTCCAGACGTACCTCCGGCGGAGCCGGGGCATGGAGTCGCCGGTCCTCGTCCTGCGCGGCGGCGGCCGCGAGGTGCTGCGCCAGGAGGCGGACCGGGACGACGACCACGGCCTCTTCGAGACATACCGGGAGGAGTTCGAGAACGTGTGGGCGGACTCGCGGCCGGTGTCGTGAGGGGCGCGGCCACAGCGTCGCCCGGAAGCGTCCGCCTTCCGTCGCCGTACCGGATGGTGTGCGAAGCCGGTCGAGGCCGCCCGGCCGGGGTCAGGACAGCCGGCGGATCACCCGGGCCGGGTTGCCGACCGCCAGCACGCCCTCGGGCAGGTCCTTGGTGACCACGGCGCCCGCGCCGACCACCGTGTCCGCGCCGACGCCGACGCCGGGGCAGACGATCACCCCGCCGCCGAGCCAGACGTTGTCACCGATGGTCACGGGCTCGGCCTTCTCCCAGCCGGCCCGGCGCCGGTCCGGGCCGAGTTCGTGGGTCGGGGTCAGCAACTGCACATTCGGCCCGATCTGCACGTCGGAACCGATGGTGATGGGGCCGGCGTCCAGGAAGACCGCGTTGAAGTTGATGAACGTACGGTCACCGATGCGGATGTGGTAGCCGAAGTCGCAGTTCAAGGGCGGCCGGATGCGTACCCCTTCACCCACCGAACCCAGCAGGTCACGCAGGATCGCGCGGCGCTCGGCGGTACGCGGCCCGCGGGGGCCGGTCCGGTTGTAGGCGGCGCAGAGTTCGATGCGGCGTTCGGTGTCCGCGAGCAGTTCGGGGTCGTCGGGGATGTACCAGTCTCCGGCCAGCATGAGCCGTTTGTTCTCACCCACGGGAGTCCTCTCGCCGTTTTGAGGGCATTGTCGCGCGTCCCGCCCGACCGAGGCGTGTCCCGCCGCGGTCCCGGGCCGTCGGAGGTCCGGCGGGTGCCGGGGCGTTGTCAGTGTCGCGTGGGAGAGTAGGGGAACACGGGGGAAGCAACACCGAAGGAGGCCGTCATGGGCTGGCATCAAGGGCTGCTCGTCAGCTTCGACTTGGAGACCACCGGCACGGACGTCGAGCGGGACCGCATCGTCACCGCCGCGCTGATAAGGCTGGACGCGGACGGCCGGGAGGCCGTGCGGGACACTTGGCTGCTCGATCCCGGCGTCCCGGTGCCCGAGGAGGCGGCGGCGATACACGGCATGACGACCGCTCATGTGCGGGCGCACGGCCAGGCGGCGGCGGAGGGGGTCGAGCAGATCACCACCGCGCTCGCCGCGGCGCTGGAGGCGGGCTTCCCGCTCGTGGTGATGAACGCGCGGTACGACCTCTCGCTGCTGGACCGCGAATGCCGCCGGTACGGCCTGCCGACCCTGGCCGAGCGGCTCGGCCGGCAGCCCGCTCCGGTCATCGATCCACTGGTGCTGGACAAGCACGTGGACCGCTACCGCAAGGGCAAGCGCACCCTCAAGGCCCTCTGCGGGCATTACGGCGTCCCGCTGGAGGCCGCACACGAAGCCGGCGCGGACGCGGTGGCCGCGGCCGGTGTGGCGCGCCGGATCGGCGAGCGGCATCCGGAGGTCGCCGGGACGGCACCGGCCGCGCTGCACGCCCTCCAGGAGCAGGCGGCGGCCGAGCAGGCCGCCTCGTTCCAGCGGTATCTGCGCCGCTCCGGTGACCCGGCGGCGATAGTCGAGGCGGCCTGGCCGCTCATTCCGTACCAGCGGTCACGCGAACGCGCCGGGGACCTGCCGGCCCGGGCGTCGTCCTCGCGCGGCGGTGGCTGAGGGCGGGGCCGGGCCGGGCCGCCGGAGGGTCAGAAGGGATACCAGCGCACGGTGGTGTCGCCGTCGCGCAGGGAGGCGATGCGCCGACGGAATTCCCTGAGGGCGGCGGGGTTGCCGGGCGCGTGCTGGGAGACCCAGGCGCAACTGGCCGTCTCCCGCGAGCCGCGCAGCACCGCGCAGCCCTCCCAGTCGCGGACGTCCCAACCGTAGATCCGCACGAACGTGTCGTACGCCTCGGCGGGCAGGCCGTAGCGGTCGCGGCTGAGAGCCATCACGACGAGATCGTGTTCCCGCAGATCGGAGGAGAACGTTTCGAGGTCGACGAGCACCGGGCCGTCGGGGCCCACATGGACATTACGGGTCAGCGCGTCACCGTGGACCGGGCCGCGCGGCAGATGCGGTTCCAGCGCGGTGGCGGCAGCGGCGAACGCGTCGCGACGGCCCCGCAGATACTCGGCGTCCCGCGCCGAGACCGCGTCGCCGGCCAGCCGCAGCCAGCGCTCCACACCCCCCAGCAGCTCACGCCGGGGGAGGGCGAACGGCGGTTCCGGCAGCGCGTGCACCAGGCGCAGCAAGGGGGCCAGGTCGGCCGGTTCGGCGGGGCGTACGGGGTCCGGCAGCCGCTCCCAGAAGGTGACCGGGTGCCCGTTCACCAGACGGGCCGTCGGCTCGGCCGCGCGGACGGCCGGCACGCCCTGATCCGCCAGCCACATGGCGACGCGCAGTTCCCGCTCGGCGCGCTCCAGCAGTTCGGCGCTGCGCCCGACCCGTACGACCGGACCGTTGCCGCCCGTGGCGAAGACCGCGTTCTCGCCGAGCGACAGCAGCCGGGCGTCGGCGGCGGCGTCGGGCCGTCCGGCCGCGGCCAGGATGCCCCGGGCGTGCGCCTCCGTGAACGGAGTGGTGCTCGGTGCGGTCATCGGGGCGCCTCCTGCGGTGCGTGATCGGTACCAGTCTCGCAGGTCCCCGCCCCGCCGGGCCGTGCGGATCCGGACGGTGGGCGGGTAGGGGGCGGGACAGGGCGGTGGGGTTGGAGGAGGGGGAGGCGGAAGGGGACAGAGGGAGGGGGAGGGGGAGGGGGAGGGGATAGGAACAGAACAGAGGGGACGGGGGAGCGGGGCGGGACGGGGGGAGAGGGGAGGGACGGAGGGGAGGGGCAGGGGACAGGCGGCAGGGGGGCCGGGGGCAGGGGCGGACAGGGGCGGACAGGGGCAGAGGGGAGGGGGCAAAGGGCGCAGGGACGGCAGAGGCGGGAGCCCGGCCAGGCCCCGGTGCCGTGTGCTTCGGGGTGGTCCGACGGGTTTTGGCCGGGGTGCGGCGTGGTACGGGCCGGGCCGGAGGGGGCGGGTGCTTGACTGCGCCGACCACCGTCACGACGATGACGGCGGCCGCCTGCCCTGTTCCGCCCGGGAACGTGCGGCCCGTTCGTGGTGGTCACAGCCGTCCTGGGCGGGAATCTGCCCGGTCGGCGGTGCCGTCCGGGGTGAACGGAAGCGGGGGAGTGGCGTTGGATCGAGACGGTCCCGGACGGGGACAGGAACGTACGGGGACGAAGCAGGAGCGTACGGGGACGGAGGGGACGGAGGGGGCGGACGGGACGCCGCGGAGACGGCCGGTGCCCGGGGGCGGCCACGGGACGTGGTTCCTCGTCCTGCCCGCGCTGATCCCGATCCTGGTGCTGAGCGTGGGGCCGTTGCTGTACGGCATCGGGCTGGCGTTCACCGACGCGCAGTCGGGACGTACCCAGGGCACCCGGTGGGTCGGCCTGCTCAACTTCTCCGACCTGCTCCACGACACCCTCTTCTGGGACTCCTTCCGGATCGGGCTGGTGTGGGCGCTGGGCGTCACGGTCCCGCAGTTCTTCCTCGCCCTCGGGCTGGCGCTGCTGCTCAGCCAGGACCTGCGGCTGCGCTGGCTGGCCCGCGCGCTGGCGATCGTCCCGTGGGCGATGCCCGAGGTCGTGGTGGGCATCATGTGGCGGCTGGTCTACCACCCGGACGCGGGCGTCCTGAACGAGACGCTGCGCAGCCTCGGGCTGGGCCCGGACGAGGGCCGGGACTGGCTGAGCGGTACGGCCACCGCCCTGCTCGCCGTGGTCGTCGTGGGCGTCTGGGCGGGCATGCCGCAGACCACCGTCACGCTCCTGGCCGGACTGCAGAACGTCCCCGGGGAACTGCACGAGGCGGCCGCGATGGACGGTGCCGGAGCCTGGCGCCGGTTCCGTACGGTCACCTGGCCCGCGATCAAGCCGGTCGCCCTGGCCGTCTCCGCGCTCAACTTCATCTGGAACTTCAACTCCTTCGCGCTGGTCTTCGTGCTGACCGACGGCGGTCCGGGCGGCCGCACCCGGCTGCCGATGCTGTTCGCGTACGAGGAGGCGTTCCGGTACGGGCAGTTCGGTTACGCGGCCGCGATGGGGCTGGCGATGGTCGCGCTGATCGCGATCCTGCTGGCCGTCTACCTCTCACGACGGCTGAGAGGGGAGGAGGACCGGTGACCCACGACTTCCCGCCGGCCGGCCGCCGCCCGACGACCGGCCGCGCCACCGACGCCGCCACCGGCCGTGCCCATGAGGGCGCCACCGGCCGTGCCACTCCCCGTACGCTCCGCCCGCCGGTCCGCCCGGCCACCCGTCGTACCGTCGGCCGTGCCGGCCAGTACCTGGCCCTCCTCTGCTACCTGATCTTCCTCGCCGCCCCCTTCCTCTGGCTGGTCTCCACCGCCTTCAAGCCGCCGCGCGAGCTGGGCAGCATCCATCCCACCTGGATCCCCCGAGCGCCGACGCTGGACAACTTCCGTACCGCCTTCGACGAGCAGCCGCTGCTCCAGGCCGCCGCCAACAGCCTGCTCGCGGCCGCTGTCTCGGCGCTGGTCGCGGTCGTCCTGGCGACGCCGATGGCGTACGTCCTCGCGCGCCGCCGTATCCGCTTCGCGCGGGCGGCGACCGGCTGGGTCGTGGTCAGCCAGGCGTTCCCGCTGGTCCTGGTGATCATCCCGCTCTTCCTCGTCCTGAAGAACCTGCACCTCGTCGACTCCCGGGCCGGGCTCGTCCTGGTGTACGTCGTGTGGTCGCTGCCGTTCGCGCTGTGGATGCTCACCGGTTACGTCCGGGCCGTACCGCCGGAGCTGGAGGAGGCCGCGGCGGTGGACGGCGCGGGCCGGCTGCGCATCCTGGTCTCGGTCACCGGACCGCTGCTGGCACCCGGCATCGTCGCCACGGTCCTGTTCGCGTTCATCACCGCATGGAACGAGTTCTTCTTCGCGCTCGTCCTGCTCAAATCGCCGGAGAAGCAGACGATGCCGGTCGTGCTGACCCACTTCCTCGGGGCCGAGGGCGTCGCCGACCTCGGCCCGCTGGCCGCGGCGGCCCTGCTCGCCACGCTGCCCAGCCTGGTGCTCTTCGCCGTCATCCAGCGCCGGATCACCGGCGGCATGCTGGCCGGGGCGGTGAAGAACTGATGGCGGCGCCCCGCGGTGGCCCCGGGCCGCGCACCGGGCCCGGCTGCAGCCCCGGCCGCCGCGCGCTGCTCGCCGCCGCCGCGGCCGTGCCCGCCGCGGCCCTGCTGCCCGGCTGTTCGGGCGGCGCCGGACGTCGGGGCGGCCGGCGCGTACTCCGCTTCCAGTCGCTGGCCTGGCAGAAGGAGTCCGTGGACGCCAACAAGCAGTTGGTCGCGGAGTGGAACCGGCGCCATCCGGACATTCCCGTCCAGTACGTCCAAGGGGCCTGGCCCACCGTCCACGACCAGTTGCTCACCTCCTTCGAGGGCGGTGAGGCGCCGGACATCATCCACGACGCCTCCGACGACCTCGCAGACTTCGCCTACGGCGGCTACCTCGCCGACCTGACCGGCCTCCTCCCGCGGCGCCTCAAGGACGACATCCCGCGGCGAAGCTGGGAGTCCGGCACCTTCGGCGGCCGGGTGTACGGCGTCCCCTTCCTCCAGGAGCCCCGCGTCCTCGTCGTCGACCAGGTGCGGCTGCGGCGTTCGGGGGTGCGCGTGCCGACCGCGCGCGCCCCGTGGACGTGGGAGGAGTTCGGGGAGGTGGCGAAGGAGCTGACGGGCGGCGGCGGGTACGGCGTCGCCTGGCCGCTGAAGGAACCGGTCTCCGCCACGCTCAACCTGGCCCTGACCACCGGCGGCCGCGTCTTCCACCGCCGCCCGGACGGCAAGGCCGAGGTCCGCTTCGACGCCGCCGACCAGGTGGTGCCGCGTGCCATCCACGACCAGGTCAACGTCGCCCGCAGCGCGGCCCGTACGACCCTCGGCATGGGCGGCGCCGACACGCTCCCCGGCTTCTTCGCCGGCCGGTACGCGATCTTGCCGCTCGGCTTCTCCTACCGGCAGCAGATCGTGCAGCAGGCGCCGAAGGACTTCGAGTGGACGGTGCTGCCCGCGCCCGGCGGAACCGGCGGCGCGGCCCAGGGCGTCAGCCCGCAGACCCTGTCGATCGCGGCGGACTGCCCCCGCAAGGAGGAGGCGATGGCCTTCGTCGACTTCCTGCTGCGGCCGCCCAACATGGTCCGCCTCGCCCTGGGCGACTGGATGCTGCCGACAGGTCAGGAGGCGCTGACGGCCCCGGAACTCCACACGGACCGATACGGCTGGTCGACGGGCACGGCCCTGGCCGGCACCTTGCGCGCCGCCCCCGCACAGTCGGTACGGGGCTACCCCGAGTGGAAGGACAAGATCGCCACCCCGGGCTTCCAGGAGTACTACAGCGGCGCCATCGACCTGGACGAGCTGCGGCAGCGGCTGGTGCGCGACGGGAACTTGGTGCTGGCCCGGTATCAGCGCTGAGAGGGGAGCCGGGACGGCCAGGCCACGGCGGCGGCCCGGTGGCGGCGGCCCAGTGGAAGTGACCCGGCGGCGGTGGTCCCGGGGCCGGCTTCTTCTCCCGCGATGTGCCCGTCGCAGCGGAACCGCTGGCGTCAGCGGGCGGCCTATGACGGAATATCGGCGCATTCCCAATAAGAGGGGCGAGAAGTGTACGAGGGGCGCGGCCGGGGTGTCGCGCGGGGTATCGAAAGAAATGCGGTGCGTGCAGGGTGAGTTCGCCCGAGAGGGAGGGGCGCGTGGGTGAGGCCACTCTTGGTGACGGCGTACCGAGGGTTGAGTTGCTTGCCGGCCGGGGATTGTTGAGTCGTGAAGAAGTGAGCGGCGGGGGCGATTGCCTGTTTGCTCGCAATGGCCGCCAGGTGTGCCGGCATTCGGGTTCCGATGTGCCGTACCGCCGGTAACCCCTAGGTCCGTACCGCGCCTGACGTGCGCCATGTTGCCGCCGTGTGAACGGAGTTGATTCGCCGTCGGGTGGCTGCGGTGCGTTTTTGACCCCTTCTGTGGTCCTTTGCAGTTACGAAAGGTTGTTGCCTATCTCACAACGCCCGGTCGGCCTTGAATTGACCCCGTCAATCCGACAGGGTTTCGAGCCAGCCCGGCGGAGATCTTCTTGTCCGTCCGGGCTGTTGCGCAACGCTTTCCCCCCACACCTTGAACGAGGAGAACCCTCGAATGGCTCACGCTCACAAGCGTTCCGGCAAGAAGCGGCTCGTCACCGCGATAGCCGCCGTGGTCGCCGCGTCCGGTATCGCCACGGCCACCGCGGTCACCGCGGGCGCGTCACCCGCCGAGGGCAAGATCTACGGCGCCGAGGCCAAGGGCGCCGTCAACGGCAGCTACATCGTCATGCTGAAGAACTCTGAGAACACGGTGCGCGGCGCCGGGGTCCAGGCCGAGCAGAACAAGGACCTGGCCGGCAAGTACGGCGGCGAGGTCAAGCGGACCTACTCCGCCGCGCTGAACGGCTTCTCCGCCACCGGCCTCAGTGCCGAGGAGGCGCGTCGGCTGGCCGCCGACCCGGCCGTCGACAAGGTCGTGCAGAACAAGAAGTTCCACATCGACGGCGCCCAGGACAACCCGCCGTCGTGGGGCCTGGACCGCATCGACCAGGCCGACACCCAGGGCGACAAGAAGTACACCTACCCCGACAGCGCGGGCGAGGGCGTCACCGCGTACGTCATCGACACCGGTGTCCGTACCTCGCACCAGGACTTCGAGGGTCGCGCCTCCTCCGGCTTCGACGCGATCGACGGCGACAACGACGCCACCGACGGCAACGGCCACGGCACCCACGTCGCGGGCACCATCGCCGGCACGGCGCACGGCGTCGCCAAGAAGGCCAAGATCGTGGCCGTCCGCGTGCTGGACGACCAGGGCTCCGGCTCCACCGAGCAGGTCGTCGCCGGCATCGACTGGGTGACCAAGAACCACAAGGGCCCCTCGGTGGCGAACTTGTCGCTGGGCGGCGGCGCCGACGAGGCGCTGGACGCGGCGGTCCAGAAGGCGGTCGCCTCCGGCGTCACCTTCGCCGTGGCGGCGGGCAACGAGTCCACCGACGCGGGCCAGGGCTCCCCGGCGCGGGTCAAGGAGGCCATCACGGTCGCCTCCAGCACCAAAACCGACGAGCAGTCCGACTTCTCGAACTTCGGCAGCGCGGTGGACCTCTACGCGCCCGGCTCGGACATCACCTCGGCCTGGAACGACAGCGACCAGGGCACCAAGACCATCTCCGGTACGTCCATGGCCACCCCGCACGTCGCGGGCGCCGCCGCGGTCTACCTGAGCGCCCACCAGGACGCCAAGCCGGACGCGGTCGCCAAGGCGCTGACCGACGGTGCCACGCCCGACAAGATCAAGAACCCGAGCGAGGGCACGCCCAACAAGCTGCTGAAGGTCGGCGAGTAACCTCACCGCCCGTTCGGCACCGGCCGCCGGCCGTCGCGCTCGCCCCCACGGGGCGCGACGGCCGGCGTCGTACTGCCCGCGCCCGGAGACGGCCGGGCCGGAGCCGAGCCAGGTACGGACGGGCCGGGACGGCCCCGGACCGGGCGAACCGGGACGGGCGGCCCGGAGGCGGCCCGGCTCAGCCGCAGTAGCGTCGCGCCGTCGACTCCCGCTGTGGCGCCTCCAGCAGCCGTAGCCGGCTCTCCACCTCCCGCGGCAGCGGGCGGCGTTCCCGCAGCACCCAGGGCAGACCGCCGGCGGCCTCGGCGAACGCGCGTACCGACACCGCGTCCCGGGGCACCGTCGAGGCGAGGGTGCCCGTCCGGCGTACGGCGGCGGGCAGCGGTCTGCGCAGCCAGGTGAACCACAGGGTGTTGCGGATGCCCTGGCGCCGGCGCAGCGTCGCGTCGCGGTGCGGCGACGCCCGGTGGTGGACGGTGAGCCGGTCGGCGTACACCAGCCACCAGCCGTCCGCCGCGAGGTCCGCGGCGAGCAACTCCTCCTCGCCGCCCAGTACCAGCCGGGGCGAGAAGCCGCCCGCGGCCCGGAAGGCGTCGGTACGCAGCACCGTGGCCGCCGCGAGGAACGAGCCTAGTGCCGGGCCCGGCAGCCAGGACGGGGCGGGCAGCGGGGAGTGCCGCAACTCCTGCACGATCGGATCCTCGACGGGCTCGCCCGGTCCGGCCCCCGGCGCGGCGCCCGCCTCCGGGGCGTCCGGGTGCGGGTGGACCATGATGCGCGCGGTCACCGCGCCGAGCCGCCCGTACGCGTCCAGCAGGTCGGCCGCCCCGGCCAGGGCGCCGGGCTCCCACCACGAGTCGTCGTCGCAGAACGCCAGGTACGGTGTGGACGCCACCCGTGCGGCCAGATTGCGGCCCACCGCACCGGTGTTGTGCGCCAGCGGGATGAGCCGCGGCACGAGCGGATGACGGCGGACGGCGGACGCGGTGCCGTCCGTGGACCCGTTGTCCACCACGATGACGGGCGGCTTCTCCGGCAGTTCGGCGAGCCGGTCGAGCGTGTGCAGCAGGTCGTCGCTTCGGTCGCGGGTGATGACGATGACGGTGGTGCGCGGATCGGTCACGGGGGACTTCCTCGGTTCGGTGCGGACGTGCCGGTGCGGACGCGCCGGTGCGGCGCCGAGGCGTCCTTCGGGGGCGGATGGAGGCGACCCGTGGCTACAGCGCCCAGTGCGGAGTGGGTGGGGACGCCCGGGCGGCGAGCGGTTGCCCGGCGCACGGCAACAGCGCTCGCCGCCCCGCCGGCGCGCCCGGCATCCGGCGTACCGCCCAGGGCGTGCCCGGTCGTGTCCCCGGGCCCGTGTGGCTGTCGCGTGTCGCCCTCGTGGTGCGTGCGGCGCCGCTCGGTCATGGTGTTCTCTCCAGTGTCCGGACCCGGCGTTCCACTCGTGCCGGCAGCGGTTGTCGGCGGGTCAGGGCGGCCGGCATCCGGCGTACCGCCTCGGTCAGGGCCTGCCGGGCTTCCGGGTCCGTGCGGCTGTCGAGTGCCAGGCGTGCGGTGTGTGCGAGGGCGTGCCGGAGGGGGCGGCGCAGCCATGCGGTGAGCAGGGCGTTGCGGCGTACGCGGGCGGTGCGGCCCGGGCGTGGTGCGCCGTCCGCGCCGTCGGGCTGGTGCCGGGCGACGAGGGCGGGGCAGTAGGCGACGCCCCAGCCGCGCGCTTCCAGGTCCATGGCCAGCAGGGTTTCCTCGGCGCCGAAGTGGAGTACGGGGTGGTAGCCGCCGGCCTCCAGGAAGGCGTCCCGGCGGGCGACGGCGGCGCAGCCCAGGAAGCCGAGCACGGACGGGCCCGGCAGGTCGGGTTCGCGACCCAGCGGGGAGGCGGCGAGAACCTCGTTGAGCGGGTCGGCGTCGGCGTCGGTGCCGACCAGGGTGCTGGCGGCGGCCAGCCCCAGGCGCGGGTGGGCCGCGAAGACCTCGGCGGCCCGTGCCAGCGCGCCGGGCTCCCACCAGGAGTCGTCGTCGCTGAACGCGACGAGCGGTGTGCCGAGTGCGGCGGCCCCGTACGTCCGGCCGACCGCGCCGAGATTGCGGCCGGGGGTCAGGACCCGTACGGAGGGGAAGCGCGCGCGTACGGCGTCCGCGGTGCCGTCCGACGAGCCGTTGTCCACGACCACGACGGGCGGCTCCTCGGGCAGCCCCGTCACCCGCTCCAGCGTCCCGAGCAGGCGCTCGCGGCGGTTCCGGGTGATCACGACGATGCCCACATGGGCGGTGCGCGGGGCGCGTTGGGCGCCCGGCACCGCGCCGGTGTCCGGCAGCCCTGCCGTCCGCGCGGTCACGACCGGTACTCCGGGCCCGGCGCGGCGGCGCGGGCCGCGCGCCGGGCCAGCGCGGTCGTCGACCGGCCGTCCAGGTACGGCAGCACGAGCGCCTGGCCGCCCCACTCCTGGAGTGTGGCCGCCTCCGGGAGCGCGTCCACGGAGTAGTCGCCGCCCTTGACCCACACGTCGGGCCGCAGGCGGCGCAGCAGTGCGACGGGGGAGTCCTCGTCGAAGACGGCGACGGCGTCGACGCTGCCCAGGCCGGCCAGGACGCGGGTGCGGTCCGCTGCCCGGGTCAGCGGCCGCCCCGGCCCCTTGAGGCGGGTGACGGACGCGTCGGAGTTGACGCAGACGATGAGGCAGTCGCCGATCCGCCGCGCGCTCTCCAGCAGCCCGACGTGCCCGGCGTGCAGCAGGTCGAAGCAGCCGCCGGTGGCGACCACGGTGCCGCCCCTGGCCTGCACGGACCGGGCCAGTTCGAACGGGTCGGCGGGCCGCTTCGGCGCCGGCCGGCCGGGCGGCGGCGCGGTGCGCCACAGGCCGCGGTTGCCCGCGCCGCCGCCCGCGACGAACGCGGCGGCCTCGGCGACGGCCCGCTGGACGGCCTCCTCGGGCAGCGCCCCGTCGGCCAGCGCGGCGGCCGCCGTGGCGGCGAAGCAGTCGCCCGCCCCGCACGGGTCACCGTCGGCCCGGTACGGCGCGGGCACCAGCATCGGCGAGTCGCTGCCCGCCCTGGCCAGCAGCGCGCCGCGCACGCCGAGCGTCACCGCGACGGCCGCGGCCCGCCATTCGGCGGCCAGTTGGGCGCCCCGTACGGCACAGGCGTGCAGCGACCGGTCCTCGCCGGAGGTCAGGGCACGGGCCTCGGCCGCGTTGGGCGTGACCAGTCGCGCGCCCGGTACGGGCGGGTCGCCCTTCGGGTGCGGGTCCCACAGCAGCGGGACCCGGCGCGCCACGTCGGCGAGCAGGCCGCGGACCGCCGCCGCGGTGCCGCGCCCGTAGTCGGCGACGAGGACGGCGCGGGCCCCGGCGAGCGCCTCGCGCACCGCGGGGCCGGGCTCGCCCGGACTGCCGCCGCCGCGGTCGAACCGCACCAGGGGGCGGCCGGACGCCATGACCCGGGTCTTCTCCGGGAGCCGGCCCGCCAGCGGGATCTCCACCAGGCGTACGATCCCGTGCAGCGCGCGCCGTACGGCCTCGCTCGCCGGGTCCTGTCCCAGCGCGGTGACCAGGACCACGTCGCGTCCGGACCGCGCGGCGAGCGCGGCGGCGAGGCCGGCGCCGCCCGGCCGGCTGCGGTCGTCGGCCACGTCCACGACGGGGGCGGGCGCGTCCGGCGCCAGGCGCGAGGAGTCGCCGTCGATGTCGCGGTCCAGGAGGGCGTCCCCCACGACCACCAGGGGCCGGCGGGCCGTCATGACCGGCTCCGGCGCCCGCCGGTGCGGCGGGCGTTCACAGCGCACCGTCCCGGTCGGCCACCGCGATCTCCAGCGGCACGCCCGGGGCCCGCGGGGTCCGGGGCGCGCCGCTGACGGCGTCGAAGTGTTCGCACAGGATGTGCACCGCGATCAGGTGCGCCTCCTGCACCGTCGCGCTGCTGGCGGAGTCCACGCACACCGCCTCGTCGGCGGCGTCGGCCAGCGGGTTGGGCCGGGGGCCGGTGAGCGCCCAGACCCGCAGTTCGGCGTCGCGCGCGGTCTCGGCGGCGGCCAGCAGGTTGTCGCTGCGGCCCGAGGTGGACAGCAGCAGGAGTACGTCGCCGGGGCGGCCGTGTGCGGCGACCTGCCGGGCGAAGACCTGCTCGAAGCCGTAGTCGTTGCCGATGGCGGTGACGCTGGAGGTCTCGGCGTGCAGCGCGATGGCCGAGTAGGCGGGGCGGTCCTGCTGGTAGCGGCCGACGAGTTCGGCGGTCAGGTGCTGGGCCTGGGCGGCGCTGCCGCCGTTGCCCGCGGCGAGCAGCCGGCCGCCCACGGGGAGGACGGCGCCGAGGTGGGTGCCCCACTCGGCCAGCCGGCGCAGGCTGTTCCGGCGCAGCCCGGTCACCGCGTCCTGGAGCGACTGGCAGTGGCGGTGTGCGGCGTCAAGGGGTTGGCTCATGGTCGTCGGGCTCCCGGGGGTGCGCCGGTGGCGCTGGGGCCCGCACCTCCTTCGTACGTCTGCGGCGGGGACGGGGCGTCGGACGGCGACGAGGGGGACCGGGAACGGCCGCGGCGCCGGGACGGGCGACGGCGGCGGAAGGCCGCGCGGTCCGGCGCTCACGCCACCTCGGTGACGGCGGCGGGCCGGGGGCTCAGCACGCCGAGGTAGGCGGCTTCGGTTCCGGCCGCGACCTGGTCCCAGCCGTACCGGGCCAGTACGCGGCGGCGTCCCGCGGCGCCGCAGGCGGCCCGCAGTTCGCCGTCCAGGAGCAGTTCGCCGACGGCGTGGGCCAGCGCGGCCGGGTCGCGGGGCGGCACCAGCCGCCCGCAGTCCGGGTCGGCGACGGTGTCCAACTGCCCGCCGACCGCGGTGGCCACCACCGGTGTGCCGCAGGCCATCGCCTCCAGCGGCACGATGCCGAACGGCTCGTAGTCCGCCGGGCAGAGCACCACGTCGGCGGCGCGCAGCAACGGCGGTACGTCCTCGCACCGCACGCCGCCGGTGAAGCTCACCCGGTCCGCGACCCCGGCGGCGCGGGCCAGTTCGCGCAGCCGCCGTACCTCGGGGTCCTGGTCGATCCGGTCGGCGGGCGGCCCGCCGGCGATGACGAGCCGGGCCTCGGGCAGCCGGGCCAGCGCGGCGACGGAGACCTCCGCGCCCTTGCGCGGGACGAGCCGGCCGAGCTGGAGGAGCAGCGGGTGGTGCGCACCGTGGTCGGCGGCCGGCCCGTCGGGGGTGAAGCGCGCCGTGTCGACCCCGCACGGCACCACGTCGATCTTGCTCTCCGCGATGCCCATCCGGCCGAGTTCGGTGACCTCGTCCCGGCAGGTGGCGATCACCCGGTCGCAGCCCTCGCCCACCTCGATCTCGCTGCTGACGCGGGAGCGCGGGCTGGTGTCGCAGTCCTGCTGGTGGCGCCGCTTGACGGTGCCCAGCGCGTGGTACGTGTGGACCAGCGGCAGCCCCAGTTCGCGGACCGCCCGGAGCGCCGCCAGGCCGGACATCCAGAAGTGCGAGTGGACCACGTCCGGCGCCCGTATCCGCCACTGTTCGGCGAGGAAGTCGCCGAACGCCGGCATGTACGGCAGCAGTTCGTCCTTGGGCAGGTGCCGCGCGGGCCCGGCGGGGACGTGGCGGACCCGCACCCCGGGCCGCATCGCCACCTCGTCCGGCGGTCCGGCGGCGTCCCGCCGGGTGTACACGGTCACCCGGTGCCCCCGGTCGGCCAGCGCGCCGGCCAGGCGCGCGACATGGACGTTCTGGCCGCCCGCGTCGACGCCGCCGAGGACCGCCAGTGGACTGGCGTGCTCGGACACGAGCGCGACGGACAGGCGCGGGGCGGTGCCGAGAGGGGTGGTCATGCTTGCACCTCCGTGATCAGGCGTTCCCAGTCGTGCAGGAAGCGCTTGAGCCCGTACCGCTCCAGCGCCGCCTGGCGGGCCCGCGCGCCGTCCTCGGCCGCCGCGTCGGGGTCCTCCAGGTACGTCCGGGCGGCCCGGGCCAGGACCTCGGGCCGGTTGGAGAGCGTGCCGGTGCCGGGCAGCACCGCTTCGGCGGCCTCGGTGGTGGCCAGGGCCACCACCGGCATCCCGAGGTGCATGGCCTCCAGGAGCGACAGGCCGAGCGAGGTCCAGCGCACCGGGTGCAGATAGCACCGGCGCTGCGCCATCGCCTCGTGCAGTTCGCCCTGCGGCAGGTCGGCCGTGCGGCAGCGGTCCGGCGGCAGGCCCAGGTGTTCGGCGAGCCCGTCGGTGCGCATGCCGAAGACGTCCAGCGGTGCGGCGGCCGCCAGTCCGGGCAGCAGGTCGGTGCCGACCGTACGGCCGCGGCGGATCGGCTCGTTGGTGACGACGGCGGCGCGCGCGAGCCGTCCGGTGTACAGGTGGCCGGGGTCGACGATGCCGTGCTCGATCACTTCCGTACGGGTGCCGCCGTTGTCCCAGAAGAGCCGGTTGAAGTGGGTGACGTGCACCAGGACCAGGTCGTCACGGTCGGCGCACGGGTGGCGGGTGTGCGGTACGTCGCCGTCGGGCGCGTTGTGCTCCAGGTAGACGGCGGGCACGTCCCGGCCGGGCCGCCGCCCGCCCAGCCAGCGTTCGGCCAGCCCGGCTTCGTGCGGCCGTTGCAGGACGACGAGGTCGACCGGGGCGTGCCGCAGCTCGGCCGGGGTCTTCTCCACCACCGAGTCGGGCCAGGGGAAGGTGCGGGCCCGGCCCAGTCCGTCGGGTCCGCGGTCCGGGGTGACCGGCACCAGGTAGGTGTGCGGCCCCTGGACGAACGCGGTCGTCCAGGATCCGTGGACATGCCAGAGCAGGATGTTCATACAGTCGCACCTCGTTCGGTGTCGGTCGCGGTTCGGGCGGCTCCGGCCGCGGGCCGGGCGCCGCCGCCCGGCGGCCGGGCGGTCGCGTCGGCCGGGCGGGAGGTCTCGTGCGCGCCGCGCCGGTCGTCGTCCGGCGCCCGTACGGGGCCGTCCCGGTGGCCGTCCGCACGGCCGGGCGCGGGCGGCGCCGGTGGCCGGCCGGGGCCGGTCAGCCGGGACACGGCCGCGAGCAGCGCGGTGTCGCTGACCGTGTCGAGACACGGGTGGCCGGGCACCGGGCACCGCCGGGCTCGGCTGCCCGCGCACGGCGCGTCCTGGTCGCCGAGCAGCACGTGCGGCACGCCGTACGGCGCCCACAGCCGCGCGGGCACCACCGGCGCGAACAGGCAGACGACCGGCGTTCCCACGGCGGCGGCGAGATGCGCGGGGCCGGTGTTGCCGACGACCACCGCACGCGCGCCGGCCAGCACCCCGGCGAGCTGATGCGCGTCGGTGCGCCCGCCGAGGTCCAGCGCGTGGCCGCCCGCGACGGCGGCGGTCAGCTCCCGTTCGCCGGGGCCGCCGGTGACGATGACGCGGTGCCCCGCCGCGCTCAGCGCGCCCGCCGCGCGCGCCGCCCGCGCCGCACTCCAGGCGCGGGCCGGCACCGCGGCGCCCGGGTGCAGCACCACGTACGGGTCGCCGCCGGTCAGCGGCGTGGTGTCGGGCGGCGGGAGGACGCCCAGCGCGCCGTCGTCGCCCGGCGGCAGGGAGAACCCGGCGTCCCGCGCGAGGTCCAGTGCCGCCTCGGCCTCGTGCCGTTCCGGCTTGCGGTGGTGCCGCAGGTCCAGCAGGGCGCCGGGGTAGTCCACGCTGTCCGCCGCGATCCAGCCGATCCCGGCGAGCTTGAGCAGCAGCGCCGCGGGCAGCGGGCTCTGGTGGTACGACACGAGCACCAGCGCCCGGTCGAACCGCCCCGCCGCCAGCGTGTCCACCAGCTCCTCGGTGACCCGCCGGTCCACCGGGGCGGGCCGCAGACCCACCCACGGCGCGTCGTGCACGATCACCTCGTCCACCCCGGGCAGCAGCCGCGCCGCCCGCTCGCCCAGCGGGCCGCACAGCAGGGCCGTGTACGAGGAGCCCGCCGCCACGGCGCGTACCGCCGGGCCGGCCAGCAGCACGTCGCCCGCGCTGTCCAGCCGGACGACGAGCGAGCGCGGGGCCGCGGTCATACGGCGCCCTCCCCGGTGCCCGGCCCGTGCAGCAACAGCCGTACGGCGCCCGGCAGATCACGGGCGTACTCCGCTGCCGCCGCGACCTCCTCGGCACGGGTCACCGGCGTCGGGACGAGCACCCCGCGCGCACCGGCGGCCCGCGCGGCGGCCACATCGGCACCGATGTCGCCGATCACGGCGGTCCGCGCGGCGGGGACACCGAGGAACGCGCAGGCCGCGAGGACCAGGCCGGGCGCGGGCTTGCGGCAGCCGCAGCCGTCGCCGGGCCCGTGCGGGCACACCGCCCAGACGCCGAACGGCCCGAGCCGCGCCTCGACCTCCCGGCGTACGGCCGCGACCTGCGCGCCGCTCAGCAGGCCGCGCGCCACGCCGGACTGGTTGCTCACCACGCCCACCGCGAGGCCGCGGGCCCGTACGGCGTCCAGTGCCGCGCGTGCTCCGGGCATCGGCTCCACCAGCGACGGGTCGCCGTTGTAGGGCACGTCGGCGACCAGCGTCCCGTCCCGGTCGAAGAGCACCGCCTCCAACGGGCCCGGGCTCCGCGGCGGTCGGGTGGCGGCGGGTACCGGTACCCGCGCCGGAGCGTCCCGCTGCGGCGTGTACAGCCACAGCCGCCCGGGCTCCTCGCGCTCCGCCGCCGGGTCCGCGACCGCCGTCGCCCCCTGGGCGGCGCCCTGATGCCTGGCCACGGGCTACACCCGCTCCGGGACCGGCAGCGGCCGGACCCGCGGCACGGCCGGCGCCGGCCGGACGCCCAGCGGCACCACCCGGCGGTGCCGCACCAGGCCGCGCAGCCAGTGCCCGGCGGCGGCCGGCGGGATGAGCGCACTGGTCACCGCCATCGTCACCAGCTCGTCCCGGGTACGGGGCCCCGGCGCGATCCGCGCCCACGCGAACTCGGCCGTCCCGCCCAGCCACAGCCCGGCCAGCGCCACCGCCGCCCGGGTCCGCCCGGCCGCGGCACAGGCCAGCGAGGCCCCCGCCGCCGCCGTCACCACCAGGTGCCGCGGCAGCCGGCCGCGCGGCGCGTCCGCGTGGTGCCACCAGTCCCGGCCGTGCTTACGGGTCATCAGCACGTCGTCGGCGTTGCCCGCCTGGAGCCGTACGGAGACCCAGCGGTCGGCGGGCCGCACCGGATGCGTGGTGCGGCGGGTGCCGGCCGCCAGCGACCAGCCCGCCGCCAGGACCCGCAGCGCCAGGTCGGCGTCCTCCCGGAAGGCGCGCCGGAACCGCTCGTCGAAGCCGTCGACCGACTCCAGCGCGTCCCGCCGGTACGCCATGTCGGCGGTGATCCACTTCGCGGTGGCCAGCCCGGCGGTGTTGCGCTCCCAGTCCGTGGACCGGCGCTCCGGGGGCACCGGCACGGCGATGCGCGCGGTGACCCCGGCCGTGCGCGGAGACGCGGCGGCGAGGTCGGCGGCCAGGTCCGTACCCCATGTGGGGCCGGGCACCACGTCGTCGTCGAGGAAGACCACCCACGGCGTGGCGTCCGCCGCCCGCCAGCCGGTGTTGCGGGCCGCCGCCGGCCCCCGCGCACAGCCCGGCACGACCTTCGTCCGCTCGCGCAGATCCTCGGGGATTTCGGCCGGCAGCGGGGTGCAGTCGTCCAGCGCCCGGTCGTCCACCAGCACGACCTGGAGCGGCTGCGGCCCCTCGGCCGCGGCCAGCGCCCGCAGGCACGCCGTCAGGCTGGGCCGCCCGAGAGTGGGGATCACCACCGTGTAGCCGGCCGTGGTCGGCAGGGTCATCGGACCGCCCCCTCACCGCTGCCCGCGACCGGCGCCTGCGCGAGCCGGTCGTACGAGGCGGGCGCCAGCGTCTCCTCGATGCCGGCCGGGATGGACAGCACCTCGGCACGGCGTGCCGCTCGGCCCCCGGCGGCGAAGAACGCGTCCCGCCGGACCGCGAACGGGCCGATGGCCAGCAGGTCGACGGGCGTGGAGCCGAAGCACTCCAGCGCGTCCCGCGGGTCGTCGACCATCGGGCGGCCCGCGGTGTTCAGGCTCGTGTTGACGACGACGGGCAGCCCGGTGAGCCGCTCGAACTCGGCCAGCATCCGGGCCACCAGCGGCTCGTCGGCCGGGTCCACCGTCTGGATGCGGGCGGTGCCGTCCACGTGCACCACGGCGGGGATGCGCTCCCGCCACTCCTTGGCCACGTCGTGCACGAACAGCATGTACGGGCTGGGCAACTGCCCGTCGAAGATCCGGCCCGCCCGGTCGGCGAGCACCATCGGCGCGACCGGCCGGAACTGCTCGCGGCCCTTGACGTCGTTGAGCCGCTCCAGGTTCGCGGAGTGACCGGGGTGCGCCATCAGGGAGCGGTGCCCGAGCGCCCGCGGCCCGTACTCCGAACGCCCCTGGAACCACGCCACGATGGCGTTCTCCGCCAGTGCCTCCGCGACCGTGGCGGCGATGTCGGCGGGCCGCTCGAAGGGCACGGCGGCGGTCCGCAGCCACGCCTCCAGCTCCGTGTCGGACCAGCCGCGGCCGAGGTCGGCGCCGGGCATCGGCGCGGGCTCCTCGCCATCCTGGGCGCTCAGCAGGAGCGCGCCGCCGAGCGCGGTGCCGGCGTCACCGGCGGCCGGCTGCACCCACACCCGGTCGAACGGCCCCTCGCGCGCGATCCGGGCGTTGGCCACGCAGTTCAGCGCCACCCCGCCGGCCAGCGTCAGGACGCTGTCGTGCGTCCGGCCGTGCAGCCAGCGGGCCAGGTCGAGCAGCGTCTCCTCCAGGACGAGCTGGGCGCTGGCCGCGAGGTCGGCGTGCGCCTGGCTCCACGGCTCGTCCGCGTGGCGCGGCACGCACAGGTCGCTCCACGGCACGTGCGCGGCGTGGAAGCCGCCGTCGCCGGTGGGGTACACGTAGCGGCGCAGCTCGGGCAGCATCCGCGGGGTGCCGTACGAGGCCAGCGCCATTACCTTGAACTCGTCGCAGGAGCGCAGGAATCCGAGGTGCGCGGTCAGCTCCTCGTAGACCAGGCCGAGCGAGTGCGGCAGCTCCTGCCCGTACAGCGGCTCCAGCTTGCCCTGGACGCGCTGCGCGGCCAGGTGCGAGGTCGCCTCGCCGCGGCCGTCGAGCACCAGCACCGAGGAGCTGTCGGCGTCCGGCGCGGCGAACGCGGCGGACGCGGCGTGTGCCATGTGGTGCGGGACGAAGCGCACCCGCCGCGGGTCGAGGCCCGGCAGCGCGGTCTTGAGGAAGCCGGGGGCTTCGCGCGCGTACGTCAGGCGCAGGTGGTCCCAGGGGTCGTCCAGACCCATCTGCTCGGCGGGCCGGGCGAGCCGGGGGTCGAAGGAGTACGCCACCGCGTCCAGGTCCTCCGGGCGCAGACCGGCGGTGGCCAGGCACCAGGCGGCGGCCTGCTCGGGCACCTCCCAGGCGGCGAAGGGCACCGGCCGTTTGCCGTGTTTACGGCGGGAGAATCGTTCCTCTTCGGCGGCGGCGACGGTCTGCCCGTCGACGACGAGGGCGGCGGCGGGGTCGTGGAAGAGCGCGTTGATGCCGAGAATGCGCATGGGGGTTCGCTGGCCTTTCGTCGGGATGGACGGCGCCCGGCCCGCCGCCCGGTCGGGGCGGCCGGACACCTGGGGCCCCGGCCCCGGTGGCTGCCGGAACCGGCGGCGGTGTCAGGGTCCTTGCCGCTTGCGGAACCACGCGACGGTGCGCGCCAGGCCGTCCCGTGGCGCCACTTCGGGCTCCCACTGGAGCTTGCCGCGGGCCATCGTGATGTCGGGGCAGCGGACCGCGGGGTCGTCCGTGGGCCGTTCGATGAACCGGACCTGGGAGCGGGAGCCGGTCAGTTCGATGATCAGATGGGCGAGTTCGAGCATGGTGATCTCGACCGGGTTGCCCAGGTTCACCGGCCCCCGCAGGTCGGAGGCGGCCGCCGCGAGGATGCCCCGGACGGTGTCGTCCACATGGCACAGGGAGCGGGTCTGGAGCCCGTCCCCGGTGACGGTGAGCGGCTCCCCGGCCAGCGCCTGCCGGATGAACGTCGGCACCGCGCGGCCGTCATGGCCCCGCATCCGCGGCCCGTAGGTGTTGAACAGCCGCACGATGCCGGTGTCGGTGCCGTGGGTGCCCGCCTCGGCGGTCGTCATGGCCTCACCGAAACGCTTCGCCTCGTCGTACACGCTCCGGGGGCCGACGGGGTTGACGTTGCCCCAGTAGGTCTCGCTCTGCGGATGCTGCTGCGGGTCGCCGTACACCTCGGAGGTCGACGCGAGGAGGAAGCGCGCCCCGTGCGCCCGCGCCACGGCGAGGGCGTTGCGCGTCCCGAGGCTGCCGGTGTCCAGCGTGTGCAGGGGCAGCCGCAGATAGTCGGCGGGGGAGGCGGGGGAGGCGAAGTGCAGGACGAGGTCCACGTCGCGTCCGACCTCGAACGGTTCGGTCACATCGGCCTCGACGAAGAGGAAGCCGGGCAGCCCCCGTAGCTGGGCGACGTTCTCCTGCGCTCCCGTGCTCAGGTCGTCGACGCAGGTGACGGAGGTGCCCTGGGCCAGCAGCGCGGTGCACAGGTGCGAACCGACGAAACCCGCGCCGCCGGTCACCACGGCGTGTTTCCAGTTCCGGGAAAGAGCGGCGTTCATTGGTCTCCCTCGACTAGGGGTTTGCCCAGTTCCGGGTGCCTCGCCTGCTTCAGGGGAAACGTCACGCTAGGCGACGCTGCGCCCCCTTATGACATGCTCTACTCTGAAAAGTCGCTCTACGTCGGTTTCCTGGCGTCCGACCGGCCGCCCGCCGGCCCCCGGCTCCCGATGCCACGGGACACCGCGTACGGTGCGGAGCACTTCACCGGCCCACCCCCGGAACGGCTCCCCGGGGACAACTACCGCCCCACAGTCACCCGTACGGCTGGGCCAGGCGCCGCAGCAGCCCGTCCAGCAGCCCGCCACCGGCCGGCCGCGCCGTGTGCCGCGCGGCCCGCTCCCGGCCCTCCGCCGACAGACACCAGGCCAGCAGCCGGTCCAACTCGGCCGCCTCCGCCTGCTCGCAGCGCAGTACGGCGGGCCAGCCCAGCGCCGCCGCCTGGGCACCGACCTTCGCGCCGCCCTCGACGGGATCCACGGCGAGCGCCGGAGTGCCCGCCCGCAGCGCCAGGACCATGCCGTGCAGCCGGGTGGTCACCACCACGTCCAGCCGGGACAGGACGGCGTGCAGCTCGTCCGGCGTGCCGGGCAGCCGCCAGTCGCGCGCATCCAGGCGGGTGTCCATCGGCAGGCGCGCCGCTTCGACGGTGCGCAGCCAGTCCGTCACGGCGGCACCGGCCTCGGAGTGCCGGCGGCGGGCCCCGTACTCGTGCTGCCCGCCGGTCAGGACGACACCGACCAGCGGAAGACCGGACGGCGCCGGGGCCCGCAGGCTCAGGTCCGGCACCCCGGTCGGCTGCCCGTCGGTGTCGCGGGGCAGGACGTGGTCGAAGCGGGTCACGGCCGGGTCGTCCGGGTCGGTCACGGACACGCCGACGGCGACCCGGCGGCAGGCCGCGAACCGGTCGTGCAGCGCGAGCAGCGGACTCGGCACGCCGTCCGCCGGGGGACGGGAGTGCACCGGGCCGCAGGCGAAGACGAGATCGGTGTACCGGGCGGGGTCGGCGTCGTCCAGGTGCAGCGCGCCCGGACGGAACACCGGCGACCAGGCCGTGTCGTACGCGAGCCCGGCACCGCGCAGCGCGTCCTGCACGGCCTCGGCCGCGAGCAGGTCACCGGCCGTGACCTCGCCGTTCAGGAAGCTGAACCAGCCGGTGAGCAGGATCCGCGGCGAACGGCCGCCGGTCACGGCACCGGCGCCGCGACCGGCCGGGACGGCACCCGGACGGGCTCCGGCAGCCCGGCCACGGCCGTGAGCACCTCGGCCGCGGTGATGCGCAGCAGCCGCCCGTCCGGCTGCTCGCCGTGCGCGTCCCCGGGGCGGGCCCGGTCCAGGTGGTCCGGGTGCCACAGCACCCGGTGCCGGGGCACCCGGGGCGGGCCCCACAGCCGGGGGGCGACCGGGCCGAAGAGCACGACGGACGGCGTGCCGAGGGCGCTGGCGAGGTGCGCGAGCCCGGTGTCGCCCACGATCACCGCGCGGGCCCGGGCGACCAGCGCCGCCAGCTCCCCGAACGGCACGTCCGACGCGCCGCCCAGCACTGCTGACGGCGGCAGCCCGGCCTGCGCGGCGACCTGCCGGGCCAGCGGTCCCTCGTCGGCGCCCGCGGTGACGACGACCCGGTGCCCCGCCCGGTGCAGGGCGTGGGCCACCGCGGCGAACCGTTCCGGCGGCCAGCGGCGCGCCCCGGCGTCCGCCCCCGGGTGCACCACGACGGCGCCGGGCGCCGGGGAGGGCTCCGAGGGCGCCGCGATCCGCAGGTCGTCCGGGTCCGCCGGAATGCCGTACCAGGTGAGCAGGCGGCACCAGCGGCTGCGCTCATGCTCGTCCTCGCGCCACTCCGGGCCCGCGATCCGCGGGGTGGCCGGATGCGCGTACGCGAAGATCCGGGCCGGCCGCAGCGCCTGGAGCGGCAGATGGCTGGCGGGCCCGTTGCCGTGCAGGTCCACGGCGACGGCCGGCGGCGGGCCGGTCCAGTCGATCGCCTGCGGCACGTTGCGGGCGGGCGCCGCCGCGGGCAGCAGCCGGTCGACCACGCCCGTCGCCGCGGCGGCCTCGGTGAGGCGGCGCGGCGCCGCCAGCACCAGTTCGTGCTGCGGATGGGCGGTGCGCAGGGCGCGCAGGGCGGGCACCGCCGTCAGCAGGTCCCCGAGGCCGAGCGCCCTGAGGACCAGGATGCGCGGCCGTTCGGCGGAGCCCAGCGGATCACGCGGGCCGGGGCGGGCCGGGGTCATACGGGAGCCTCCTTGTCGTTTCTCCTGCGGGCCCTACGGACACCGGGCCCCCGGCGCGGGGCGTCACGGGGCGGCGCGGGGCCGCCTGCGGGTACGCGCCGCTGCCCTCCAATGTGCGGGCGCCGGGGGCGGCCCGCGACCGGGGGAGCCTCCCGTCGGCTCTACGGCTCTACGGCTCTACGGCTCTACGGCTCTACGGCCTTACGGCTCTACGGCTCCGGCCCGCTCCCGCGCGCTAGTGCGGAGCCGCGGGCCGTAGGGGTACGGGGACGTACCCGTACCCCTGCGCGCTGACCGGAGCCGACCGGGCCCGCCGGTGAGAACCCCTGCCTGTGAGCAACCCCACCCGCACCCTGGTCCCCTTGCCGCACAAGGGATCCAGGGGGCTCGCGCCGGTTCGCGGCACAGCCGGCTCCCGGACGGGTGTTCCCCCGGCCGGGAGCCGTCTGTGAAGATGTGACATTGCTGTGCCTGAAAGGGTCCGTCGCACGGACCGGGAGAGGCCGGCACTCCGACCGAATCGGCGCCCACGCCGCGCACGCAGACGTGCCCCGTGCCCGCCGAGCCGCTCTCCGAGCCTGCTGGGCTCTTCACGAAGTCTCTGCCGCTGTGTCTTCTTCCGCCCGTTCCGCTGCCCGTATCCCGGCGCAGCCGGACTCCCACGCAACGATTCCCGCACCGGAAACCCCCGAAACAGTCGAAACCGAAAAAAATACGCGTCGGCCTGCCGGTGGCTTCCGGTACCTCCTGGGCCGCAGGTCAGGCGGCACGGGCGGCGACCACGCACCGTGGCGCTCCCTGCGCTACCGCAGCATGCGCTGGTGGTCGGTGGCCAACCTGGTGTCCAACGCGGGCACCTGGATGCAGCTCACCGTGCAGAACCTGCTGGTGCTCCAGCTCACCGGTTCCGCGGCCGCCACCGGCCTGTCGCTGTCCGTGCAGGCCGGGCCCGGCCTGGTCATGGGCCTGTTCGGCGGTGCCGCCGTGGACCGCTGGCCGCGCAAGCTCACCGCCGGGCTGAGCCAGGCCGTACTGGGCCTGGTCGCCTTCACGACCGCGGTCCTGGTCGCGACCGGCCAGCTCAACTACGGGCTGCTGATGGCGCTGGCCGCCGTCACCGGCCTGATCGCCACGATCGACGGCCCCGCCACCGCACTGCTCGGCAACGACCTCGTCCGCCGGGAGGACGTGCCCTCCGCCATCGCGGTCGGCTCGCTGGTGCACAGCGTGGGGCGGCTCGGCGGTACGGCGCTGGCCGGTATCGCCGTCGGCTTCCTGGGCACCGGTGCCGCCTACGCGGCCAACGGCGTGTCCTTCCTGTTCGTCGCGGCGGTCATTCCCTTCCTGCGGCCGGTCGGCGAGGCGCTGCGGGCCCCGGCCGGGCCGTCCCCGGCGACCGGGAAGGCCGCGGAGGCCGTGGGCGCGCCGGAGGAGGAGATCGGCAGCCGGGCCCGGGACGGGCTGGCGTTCTTCCTGCGCCGGCCGCGCCTGGTCGCGCTGGCCGCGATCACCGGGCTGAGCGCGATCTTCGGCCGCAACTACCAGTTGACCCTGGCGGTCCTGGTCACCGGCCCGCTGGCCGCGGGCGCCGGAGCGTTCGGCACCGTCTCCTCGGTGCTGGCCGCGGGCGGCATCGTCGGCGCGATCCTCGCCGCCCGGCTGCGCAACCCGTCCGTCAAGCTGGTCGGCGCGCTGGCCGCCGCCGGCGCACTGCTCCAGGTCTTCGCCGGGCTGTCCCCGTCGCTGATCGTCCTGCTCGTCCTGGTGCTGCCCATGTCGGTGGTCGAGTCGGTCTCCGACACGGCCGGTACGACGGTGCTCCAGACGGACCCGCCCGCGCATCTGCGGGGCCGGGTGCTGGGCGTGTGGCGCAGCGCGAGCACGGTGTGGGGCCTGGTGGCTCCGCCGCTGCTCGGCCTGCTGATGGAGGTGGCCGGGGCCCGTGGCGCCCTGGTCGCCGGCGGTCTGATCGTCGCGGTGGCGATCGGCGCGGGCGCCCTGCTGCGCTCCCGCGAGCGGATCTCCTGGCTCGTGCCGGCGCCGGTCCCCGCCGTGGCGGCGGACTACCGGTCCGTGGCCTGAGGCTCCCCGGGCCGGCGGGACACGGGTCCCGCCGGCCACCGCGTGCGGCTCGTCGCCACGGGTGCGTGGCGCGGCCCGCTACCGGTTCTTGAACACGGCCTTCTCCACCTCGGCGGGGTTCTCGTAGCTCTTGCCGGGGAGGTGGGAGATCTTGTCCATCGTTCCGCGGTCCGCGTGGTTGCCCTCGGCGCAGGAGACCAGGTCGTCCTTGCTCGCCGGGTAGTGCGCGCCCTTGAGCGCCTTCTGGAGTTCGATCGGGTTGGTGTCGCTCATGGGGTCCTCCGGTTCACAGGGGGTTCACGGGGGTGGGGTGTGCCGTCCGGCGGGCGGCCGGACGTCCGCACCTCCAGTACCCGGCCATAACCGCCTTAATCGGACAGATGTCCCGCCCGGGGAAAACCCGCCTCCCCGCCGCGCCAAGCCGCCCACCAGCCCTCTTGCCACCGGCCCGACCGCCTCCCGCGATTTGCCCGCATTCCGGCGGGTACCCGCGTGCCTCGCCGGACAGCGAGCCCGAGGAGGACGCCGGTGAGCGAGAAGAACATCTTCGTACTCGGCCTGGAAGAGGCCAACCTGCCCGCACTGCACGACGTTCCCGACGCGGACCGGTACCGCTTCCACCCGCTGCTCACCGTGCGGGAACTCCAGGTCGGCGAGGTGTCCGTACCGGACCTCCTGAAGAAGGCCCAGTGCGTCCTGGACTCCTTCGACGGCAGCATCGACGCCATCGTCGGCTACTGGGACTTCCCGGTGAGCACCCTCGTACCGATCCTGAGCGAGCGCTACGGAACCCGCAGCACCAGCCTGGAGTCGGTCGTCAAGTGCGAGCACAAGTACTGGAGCCGCCTGGAACAGGAGAAGGCCGTCGACAGCCATCCGGCCTTCGGCCGCGTCGACCTCCACGCGGACACCCCGCGCCCGCCCGAGGGCGTCAGCTTCCCCATGTGGCTCAAGCCCGCCCTCGCGTACTCCTCGGAACTGGCCTTCGGCGTCAAGGACGAGCAGGAGTTCCACGCGGCCGTCGAGAAGATCCGCAAGGGCATCCGCCGCGTCGGCGAACCGTTCGAGTACATCCTCGGCCTCCTCGACCTTCCCCCGGAGATGGCGGGCGTCGGCGGACAGGTCTGCCTGGCGGAGGAGGCGCTGTCCGGCATCCAGGTCGCCGTCGAGGGCTACGTCCACGACGGCGAGGTCACCGTCTACGGGGTCCTGGACTCCATCGACTACCCCGGCAGCTCCTCCTTCCTGCGCCACCAGTACCCCTCGACGCTCCCCGAGGCCGTGCTGCACCGGCTGCGTGACATCTCCGCCCGGGTCATGCGGCGGATCGGCATGCGGGAGGCCACCTTCAGCATCGAGTACTTCTACGATCCGCACACCGACGCGATCAACGTGCTGGAGGTCAACCCCCGGCACTCCCAGTCGCACGCCGAACTCTTCCAGTACGTCGACGGCGCCCCCAACCACCACGCCATGCTGCGCCTCGCGCTCGGCGAGGACCCGGCCATGCCGCACCGCAAGGGCCGCTACCGGACGGCCGCCAAGTGGTACTACCGCTGGTTCACCGACGGCGTCGCCTGCGCGGTGCCCACCCGGGAGGAGATCGAGCGCATCGAGAGCGAGATCCCGGGCACGCGGATCCACGTGATTCCCGAGCCCGGCCAGCATCTGTCGGACATGGAGCAGCAGGACAGCTACAGCTTCGAACTGGCCCATGTCTTCACCGGGGGCGACAGTGAAGAGGAGCTGCGCGAGAAGTACGACCACTGCGTCGCCGCCCTGCACCTGGCCTGCGAGCGGGCCGGACCCGCCGGCCGGGAGCGCTGAACCGGCGCGGCCGGCCCGCCCGGCCACGGCGTCCGGCAGCGCCGCCCGCACGACAGCAAGGAGAAGTCCGCCCCATGCGTTTCGTCAGCAACCTGCCCTGCGCGACGACGGAGGAGGACCACGTCACCATCCCCGTCTCCGACGGCACCCGCCTGTCGGCGCGCATCTGGCGCCCCACGGCGTCCGACGAGGAACCGGTGCCGGCGGTGCTGGAGTACATCCCGTACCGCAAAGGGGACCTGACCGCCGTACGCGACTCGGTCCACCACCCCTACATCGCCGGCCACGGCTACGCCTGCGTCCGCGTCGACCTGCGCGGCACCGGCGAGTCGGAGGGCGTCCTCAAGGACGAGTACCTGGAACAGGAACAGGCCGACGCCGAGGACATCCTCGCCTGGCTGGCCGAACAGCCCTGGTGCGACGGGAACACCGGCATGATGGGCCTGTCCTGGGGCGCCTTCGCCGCCCTCCAGGTCGCCGCCCGGCAGCCCGAGAGCCTGCGCGCCATCGTCATCGCGTCCTTCACCGACGACCGGTACGCCGACGACATGCACTACATGGGCGGCCAGTTGCTCTCCGACAACCTCGCCGAGGCGGGCACCATGTTCGCCTACGCCACCTGCCCGCCCGACCCGGCCGTGGTGGGCGGCCGCTGGCGCGGCATGTGGCGGGAACGCATGGAGAACACCGAGCCGTGGGCCCTGCAGTGGCTGCGCCACCAGCGCCGCGACGACTACTGGCGGCACGCCTCGGTCTGCGAGGACTACAGCTCCGTACGCTGCCCGGTGCTCGCCTCCAGCGGCTGGGCCGACGGCTACTCCAACGCCGTGACGCGGCTGCTCGGCAACCTCGACGTACCGCGCAAGGGTCTGATCGGCCCCTGGTCGCACAAGTTCCCCCATCTGGGCGAACCCGGGCCCGCGATCGGCTACCTCCAGGAAGTCGTGCGCTGGTGGGACCACTGGCTCAAGGGCGTCGACAACGGCGTCATGGACGGGCCGATGCTCAGCGCCTGGATGCAGGACAGCATGCCCCCGTCCACCTCGTACGAGACCCGGCCGGGACGCTGGGTCGGCGAGCCGGACTGGCCCTCCCCGCACATCCGCTCCGTCTCCCGCCCGCTCTTCCGGCACCGCATCGGCGCCGACGGCGAGGAGTGCGGCGACCGGGACTGCGGTGTGCTGACCGTGCAGTCGCCGCTGTCCGTCGGCCAGTTCGCCGGCAAGTGGGCCTCCTACAACGCGCCGCCGGACCTGCCGTACGACCAGCGCGAGGAGGACGGCGGGTCACTGGTCTTCGACAGCGACCGGCTCACCGAGCGCGTGGAGATCCTCGGCTCGCCCACCGTCGAACTCGACCTGTCGGTCAGCGAACCGGTCGCCATGGTCGCCGCCCGGCTCTCCGACGTGGCCCCCGACGGCCGCGCCACCCGCGTCACCTACGGCGTGCTCAACCTCGCCCACCACGAGACGGTCGGCGAGCCGGAGCTGTTGGAGCCCGGCCGGCGCTACCGGGCGACCATCCAGCTCAACGGCGTCGCCCAGGCCTTCCCGCCCGGCCACCGCATCCGGCTGGCGCTGTCCACCTCGTACTGGCCGCTGGCCTGGCCGCCGCCCCGGCCCGCCATGCTCAGCGTCCACGAGGGAACCAGCGCCCTGACCCTGCCGGTACGGCCCGCCACCGAACCGGACCGGCTGCCCCCGCGCCCGTTCGGCGAACCGGAGGGGACCCGGCCGCTGACCGTCACCCAGCTCACCCCGCCGGAGGAGCGCTGGGAGGTCAAGCGCGACCTGGTCGGCTACAACTCCGAGCTGGAGATCGTCAAGGACCGCGGGCGGGTACGTCTGGAGGAGACCGGCATGGAGGTCGGCCGGCGCGCCTACGAGCGGTACGCCACCGTCGCCGACGACTTCACCTCCGCCACCGGCGAGACGCTCTGGACCATGTGCTTCGGGCGCGGTGACTGGGACGTACGGGTGGTCACCCACCAGGATCTGCGGTGCGACGAGAAGGAGTTCCACCTCCACGCCACCCTGGACGGCTACGAGAACGGCCGTCGCGTCTTCTCCCGCACCTGGAACGAGACGCTGCCGCGCGACTGCCTGTGAGAGGGGTGACGGTCGGCCCGTGCACCTGCTGCTGATGTCCGACACCCACCTGCCCCGACGCGCCAAGGCCCTGCCGCCGGAGCTGCTGGAGCAGGTGCGCGGCGCCGACGTGGTCGTGCACGCCGGGGACTGGGTGGACACCGCCACCCTGGACCTGCTGGAGGAACACTCCCGCCGGCTCCTCGGCGTGTACGGCAACAACGACGGCCCGGACCTGCGCGCCCGCCTGCCGGAGGTGGCCTACGCCGAACTCGGCGGGCTGCGCTGGGGCGTGGTGCACGAGACCGGCCACAAACAGGGCCGCGAACGCCGCTGCGCCGAGCGCTACCCGGACCTCGACGTCCTCGTCTTCGGCCACAGCCACATCCCCTGGGACACCACGACGGCCGACGGCCGCCTGCGCCTGCTCAACCCCGGCTCACCGACCGACCGCAGACGCCAGCCGTACTGCACGTACATGACGGCGCGGGCGGCGTCGGGGCAGCTCACGGACGTACGCCTGCACCGGCTGCCGCCGCGCCGCTGACGGGCGGCCGCGGCCGGTCAGGCCACCAGCGCCGGCCTCTCCCGGCACCGCGACTCGTCGTACCGCCGGACCAGCAGGCGGGCCAGCTCGGGTGCCGGGCCCAGGACGCCGGCGAGGACATCGGCACCGGCCTCCTCGGCGCCGTGGGCGATGCGGTCCGGGAGGCGGCCGGGGGCGATGACGTAGGGGGCCACGGCCACCCGTTCGGCGCCCTCGGCCCGCAGGGCCCGTACGGCGTCGGCCGTGCGGGGCAGGGAAGCGGAGGCGAACGCAGGCCGCACGGCGCACCAACCGGTGGTACGCCGCCACTCCCGCGCGATATCAGCGATCACTGCGATCGCCTCCGGGTCGGAGGAGCCCGCCGAGGCCAGCACGACCCCGGTCGGGCGCCGGTCGCCGGGCCGCAGCCCGGCCTCGTACAGCCGCCGTTCCAGCGCGGCGGTCAGCAGCGGGGACGGGCCGAGGACGTCGGCCTGCCGCACCGTCAGCCGGGGCAGCCGGGCGGCGGCCTCCCGCAGCACCGCCGGGACGTCCGTCTTGGCGTGGAACGCGCGGGTGAGCAGCAGCGGCAGGGCCACCACGTCCCGGACGCCGTCCGCCGCCAGCCGCTCCAGCGCCCGGGGCACCCCCGGCGCGGTGAAGTCGAGGAAGGCGACCTCGACGCGCAGGCCGGGCCGCAGCGTCCGCACGCGGGCGCAGAGCGCGGTGACGGCCGCCGCGTGCCGCGGGTCGCGGCTGCCGTGGGCGATGACGAGGAGGGCGGGTCGGGCGTCCATGGGTCAGCTCTTCACCAGCAGGCCGCGGCTGCGCAGCACCCGGCGCTCGATCGGCGCGAAGATCAGCAGTTCGATGCCGATGCCGACGACCAGGATCAGCAGGATCGCGGACAGCACCCAGGACATGTCCTGGAGCTCGCGGCCCTGTTCGAGGAGCTGGCCGAGGCCGGTGCCCAGGTCGGCGGCGTTGACGATGAGTTCGGCGGCCATCAGGGAGCGCCAGGAGAACGCCCAGCCCTGCTTGAGGCCGGCGAGATAGCCGGGCAGCGCGGCGGGCAGCAGGACGTGCCGGATGCCGGTCAGGCCGCGCGCGCCGATGGTGCGGCCCGCCCGGAGGTGGAGCGGCGGGATCTGGTCGACGCCGGCGACGAGGCCGTTGGCGATCGAGGGGACGGCGCCGAGCAGGACGACCGCGTAGATGGTGGCGTCGCTCAGGCCGAACCAGATGATGGCGGCGGGCACCCAGGCCACCGACGGCAGCGACTGGAGGCCGCTGAGGATGGGGCCGATCGCGGCCCTGACGGGCTTGACCCGGGCGACGATCAGGCCCAGTGGCGTACCGATCACCACCGAGGCCAGGAAGCCGAGCGCGCCGCGCGACACGCTCGTCCACACGTAGTCGAGCAGCGTCCCTTCGAGCCACTTGTCCTGGAGCGAGCGGGCCACGTCGACCGGGCTGGGCAGCAGGTAGTGGTCCTTGACCTCGAAGTGGTAGGCGAGCTGCCACAGGCCCAGGACGAGGGCGATCGCGACGAGCGGTGGCACGGCCTTGGCGGTCAGCGTCCGCAGCCAGGGCTGGCGGGCGGAGACCGTGGTGTCCAGGGCGTCCAGGCCGGCCTCCAGCCCGGCGAGGTCGCCGGAGCCGTCCGGCACCGCGTTCCCGCGGGGTGCCGGTGCCGCGCCGGCCGCGGGCTCGTCGGTGGTGCCGGCGGCCTCGGCGGCCGCCCCGGTCTCAGTGCTGGCCATGGCGGCGGATCTCCCCACGGAGCTGTTCGGTGATCTCTACGGAAAGGTCGGCGACCGCCGCGTCCTCGATGCGCCGCGGATGCGGGATGTCCACGGTCCACTCGCGGGCGATCCGGCCGGGCCGGGAGGACAGCAGCACCACCCGCTCGGCGAGCCGCACCGCCTCCCGGACGTTGTGGGTGACGAACAGGACGGACAGGCCGCCGCTGCCGGCGGTGCTGTCGTTGGCGTCCCGCCAGATGCGGGTCAGCTCGTCGTGCAGCACGTCGCGCGTGATGGCGTCCAGCGCGGCGAACGGCTCGTCCATCAGCAGGAGTCGGCTGTCCTGGGCGAGTGCGCGGGCCATCGCGACGCGCTGCCGCATACCGCCCGACAGCTCGTGCACCCGCTTGCCGTACGCGCCCTTGAGGCGTACGAGTTCCAGCAGCCGCTCGGCCTCGCCGCGGCGCTCCGCGCGCGGCACCCCGCGCAGCCGCAGCGCCAGTTCGATGTTGCGGCCCGCGGTGAGCCATGGGAACAGGGCGTGCTCCTGGAACATCAGGGCCGGCCGGCCGCCGGGCGTCTCGATGCTGCCCGCGGTGGGCCCGTCGAGCCCGGCGACGAGGTTGAGCAGTGTCGACTTGCCGCAGCCCGACGCCCCCAGCAGGCAGACGAACTCGCCCGGCGCGACATCGATGCTGATGTCGTCGAGCACGTGCTGCTGCGCGCCGGGGCGGCCGAACGACTTCGAGACATGGTCGATGCGAGCGGCGTACGGAGCGGCCGCGCCGTCCGTGTCCGCCGCGGCGGACGTCCGGGTGCCGGGCTTGCTGAGCGTGGTGGTCGTCATCGGTGTCACCTCCTGGGTGCGGTGCGGCGGAACTACTCGCTGCCGAGACCGGCGGCGTCGACCGCCGGTTTGCCCTCGGCCGTGAGCACCTTGTTGAGCAGCGTGAGGTCGTAGATGCCCTGGAGGGCGGGCTTCTTCAGCAGGCCGGCCCGGACCGCGTGGTCGGCCTCCTGCCGGAGGGTGGCGGCCAGCGGGTCGTCGGTGACGTCGGTGTTGCGGAACGCCGGGTCGATCACGGACGGCGGCAGCGCCTTGCCCGCCGCGGCGGCCAGCTTGTCGTTGAGCGCCTGCTTGGCCTCGGCCGGGTGGGTCCTGATGTACGTGTTGGTCCGCACCGAGCCGCGCAGCACCGCCTCGACGGCCTTCGGGTGCTCCGTGAGGAACTTCTGCGAGACGATCACGTTCGTGATGACGAACTTGCCGTCCGGCCACAGCTTCCGCTCGTCCAGCAGCACCTTGCCGCCCTCCGCCACCAGCTTGGAGGCGGTCGGCTCGGGCACCCACGCGGCGTCGATGCTGCCCTGCCGGAAGGCGACCGGGGCGACCTTGTTCTCGGTGCGCTGGACGGTCACGTCGCCCTTGCCGGTGGTGGCGTCGACCCGGTAGCCCTTCTCCGCCAGGTAGTTGAGCAGCGCCACGTCCTGGGTGTTGCCGAGCTGCGGCGTGGCGATGGTCTTGCCCTTGAGGTCGTCCAGGCTCTTGATCTTCTCGGGGTTCACCACCAGTGAGACACCGCCGGACGCAGAACCGGAGATGATCTTCAGGCTCTTGCCCCGGGACGTGGTCCAGCCGTTGATCGCGGGGGACGGGCCGATCCAGCCGATGTCGATGGCGCCGGAGTTCAGCGCCTCGATCTCGGCCGGGCCCGCGTTGAACACCGACGGGGCGAACCGGGTGCCGCCCAGCTCCTTCTGGAAGAAGCCCTTCCGGTCGCCGACCAGCGCGGTGGCGTGTGTGGTGTTGGCGAAGTATCCGACCTTGACCTGATCGAGCCCGTCGATCTTCGGGCCCTTGGCCACGACCGCGCCCTGCTCGTCCTGCTTGGCGCGGGAGCCGTAGCCGCAGGCGCCGAGCGCGCCCAGCAGTAGGGGGGCGACGGCGAGGGCCGCGAGGAGGCGGTGGCGTAGGGCAGGCACGGGAGGGGGTCCTCTCGTAGGGCCGGGTGGTCAGCGCCTACGGCGGGCCCGGCAGAGCGGTGGATCTTCGGAAGGGGGGCGTGGGGGACGGGCGGTGGTACGTCATCGGCCCGCACATCGCCCGACGCCGCCCTGGCCGCTGCCCACGGAACCGCTGCCGATCCGGCCGCCTTCCTTGGCGAAGGTCGCGAAGACGTCCCCGTACAGGGACGTGGGCAGCTCGCGCGGCGCCGTCTCGCGCGCGGTCATCTCAGAAGTCCCATTCCGCGTCGTCGTCCGCGGCGGTCGCCGCGGCCTCGGCCGCCTCGGCGAACGCCGACCCGGCCATCCCCGCGGTCAGCGTGGTGCCGTCCGCCGGGTCGATGAGCAGGAACGACCCGGTGCGCCGGGAGTCGGCGTAGGCGTCCAGGGCGAGGGGCTCGGCGGTGCGCAGCACGACCCGGCCGATGTCGTTGGCGGACAGCTCGCCGGGCGCCGGGTGCTGGGAGAGGTCGGCCAGCGTCAGCCGGGACGGGATGTCCTTGACGATCGCCTTGACCGTACGGGTGGTGTGCTTGAGCAGCACCCGCTGACCGGCCCTGAGCGGCTGGTCGGCGACGTGGCAGACGGTCGCCTCGACGTCCCGTGTGGTGGCGGGCGGCGCCGCGGCCGGTGCGATCAGGTCGCCGCGCGAGATGTCCAGGTCGTCGGCGAGCCGTACGGTCACCGACTGCGGCGCCCAGGCCACGTCCACCGCCTCACCCAGCACGTCCAGCGCCTCGATGGTGCTTCCGTGGCCGGACGGCAGCACGGTCACCGCATCGCCGACGCGCAGCACACCGGAGGCGATCTGACCCGCGTAGCCGCGGTAGTCGGGCAGTTCGGGGGTCTGCGGGCGGATGACGTACTGCACCGGGAAGCGGGCCGGGTCCTCGGACGGGTCGGCCACGACCGGGACGGTCTCCAGGTGCTCCAGCACGGTCGGGCCGCCGTACCAGTCCATGTTCGTCGACGGGGTCACGACATTGTCCCCGGCCAGCGCCGAGATCGGGATCGCGGTGATCTCCGGTACGCCCAGCGAGGCGGCGTAGGCGGTGAACTCCTCGGCGATCGCCGCGAAGACGGGCTCGGCGTACGCCACCAGGTCCATCTTGTTGACGGCGAGGACGACGTGCGGCACCCGCAGCAGCGCGGCGACGGCGGCGTGCCGGCGGGTCTGCTCGACGACGCCGTTGCGGGCGTCGACCAGCACCACCGCCAGCTCGGCGGTGGACGCGCCGGTGACCATGTTGCGGGTGTACTGCACATGGCCGGGGGTGTCGGCGAGGATGAAGCGGCGCCGGGGCGTGGCGAAGTAGCGGTAGGCGACATCGATGGTGATGCCCTGCTCCCGCTCGGCCCGCAGCCCGTCGGTCAGCAGCGCCAGGTCGGGCGCCTCCTGCCCGCGCCCCAGCGAGGCCCGCTCGACGGCTTCGAGCTGGTCGGCCAGGACCGACTTGGAGTCGTGCAGCAGCCGCCCGACCAGGGTGGACTTGCCGTCGTCCACCGAGCCGGCGGTGGCGAAGCGCAGCAGTGAGGTGGCCGTGGCGGCCACGTCGACCGGGTCGACAATCATGCTCATGGTTAGAAATACCCCTCGCGCTTGCGGTCCTCCATGGCGGCCTCGGACAGCTTGTCGTCGGCTCGGGTGGCACCCCGCTCGGTGAGCCGGGAGGCGGCGATCTCCGCGATGACGGCCTCGATGGTGGCCGCGTCGGAGTCGACGGCGCCGGTGCAGGACATGTCACCGACGGTGCGGTAGCGCACCCGCCGCCTCTCGACGGCCTCGCCGTCCTTGGGGCCGCCCCATCCGCCGGGCGCCAGCCACATGCCGTCGCGGGCGAAGACCTCGCGCTCGTGGGCGTAGTAGATGGCGGGCAGTTCGATCTTCTCGCGGGCGATGTACTGCCACACGTCCAGCTCGGTCCAGTTCGACAGCGGGAAGACGCGCACGTGCTCACCGGGGGAGTGCCGGCCGTTGTAGAGCTGCCAGAGCTCGGGGCGCTGGCGGCGCGGGTCCCAGCCGCCGAACTCGTCGCGCAGTGAGAACACCCGCTCCTTGGCGCGCGCCTTCTCCTCGTCGCGGCGTCCGCCGCCGAACACCGCGTCGAAGCGGTGCGACTCGATGGCGTGCAGCAGCGGAACGGTCTGGAGCGGGTTGCGGGTGCCGTCCGGGCGCTCGCGCAGTTCGCCGCGGTCGATGAAGTCCTGTACGGAGGCGACGTGCAGCCGCAGCCCGTGCCGGGCCACCGCGCGGTCGCGGTAGTCGAGCACCTCGGGGAAGTTGTGACCGGTGTCGACGTGCAGCAGCGCGAAGGGCACCGGCGCGGGCGCGAACGCCTTCAGCGCCAGGTGCAGCATGAGGATCGAGTCCTTGCCGCCGGAGAAAAGGATCACCGGCCGCTCGAACTCGCCCGCCACCTCGCGGAAGATGTGCACCGCCTCGGACTCCAGCGCGTCCAGGTGGCTCAGCGCGTACGGGTTGCCGGCGTCGCCGGTGCTCGGGGTGCTCTCGCTCACGGCGGCGGCGGTCGTCATGCCAGTCCCCTCTCGGTGAGCAGCGCGTACAGCGCCGCCGCGGACTCCCGCACGGTCTGGGTGTGCGACGCGAGGCGCAGGTCGGGCGACCCGGGCGCCTCGTACGGGTCGTCGACGCCGGTCAGCCCGGAGATCTCGCCCGCCGCCTGCTTGGCGTACAGGCCCTTCACGTCCCGCTCCGAGCACACCTCGACGGGCGTGGCGACGTGGACCTCCAGATACGGCGTGCCCTCGCGCTGGTGGCGCTTGCGCACCGCCTCCCGCGAGTCCGCGTACGGAGCGATCACCGGCACCAGTGCCAGGACGCCGTTGCTCGCCAGCAGCTCGGCGACGAAGCCGACGCGCTGCACGTTGGTGTGCCGGTCCTCCCGGCTGAAACCCAGCCCCGCCGAGAGGAACTCGCGGATCTCGTCGCCGTCCAGCACCTCGACGCGGCGGCCCTCGTCCCGCAGCCGCTCCGCCAGCGCGTACGCGATCGTGGTCTTGCCGGCGCTGGGCAGGCCGGTCAGCCACACCGTGGCGCCCGTCATCTCTCGCTCCCGAAGGTCCTGGTTCTCGTTGTGGTCCGGCGTCCGGCGGCCGGGCTCCCCGGGGCCGCTCATACGTGCAGCCCGCATTCGGTCTTGTCGTTGCCGGCCCAGCGGCCGGCCCGCGCGTCTTCGCCCGCCAGCACCCGGCGGGTGCAGGGCGCGCAGCCGACCGAGGCGTAACCGTCCAGCAGCAGTGGGTTGGTGAGCACGCCGTGCTCGGCGACGTACGCGTCCACGTCCTGCTGGGTCCAGCGCGCTATCGGCGCGACCTTCACCTTGCGGCGCCGCGCGTCCCAGGCCACCACGGGGGTGCCGGCGCGGGTCGGCGACTCGTCGCGGCGCAGCCCGGTGGCCCAGGCGTCGTAGCCGGCCAGGCCCTCTTCGAGGGGCGCGACCTTGCGCAGCGCGCAGCACCGGTCCGGGTCGCGGTCGTGCAGCTTCGGCCCGTACGCGGCGTCCTGTTCGGCCACCGTCTGCCGCGGCGTGAGGGTGATGACGTTGACGTCCAGCACCGCGTCCACCGCGTCCCGGGTGCCGATGGTCTCCGGGAAGTGGTAGCCGGTGTCGAGGAAGACCACGTCGACGCCGGGGAAGGCGCGCGAGGCCAGGTGCGCGACGACCGCGTCCTCCATGGAGGAGGTGACGCAGAAGCGCTTGCCGAAGGTCTCGGCGGCCCAGGTGAGGATCTCCGGCGGGGACGCGTCCTCCAGGTCGCGGCCCGCCCGCTCGGCGAGCGCGGCCAGCTCGGTCTCCGTATGCTCCTGAGTGGTCGTCATATGCTGCCCCCTTGGCGGTGGTCGTGCTGCCGGTCCCGGGCAGTGACGCCCTTGGCCAGCAGACCGAGGAACGAAAGCCGGAACGCGCGGTTGCACGCCCCGCATTCCCACGCGCCGTGTCCCTCCTCGGAGGGGCGCAGGTCCTCGTCCCCGCAGTACGGGCAGTAGAACGGCGCGGCCCGCCCGCTCACGTCAGCGCACTTTCTTCCGCGCGGGCGGCCCAGGCGGCGAACCGCTCGCCTTCCGCACGCTGCTCCTGGAACCTGGTCAGTACCCGCTCGACGTAGTCGGGCAACTCCTCCGCGGTGACCTTCAGGCCGCGGACCTTGCGGCCGAAGCCCGCCTGGAGGCCGAGCGCGCCGCCCAGGTGCACCTGGTAGCCCTCGACCTGGTTGCCGTCGGCGTCCAGCACGAGCTGTCCCTTGAGGCCGATGTCCGCGGTCTGGATGCGGGCGCAGGCGTTCGGGCAGCCGTTGATGTTGATGCTGAGCGGCTCCGCGAAGTCCGGCATGCGGCGCTCCAGTTCGTCGATGAGCGAGGCGCCGCGCGCCTTCGTCTCGACGATCGCCAGCTTGCAGAACTCGATGCCGGTGCAGGCCATCGTGCCGCGCCGGAAGGGCGAGGGCCGGACCTGGAAGTCCAGCGCCTCCAGCCCCGCGACCAGCGGCTCGACCTGGTCCTCGGCCACATCGAGGATGATCATTTTCTGCTCGACGGTGGTGTTCAGCCGGTCCGAACCGTGCATGGCGGCCAGTTCGGCGATCTTGACGAGGGTGGCGCCGTCCACCCGGCCGACGCGCGGCGCGAAGCCCACGTAGAACCGGCCGTCCTTCTGGCGGTGCACGCCCACGTGATCGCGCCAGCGCGAGCTGGGCTCCGCGGGCGCCGGGCCGTCGGCCAGCTTCCGTTCGAGGTACTCGTTCTCCAGCACCTCGCGGAACCTGACCGGGCCCCAGTCGGCCATCAGGAACTTCAGCCGGGCGCGGTTGCGCAGCCGCCGGTAGCCGTAGTCGCGGAAGATCCCCACGACGCCGGCCCACACGTCCGGCACGTCCGCCAACGGCACCCAGGCGCCCAGCCGTTCGCCGAGCCGCGGGTTGGTGGACAGGCCGCCGCCCACCCACAGGTCGAAGCCGGGCCCGTGCTCGGGGTGCTCGACGCCCACGAACGCGATGTCGTTGATCTCGTGGACCACGTCCTGGACCGGCGATCCGGAGATCGCCGACTTGAACTTCCGGGGCAGGTTGGAGAATTCCTTGCTGCCGATGTAGCGCCGCTCGATCTCCTCGATCGCGGACGAGCCGTCGACGATCTCGTCGGCCGCGATGCCGGCGACCGGCGAACCGATGATGACGCGGGGGCAGTCGCCGCACGCCTCGGTGGTCGACAGACCGACCGACTCCAGCTTCTCCCAGATCGCCGGGACGTCCTCGATGCGGATCCAGTGCAACTGGATGTTCTGCCGGTCGGTGATGTCGGCGGTGCCGCGGGCGTACTCCTGGGAGACCTCGCCGATCGCCCGGAGCTGGGCGACGCTCAGCCGCCCGCCGTCGACGCGGACCCGCAGCATGAAGTGCTCGTCGTCCAGCTCCTCGGGCTCCAGCACCGCGGTCTTGCCGCCGTCGATCCCGGGCTTGCGCTGGGTGTACAGGCCCCACCAGCGCATCCGGCCGCGCAGGTCGCTGGGGTCGATCGAGTCGAAACCGCGCTTGGCGTAGATCGTCTCAATGCGTGTCCGCACATTGAGACCGTCGTCGTCCTTCTTGAACTGCTCGTTGCCGTTCAGCGGCGTGAAGTGACCCACGGCCCACTGGCCCTCGCCGCGGTGGCGTCCGGCCTTGCGGCGGGTCGTGGCGGGACCGGTTCGTTCGGGGGTGGCGGCCATGGCGGTATGTCCTTCTGGGCGGCTCGGTGAGGGCGGGGGCGGGCAGCGGCAACCCCACCGTGACCTGCGAGGACGCGCCTCGGCGCGGAGTGGCGCGAGGTGCTGGTACGAGGGTGTCCGGGGCGGGTCGGATCAGGGGTGCCCGCGCGTCCGCGGCGGTGGGGACGGCGAGAGGGATGACGTTGCTGAGACTGTCAGCCCGCCGGACAGATGGCGCTGGACATGCGGCCGAGGTCGACGTGCCGCCGACTCACCAAGGCAATTCCAGCTTCAGACATGACGGAAGCGTGTCATGGCGCTCTTGAGCCAGTCCACCGTCTTCCATGATGTGGACGAGACTGTCTCGGATGGTGAGAAGCAGTGGTGCCGGTCACGCCGCGGACGGGCGGGAACCGTGGCCCCGCCCTTCCCTCATTCCGGCGTACCGGCGTACCGGCGGATTTCTCCGGCGTACCGCAGAACGCCCCGTTCCCGGTCAGGCGCCCGGCCACGGCCCCGGAGCAGGCACCTCCGCTTCTTCGGTCACCTCGGTCGCGCACACCCGGAAACCGCGCCGCCGGTAGTTGTCCAGCGCGTGCGGCCCGTCCTTGCTGCACGTGTGCACCCACACCCGCCGGGTCTTCGCCCGCCCCGGCCACCGCTCGGCCAGGTCCCAGGCCCGCGCCGTCCCGTACGACAGCAGGTGCCCGCCGGTCCGCCGCCCGCGGAAGGCCGGCAGCAGACCGAAGTAGCTGATCTCGACGACCCCTTCGGCCTGCGCGTCCAGCTCCACGAAACCGGCCGGCGTGTCCCGCTCGTACGCCACCCATGTCTCCACGCCGGGCCGCCCGAGGAACTCCTCCCACTGCCCGTACGTCCACCCCAGCCGGTCGGTCCAGGTGATGTCCCCGCCGACGGACGTGTACAGGAACCGGCTGAACTCCGGCGAGACCACCTCCGCCCGGGCGATCCGGATCCGCTGGTCCTCCGGGGGAGCGGCGGGTGCGAGGTCGTCGGGCGCGGTCTGTTCGAGGTACCAGGTGGTCACGGTGAGAGCCATGGGGGACAGGAAATCATGTGGCGCCGCGCGGCCTTCCGGCCGACGCCCCCGCCCGCCGCTGCGTCACGCGTGCCGCGCCGCCACCACCGCCGGCGCCGTCGAATGCGGCAGCAGGTCCGCCGGGCGGGGCGGCAGGCGCAGTTTCACGTCCACCCCGTCGGCGAAGCGGTACGGGCGGTGCGCCAGGACGCTCGCGAGATGGCGGCGCAACCGGGACAGCTCGGCCCGTACCGTGACCGTTCGGGCGCGGTCCCCGAAGAGGTCGTGCGCCAGATCGGCCGCGCTGCGCCCCTCCGGCCGGTGCGCCAGCACGAACAGCACCTCCGCGTGACGCGGACTCAGCTCGTGCGTCCAGCTTCCCGCCGGCCCGGTGACCGTGACCGCCGGCCGGGCGCGGCTGCCGAGGTCCAGCAGCACCCGGTTGGCCCGCGGCTCCTCGCCCCGCGGCGCGCCGACGCGGATCAGCCAGCCGCCGGGCAGCGGCTCCAGCGTGCACATGCCGTAGCGCGGCAGCCACAGCGGCCCGCACGCGGGGGATTTGGGCAGCGCGACCCGGTCCGGCGGCGCCAGCCCGGTGACCGCCGCCGTCCAGCCGTCCTTGTCGACGGCCAGCGCCTGCCCGCCCAGCCGGGCCAGCACGGGCGCGGCGCTCGCCCGCAGCCGGTCCAGCGCGCTGTGATGCCGTTCGCGCAGCTCGGCCTCGGCCAGCCGGGCCACCGCGGAGACCAGCGAGAGGGTGCTGGGGTGGAAGGTGGCCGCCGGGCCGCTCACGTCCACGATGCCCAGCAGCCGCCCGTCGCGCGGATCGTGCAGCGGTGCCGCCGCGCAGGTCCACGGGTGGTGGGTGCGCACGAAGTGCTCGGCGGAGTGCACCAGGACGGGGCGGCGGGCCACCAGCGCGGTCCCGATGGCGTTGGTGCCGACGACCTCCTCGGTCCAGTCCGCGCCCTTGTCGAAGCCGTGCCGGTCGGCCATCCGCCGGACCGGCGCGCAGCCCTCCCGCCACAGCACCCGCCCCTCGGCGTCCGTGACGACCATGATCTGCTGCGCGGCGTCCGCGGCCGGCAGCAGATCACCGGTGAACAGCGGCAGCAGCGACGCGAGCCGGGAGTTGTGCCGCCGGTGCTCCAGCTCCTCGACGGTCAGTGGGCGTTCGCGGCGGTCCCGGTCCGGGTCGAGGCCGCGGTCCAGCGCCCGGCGCCAGGACGCGCTGATCACGGAACGGGGGGCGGTGGCCACACGGTCGCCGCAGAGCGCGGCCTCCCGGAGCGAGGCGAGCCGCCGCGTCGTCTCGCGTACCTCCAGGGCCGGCCGGGTGCCCAGGTCGCTCGGTCTGTCGCTCACACTCTTCTCTCCGTCGTGCACTGTCCGTGGTTGCCGCGCATGGCTGCCGCCCGTGGTCGCAGCCCATGGTGCCGTCACCGGGCCCGTACGGACGCGGATTCCCGGCAATCGGCTGCAACCGGCTGCAACCGTTGTGGCGTATGACGGCGGCGAGGAGGGTGACCGGCAGGGCGCCGGCTGCCGCCGACCCCGCGGAGGTCCGCCCTGACCCGGCCGGACGGCGCGGCGGAGGAGACCGCCGTGACGGCGCCCCGGCAGCGGGTGGCAACAGACCTCGCGGACCGGTCCCGAGGGCCGGCCCGAGACCGGGGAGCGGCGCCGGGTCGGCGCGGCACCGCTCCCCGCCCGCACGGTGGCGGGCCCCGCGCCCCACCCCCCTCTTGAGGGAACGGGGCCCGCCACCGCGTACCTCAGTGCCGGTGCCCGCGCCTCACCCCGCCGCCACCGGCCGCGCCCGCGCCACGATCGAGCGCAGGTCCAGCGTGTGCGGCAGGGTGCCGAAGCAGGCGCCGTGGTCGGTGCCCAGGCGCGAGGCGCAGAACGCGTCGGCCACCTCGGGCGGCGCGTACCGTACGAGCAGCGAGCCCTGAAGGACCAGCGCCAGCCGCTCGGCCAGCCGCCGGGCGCGGGCCTCGATGCCCTCCAGGTCGGCCAGCTCGGTGAGCAGCCCCTTGATCGCGCCGTCCAGCCGGTGGTCGGCGCCCCGGGCCGTGCCGATCTCCGTCAGGAACGCGTGCAGCGCCGCCGGTTCGCGGCGCAGCGCCCGCAGCACGTCCAGGGCCTGGATGTTGCCCGACCCTTCCCAGACGGAGTTCAGCGGCGACTCGCGCAGCAGCCGCGGCATCCCGGACTCCGCCACGTACCCGTTGCCGCCGAGGCACTCCAGTGCCTCGGCGGCCACCGGTGTGCAGCGCTTGGTCACCCAGAACTTGGCCGCCGGGACCGCCAGCCGCAGGAAGTGCCGCTCCTGGTCGGTGTCCGCGTCGTACGCCGCCGCCAGCCGCAGCGCCAGCGCCGTCGCGGCCTCCGACTCCAGCGCCAGGTCGGCGAGGACGTTGCGCATCAGCGGCCGGTCGGCGAGCGGGGTGCCGAACGCGTGCCGGTACGCGGTGTGGTGCAGCGCCTGGGCCACCGCCTGCCGCATCACCGCGGCCGAGCCGGTCACGCAGTCCAGCCGGGTCGCCATGACCATCTCGAAGATCGTCGCGACCCCGCGTCCCTCCTCGCCGACCCGCCGCGCCCAGGTCGTGCCGTCGAACTCCACCTCGGCCGACGCGTTCGCGCGGTTGCCGAGCTTGTCCTTGAGCCGCTGGACGCGGAAGGCGTTGCGGCTGCCGTCCGGCAGCACCCGCGGCAGCAGGAAACAGGTGAGCCCGTCGCCGTCCGCCCGCCGCGACGCGTCGCCGGACGTGCGCGCCAGCACCAGGAAGGCGTCCGACATCGGCGCCGAGCAGAACCACTTGTGCCCGGTCAGCACGTACTCCCCGTCGCCCGCCAGGGGCTCCGCGCGTGTCGTGATCGCCCGTACGTCGCTGCCGCCCTGCTTCTCCGTCATCGCCATCCCGGCCAGCGCGCCCGGCTTCTCCGCCACCGGCCGCAGCCCCGGCTCGTACACCCGCGAGGTCAGCAGCGGCTCCCACTCCGCCGCCAGCGCGGGGTCGGCCCGCAGTGCCGGCACCGCCGCGTGCGTCATCGACAGCGGACAGCCGTGGCCCGCCTCGGCCTGCGTCCACACCAGGAACCCCGCGGTCCGCCGGACGTGCCCGGCCGGCCGCGACCAGGCGTCGGTGAGCCCGGCGGAGACGGCGTGCCCCAGCAGCCGGTGCCACGCCGGGTGGAACTCCACCTCGTCCACCCGGTGGCCGTAGCGGTCGTGGGTACGCAGGACGGGTGGATTGCCGTCGGCCTGCGCGCCCCAGCGCTGCGCGTGCGCGGAGCCCGCCGCGCGGCCCAGCTCGCCCAGCTCGCCCCGTACCTCGGCCCGCAGCGCGGGCGGGACGTGCCGCGCGACGCCCTCGGTGAGCGCCGCGTCCGCGGCGAAGACGTCGTACCCGACCAGGGGCGGAGGCTGGTTGGTGACCGTATGAGTGGTGGCTGCCATGACAGCTACGGTAAGGAGGTGCAGCCAGTGAAAGAAGCAGCGCAGCGGCCGTCCGGCCGTCTGCACAGGGCCCGGGTCCTGTACCGCAACGTCTCCAAACGCCGCCTCGCCTGGCTGCTGCTGAAGGACACCGTCAACTCCTGCATGGAGTACCGCGTCACCGGGCTCGCCGCAGAGGCGGCGTTCTTCTGCCTGCTGTCGCTGCCGCCGCTGCTCCTGGGCTTCATCGGTCTGCTCGGCTACATGGAGCCCTGGATCGGCCGGGAGACCATCGACCACATTCGCGAGAACATCCTCAGCGCGTCCGACACGCTGCTGTCCAGCAAAGGCGTCAACGAGATCGCCCGGCCGCTGCTCGACGACATCTTCACCGGACGCCGCCCGGACGTCATCTCCCTCGGCTTCGCCATCGCCCTGTGGTCCGGCTCCCGCGCGGTCAACGTCTTCGTCGACACCATCACGATCATGTACGGCCTGGACGGGCGGCGCGGCATCGTCCGGACCCGGCTGCTGGCCTTCGTGCTCTACCTGGCCGCGCTGGTCGTCGGCGCGGTCGCGCTGCCGCTGATGGTGGTCGGCCCGGACACCGTGGTGAGCTGGATGCCGGCGAGCGAGACCGCCATCCGCGTGCTGTACTGGCCGGTCGTGCTGATCCTGTCCGTCGCCTTCCTCACCACGCTCTACCACGTCTCCGTGCCGGTGCGCTCACCCTGGCGCGAGGACATCCCCGGCGCGGTCGTCGCCCTCGCCATGTGGGTACTGGGCAGCCTGCTGCTGCGCGTCTACCTCACGCAGACCGTCGAGGGTCCCACCATCTACGGCTCCCTGGCCGCGCCGGTCGCCGTCCTGCTGTGGATCGGCGTCTCCGCGTTCGCGGTCCTGGTGGGCGCGGCCATGAACGCCGCCCTCGACCGGGTGTGGCCCTCGGTCGCCACCGCCGCGGGCCGCGCCGAGAAGGAACGCCGGGCCCGCGAGGTGGCCACGGCCCGGCGCTCCGCCCTCGCCGCCGTCGGCCGCGGGGCCGCGGCCCCTGAGGCAGCCACTTCCGTCGGCGTCCCGCAGCCGGCCGACGAGGCCGACGGCGGCGGCGGCGACGACGACGCCGACGACGCCGACGACGCGAACGACGACGGCCCGGGCACGCCGCCTCCGTCCGAATACCCCGAGCGCTGGGCCCGCTTCCTGCCGCCCGCCGACATCAGGGCCCGGCTGCACACGTACACGAAGCGGCCCTGGCGCCACTGAGAGGGGGCTCGCCGGGGGCGGGTGCCCGGGGTCGGGCGCCGCCGCGAGCCGGGCGGGCGGGTCTCCGTGTGCTGAATTCGGGTGACCGGTGTGCGGGGCGATGGCGATGGGAGCCGAGGTGTCAGGCCGGTGTCGCATGGTGCTGTCCAGGGATCGGATGTCGTGCCACCTCATGTCAGGGAGACCCGTCCATGCGTTCATGTCACCGCGGGCTCGTCGCTCGCCGGCCGCGGGGTGTCCGGTGCTGACCGCGTCGGCCGCGCTGGGCGCTGTGGTGTTCGTCGTGGTGGCGGTGGCACTGGCCGTGGCGCGGGATCTGGAGAACGCCCGGCGAAGGCGGTCGCGGCACCGTGATGATCATGTTTCGCGCTCCGCGGGGCAGGAGGTGGGCGAGCAGCCGTAACCGCCCCACGGAAGTGAAGGAGCACCACCAGTGGCCGCACCTTCGGGAGTTGACGGGCCACCGGCCCCGTCCCGCGCCCGTACCTACCCGATGCGGCGGACGGTCTTCGTCCTGGCCGTGGTCGGCGTCCTCGTCTGCGGGGGCTTCCTGGCCGTCCGCGAAGCCGCCCGGTGGGCGGCGGAACACCCGGGCCCGGCCACCGTCGTGGCCGTCGCCGCCCTCCCGTTCGTCCTGGCCCTGGTCGTGGTGGCGATCCGGGGCATGCCGCGCCTGCGCGAACTGCGGCGGGCGGCGCGGGCGGGGAAGGCGGAGGCCGAGGCGGAAGCGGCCAGGGCGGCGGTGGTGGCGGACACCGCCCCGGCCGTCGTGGACGACCCCGCGCCCACGGCCGTCACGTGGAGCGTCGACGACTTCCTCGCCATGGACGCGGACGCCTTCGAACAGGCGGTGGCCCGCCTCTGCGCACGCGACGGCTGCCGGGACATCCAGGTCGTCGGCGGCGCGGGGGACCTGGGCGCGGACGTCCTGGCCACCACGTCCGACGGCCGGCGGATCATCATCCAGTGCAAGCGCTACGGCCCGGCGAACAAGGTCGGCTCCCAGGACGTACAGCGCTTCGGCGGCACCTGCTGGACGGTGCACGGGGCCGAGATCGCGGCCGTCGTCACCACCAGCACCTTCACCGACCCCGCCACCGACTACGCCGACACCTGCGGCATCCGCTGCTTCGACGGCGACCAGCTCGTGGCGTGGTCGAACGGGGCCGGGCCGACGCCCTGGGGCTGACGGGGCGTACCGCGTTCCCCGCGTGCCCCGTCACCCTGCCCTAAACGACCGGCACCCGCAGATACCGCCCCGCCGTGTGCAGGTCCGCCTCGATGCGGGCGGCGGCGGCACGCAGGGGTGGGAGGAGGGCGTCGCGGTCTTCGGCGGGGGAGTGGCGGCCGGCGTGGGTGGAGATGTTGACCGCGGCGACGACGCGGGAGCGGCGGTCGCGTACGGGGACGGCGATCGAGCGCAGGCCCTCCTCCAACTCCTCGTCCACCAGGGCGTAGCCGTCCTCGCGGGTCTGCTCCAGGAGGGCGGCGAGGCGGTCGGGGGCGGTGACGGTGTGCCGGGTGAGGGGGGTGAGGGGGGTGAGGCCGGCCCGGGGGAGGTGGGCGGCGCGTTCCTCCGGGGTGAGGTCCGCGAGCAGCACCCGGCCCATGGAGGTCGGGTAGGCGGGGAAGCGGGTGCCCACGGTGATGTTGACGCTCATGATCCGTACGGTGGGCACCCGGGCCACGTACCGGATGTCCGTACCGGACAGCACCGCCATCGACGCGGAGTCGTGCACCTCTGCCACCAGTGCGGCCAGGTGGGGCCGGGCGATGTCCGGGAGGGTCAGCCCGGAGAGCGGGGCGAAGCCCAGTTCCAGCACCTTCGGCGTGGGGCGGAAGAGGCGGCCGTCCGAGGTGAGGTAGCCGAGGTGTTCGAGGGTGAGCAGGGCGCGGCGCGCGGTGGCGCGGGCCAGGCCGGTGGCCTCCGCCACGGCGGTCAGGGGGAGTGCGGCCCGGCCGGTGCCGAACGCGGTGAGCGTGAGCAGGCCGCGGGCCAGGGATTCGACGAACTCCGGCCCCAGCTCCTGCTTGGAGGCGCGCATCCAGGAGGCGTGCCGGGCCGTGGAGGGGGCGGGGCCGGGTGGGGCCGGGGCGGTCAGGGAGCGTTCCATTTCGGTGACCGTGGCGCGCAGTCGGGGGAGCACGGTGGCGGGAAGGTCGCCGGCGGCCAGCCGGCTGGTGTGGCTGACGACGCTCACCGCGCACACCGGGCGGCCCCGGGGGTCGCGTACGGGCATGGCGATGGCGACCAGGCCCGGTTCGATGAGCTGGTCGTCCAGTGACCAGCCGGTGGTCCGGGCGGCTTCGACCCGGGCGGTGAAGTGCTCGGCCGCGTCCGCCCGTTCCGTACCGTCCTCGTACCGGCGGGGCGGTACGGCCGGGAACCCGGCGTCCGTGGGGTCCGCGGCGCGCCGCTGCCGCCAGCGCCGCCAGGCGTCCTCGTCCCAGTCGGCGGCGAACAGCGCGCCGACCGCGCCGCGTTCGGCGGGCAGCAGATCGCCGATGCGGAACGCGAGTGACATCGCCCGCCGCCGCGTCGCCTGGTGGACGAAGCGGATCCCGTCACCGTCCGGCACGGCGAGCGAGACCGACTCGTCGAGCGCGTCGGCGAGCCGGTCGGCGGCCGGGGCGAGCCGGTCGGGCAGTTCGGCGGCGGCCAGGTAGGCGTTGCCGAGTTCGAACAGGCCGGGGGCGAGTACCGCGTCCCGGCCCGTGACGCGTACGTGGCCGAGGCGGGCGAGGGTGCTCAGGACGCGGTCGACGGTGGAGCGCGCCAGGCCGGTCGCGCGGACGAGGTCGCCGACGGCCTGCCGGCCGCCGCCGGCGGAGAGCGCGCGCAGCACGGACAGGCCGCGCGTCAGCGGTCCGACCGCCTCCCGGGGCGGCGGTGACGGCTCGGTGGCGGGGTGCGGCATCAGCTCTCCACAGCGCGGGATTCTCAATCGGGACCGTACCCGCCGGCCCGTTGACAGGGCCGGGAGAGGGGGACAGACTCGGGGCACCCCGATTATGAACCAAAGTTCACCTGGCGAACAAGGCGTGCGAGGCGGGACAGTGGCAGGATCCGCCGGGCGCCGGCCCCAGGACGACGCGAGGGCGAGGACATGGCCGACATCCGTTCGCTGCACGACGCCGTGCGGGACCTGGTCCACGACGGGGACACCGTCGCGCTGGAGGGCTTCACCCACCTGATCCCCTTCGCCGCGGCACACGAGATCATCCGGCAGGGCGTCACCAATCTGACGCTGGCCCGGATGACCCCGGACGTGGTCTACGACCAGCTCATCGGCGCGGGCGCCGCCCGCAAACTGGTCTTCTCCTGGGGCGGCAACCCCGGCGTCGGCTCGCTGCACCGCTTCCGCGACGCGGTCGAGAACGGCTGGCCGCACCCGCTGGAGCTGGACGAGCACAGCCACGCGGGGATGGCCAACCGCTATGTCGCCGGTGCCTCGAAGCTGCCGTTCGCGGTGCTGCGCGGCTACCGCGGCAGCGGCATCCCCGGCCGTACGGACACGGTCGCCACGGTCATCTGCCCGTTCACCGGCGAGGAGCTGGCCGCCGTGGCCGCCCTCCGCCCGGACGTCACGGTCATCCACGCCCAGCAGGCGGACCGGGACGGCAACGTGCAGCTCTGGGGCCTGACCGGGGTGCAGAAGGAAGCGGTGCTGGCCGCCGCGCGGGTGCTGGTCACCGTCGAGGAGATCGTCGAGGGCGCGCTGGAGCCCCGGCCCGGCTCGGTGGTGCTGCCCGGCTGGGTGATCGACGCCGTCGCGCACGTGCCCGGCGGCGCCCACCCCTCGTACGCGGCCGGCTACTCGGTCCGGGACAACGACTTCTACCAGGAATGGGACGCCGTCTCCCGCGACCGGGACACCTTCGCGCACTGGCTCGACGAGCACGTACGGAAAGGGAGCCGATGAGCGGTACGGACGACGGCGCGCGCTGCGGCCGCGACGAACTGATGGAGGTCAACGCGGCCCGCGCGCTGGCCGGCGCGCGGAGCTGCTTCGTCGGCATCGGGCTGCCCAGCACCGCCGCCAACCTGGCGCGCCGCACCGTCAACCCGGACCTGGTCCTGGTGTACGAGTCGGGCACCATCGGCTCCCGGCCGACGCGGCTGCCGCTGTCGATCGGCGACGGCGAACTGGCCGACACGGCGGACGCGGTGGTGTCCGTGCCGGAGATGTTCAACTACTGGCTCCAGGGCGGCCGGATCGATGTGGGTTTCCTCGGGGCCGCCCAGCTCGACCGGTTCGCCAACATCAACACCACGGCCGTGGACCGCGGCCCGGGCCGGCCCGAGGGGCGGCTGCCCGGCGCGGGCGGCGCCCCCGAGATCGCCGCCAACTGCGGTCAGGTGCTCATCGTGCTGCGGCACACCCGCCGCAACCTGGTGCCCGCGCTCGACTTCGTCACCACCGTCGGACACGGCGCCGGGCCCGGCGACCGGGCCGCCCTCGGGATGCGCGGCGCCGGGCCCACCGCCGTCATCACCGACCTCGGCGTCTTGCGCCCGGACCCGGACACCGCCGAACTCGTGCTGACCGCACTGCACCCCGGCGTGGCGCCGGAACAGGCACGCGAGGCAACCGGCTGGCACCTGCGCGTGGCACCGGACCTGACGGACACTCAGGCGCCGTCCGACGCCGAGCTGGCCGCCCTGCGCGCCCTCAAAGCAGCCGGGGGGAGGGCATCATGAGCACCATGGACGTCCGTGCCGGTCCCGCCTCCGGTCCTGCTTCCGGCCTGCTTGCGGTCCTGCCCCCGGCTCTGCGCCCGGCTACATCTCTGGCCCTACGTCTGGAGAACTCCCGATGACTCCACCCAGCGCCTCCGCCGCACCGGCACCCCCGGCCGCCACCGCGTCCACCGACCCCGCGACAGCACCGGCGCCGCCGCCCCCGGTCCCCGAACCGCAGTCCGTCATCGACCGCGAGATCGCCGCGCTGCACACGGCCGCCGCCCGCGCCCGCACGGCAGGCGGGCCCGTACCGGCGCACCCCGCCCGCGACTTCGCCCCGTACCGCAGTACCCGCCTGCGCCACCCCGTCCAGCCGTCGGCCGCGATCGACGCGCTGCGCGACCCGGAGGCCGTCGAACTGTCCGGGCCCGCCTTCGGCGGCACCGACGTCACCGCCCTGGACGCCGACCTCACCCGGCAGCATGCCGGCGAGCCGCTCGGCGAGCGGATCACCGTCACCGGCCGGGTACGGGACCGCGCCGGGCGCCCGGTGCGCGGCCAGCTCGTCGAGATCTGGCAGGCCAACGCCGCCGGCCGGTACGCCCACCAGCGCGACCGGCACCCGGCGCCGCTCGACCCGAACTTCACCGGCGTCGGCCGCTGCCTGACGGACGACGCGGGCCGGTACGCGTTCACCACCGTCCGGCCCGGCGCCTACCCGTGGCGCAATCACCACAACGCCTGGCGCCCGGCCCACATCCACTTCTCGCTCTTCGGCACCGCCTTCACCCAGCGGCTGGTGACGCAGATGTACTTCCCCGGCGACCCGCTGTTCCCGTACGACCCGATCCTCGCCGCGTGCACCGACCCGCGGGCCCGCGAACGGCTGGTCTGCGCGTACGACCCGGACCTGGCGCGCGCGGAGTGGTCCCTCGGCTACCGCTGGGACATCGTGCTGGACGGACCGTCCGCCCTGTGGACCGAGGAGGACCACTGATGTCCGCCACACCGCACGAGCCCGCGCCGCGCCACGATGGCCGACCGCCGCGCCCCGAAGGCCGACCGCCGCAGCCCGGCTCCGTACCCGGGACGTCCGGCTCCGTACCGGCGACGCCCGGCCTCGTACCGGAGTCCTCCGGCCCCGCCCCGGAAGCGCCCGGCTCCGTGCCCGAGGCCCGAGCGCCCGGCGCGCTCGCCCCCACGCCGTCCCAGACCATCGGCCCCTTCCACGGCTACGCGCTGCCGTTCCCCGGCGGCGGTGAGATGGCCCCCGCCGGGCACCCCGACACCGTCACCCTGCACGGCCGGGTCCTGGACGGTGCGGGGGAGCCGGTGCCGGACGCGCTGCTGGAGTTCTGGCAGGCCGGGCCGGACGGCAGCCTGCGCGGCGCGCCCGGTTCAATGCGCCGCGATCCGGCGACCGGCGCGGTCGTCGGCCGGGACGGCGTGGACTTCACCGGCTTCGGCCGGGTGCCCACCGGCGCCGACGGCCGCTACGTCCTGCGTACCCTGCCCGCCACGGCTCCGGCGGGCCACCCGGACGCGGCGCCGTACATCGCGGTGTGCCTCTTCGCCCGCGGCCTGCTGCACCACCTGTTCACCCGGGTCTACTTCCCCGAGGACACCGCGGCCCACGCCGCCGACCCGCTGTTGTGCCGGCTCCCCGCGCACCGGGCGCGCACCCTGATCGCACGGGCCGACGGCGAGCGGCGGTACCGCTTCGACATCCGCCTCCAGGCGGCCGACACCGGGAGCGGGGCCGCGGACGGCGGCGAGGAGTGCGAGGAGACGGTCTTTCTTGAGTTCCGCTGACCATCCCACGGGTACGTGCCCCGAGGGCGCCGACACCGGCCTGCTCGCCCCGGGCGCGGTGGACTCGGCCGTCGAGGCCGCCACCGGCGATGCCGCGTACGTCCGTGCCCTGCTGGACGCGGAAGCGGCCCTGACCCGAGCGCAGGCGGCGGTCGGACTGGTACCGGCCGCCGCGGCCGAAGCCGTCACCGCGGCCGCCCGCGACACCGGCCGTTTCGACGCCCGCGACCTCGCGGTGCGGGCCCGCTCCGGCGGCAACCCGGTCATCCCCCTCGTCGCCGCGCTCACCTCCGCCGTGGCCGGGCGTGACACCGCGGCCGCCGCGTACGTCCATCGCGGCGCCACCAGCCAGGACATCCTCGACACGGCCACGATGCTGGTCTGCGCACGCGCCCTGGACGCCGTCCTCGGCGACCTGGACGACACCGCCGCCACCTTGGGCCGGCTGGCGGCCGGACACCGCGACACCCCGATGGCGGGCCGTACGCTCACCCAGCACGCGGTACCGACCACGTTCGGCCTCAAGGCCGCCGGCTGGCGCGCGCTGGTCCTCGCCGCCCGGGACCGGCTCGCCGCCGTACGGTCCACGCTGCCCGCACAGTTGGGCGGCGCGGCCGGCACCCTCGCGGCGTTCCACGCCTTCGCGGAGGCCGACGGCCGGGCGCCGGGCTCCGGGCCCGGCACGGACCTCGGCACCCGGCTGCTCGCCGCGTACGCCGCGCAGACCCGCCTCGCCGAACCGGTACTGCCCTGGCACACCCTGCGCACCCCGGTCGCCGACCTCGCCGGCGCGCTCGCGCACACCGCGGGCGCCCTCGGCAAGATCGCCGCCGATGTGCTCACCCTGTCCCGTACCGAGATCGCGGAGCTGGCCGAAGGCAGTGGCGGCGGCTCGTCGGCCATGCCGCACAAGTCCAACCCGGTACGGGCCACGCTGATCACCGCCGCCGCTCGGCAGGTCCCGGCCCTGGCCGGGGTGCTGTACGGAGCGCTGGCCGCCGAGGACGAACGGCCGGCCGGAGCCTGGCACGCCGAGTGGCAGCCGCTGCGCGACGCCCTGCGCCTGGTGGGCGGCGCGGCCCGGGACGCCGCCGAACTGACCGCGGGCCTACGGGTGCGGCCGGAGCGGATGCGCGCGAACCTCACCGCGACCGGCGGACTGATCGTCGCCGAACGCCTGGCGGCCGTCCTCGGCGCCCACCTCGGCCGGGACACGGCGCGACGGCTGCTCACCGAGGTGGCGCGCCGGGCGGCCGCGGAGGGCACCGGCCTGGACGCGGTGCTGGACCGCGTCCTGCGCGACCGGCACCCCGCCACCGCCGAGGCCTTCCCCGCCGCGCGGCTGCGGGAACTGACCGACCCCACCGCGTACACGGGCTCGGCCGGGGCGCTCGTGGACCGCGCCCTGCGCCGCCCCGGCCCCCGCCCCGCCGCACCGGAACCGCAGGAGAACGCATGACCGCCTCCGCCGCCCGCCCGCTCCCGCACCACCGCGAGGACGGCCCCGCCGAGGCGCCGCCGCTCCTCCTGGGCCCGTCCCTGGGCACCACGCTGTCCGTGTGGGACCCCCAGGTGGAGGCACTGGCGCGCCGGTTCCGCGTGGTGCGCTGGGACCTGCCGGGGCACGGCGGGACACCGCAGGACGTGCTCGCGGGCCGTACGGACGGGCCCTGTACGGTCGCCGCCCTCGGCGAACTCGTCCTCGCCCTCGCCGACTCCCTCGGCATCGACCGGTTCGCGTACGCGGGCATCTCCCTGGGCGGGGCGGTCGGCGCCCGGCTCGCGGCGCACCACCCCGAGCGGATCGCCTCCCTCGCCCTGGTCTGCTCCTCCGCCCGCTTCGGCGAGCCCGGGACATGGCACGACCGGGCCGCCCTGGTACGGGAACAGGGCATGGCGCCGGTCGCCGCCACGGCCGCCGGCCGCTGGTTCACCCCGGCCTTCGCCGGGACCCCGGCGGCGGACGGGCTCCTGGCCGGGCTGCGGACCGTGGCGCCCGAGGGGTACGCGGCCTGCTGCGACGCGCTCGCCACCTACGACCTGCGCGGCGAACTGGACCGGATCGACGTGCCCACCCTCGTCGTCGCGGGCCGCGCCGACCCCGCGACGCCCCCCGCCCACGCCCGCGCCCTCGTCGACGGCATCCCCGCCGCGAGCCTGACCGAGGTGGCCGGGGCGGCCCACCTGGCCAACACCGAACGGCCCGGGCCCGTCCTCGCCGCCCTCCTCGGCCACCTCACGGCGTACCAGCCGCCGTACGACGATCCGGCGGGCCCGTACCGGGACCGGGCCGCGGACGGCCCCATGGAGCCCACCGGAGCCCCTGCGGAGCCGCCCACCGACGCCCCCATGGAGCCCACCGGATCCCTCACGGAGCCGCCCACCGACGACCGCGCGCGGCGCGCCGCCGGCAGCGCGGTCCGCCGCGCCGTCCTCGGGGACGACCACGTCGACCGCGCGGCCGCTCGCACCAGCGCCTTCACCGCCGTCTTCCAGGACTTCATCACCCGCTGCGCCTGGGGCGAGATCTGGACCCGGCCCGGCCTGTCCCGCTACACCCGCAGTTGCGTCACGATCACCGCCCTGGTGGCGCGCGGGCACCACGAAGAGCTGGCGCTGCACCTGCGCGCGGCCCTGCGCAACGGGCTGTCCGCCGAGGACCTCCAGGAAGTGCTGCTCCAGTCGGCCGTCTACTGCGGCGTACCGGCGGCCAACTCCGCGTTCGCGCTGGCCGACCGTGTCCTCGCCGAAGACCGCGAAGGAAAGTGACCCCGATGAGCACCGGCCCCACGCCCCACGCGCGCACCACCGCCCCCGCCCCCGCCACGACCACGGTCGGCATCGTCGGCGGCGGCCCGGCAGGACTGCTTCTGGCGCGGCTGCTGCACCGCCGCGGCATCGACAGCGTCGTCCTGGAGAGCCGCGACCGCGCCTACGTCGAACGGCGGCAGCGCGCCGGCGTCCTGGAACAGGGCACCGTCGACACGCTGCGCGACTGCGGCGCGGGGGAGCGCCTGGACCGGCGGGGGCTCGTCCACCACGGCGTCCAGCTCCGCTACGGCCGGCGCGCGCACCGCGTCGACCTGTCGGCGCTGACCGGTGGCCGCAGCGTGGTGGTCTACGCGCAGACCGAGGTGGTCAAGGACCTCATCGCCCTCCAGCTCGCCGACGGCGGCCCGCTGGTCTTCGGCGCGCGGGCGCTCGCCGTGACCGGCGCGGACACCGAACGGCCCGTGATCCGCTATGCGCACGAGGGCCGCGAACACACCCTGACCTGCGACTACGTCGTGGGCTGCGACGGTTTCCACGGCGTCACCCGCGACGCGGTGCCGGCCCGGGTCCAGCGCACGTACCAGCGCGGCTATCCGTACTCCTGGCTCGGTGTCCTCGCCGAGGTCCCGCCGTCCGGCGACGAGCTGGTGTACGCCCACTCCGACCGCGGCTTCGCCCTGCTCAGCATGCGCTCACCCACCGTCAGCCGCCTCTACCTCCAGGTGCCCAACGGCACCGACCCCGCGGCCTGGCCCGACGAGCGGATCTGGGACGAACTCGACGCCCGCTCGGCCGTCGACGGCCCCTGGAAACTGACGCGCGGCCCGATCACCGCCAAGTCCGTGCTGCCGATGCGCAGCATGGTCACCGAACCCATGCGGTACGGGCGGGTGCTGCTCGCCGGGGACGCGGCGCACATCGTCCCGCCGACCGGCGCGAAGGGACTCAACCTCGCCGTCTCCGACGTCACCGACCTGGCCCGCGCCTTCGCCCATCTGAAGGACAGCGGCTCCACCGAGCTGCTGGACGGCTGGTCCGACACCTGCCTGCGCCGCGTCTGGCGCGCCGAGCACTTCTCGTACTTCATGACGACGACACTGCACACGGCGCCCGGCCAGAGCGCGTTCGACACCCGGCTGCAGATCGCCCAGCTCGACCGCATCGCCTCCTCCCCGCACGCCGCCGCCGAGCTGGCCGAGAACTACACGGGCCTCCCCCAGGTGCCCGGGCCCCGGTTCGAGGCCGCGGCCAGGGGTACCCGCCGCGGCGCCGGAACACTGTCGGCACCATCACCGTGACGGAGGTACACGGACATGAGCGAACAGCCGGACGTCGTCGAACTGCTCAAACAGCAGCACCGGCAGATCCGCGAGCTTCTCGACGAGGTCGGTGACTCCAAGGACGCGGACCGCGCGGACGCCTTCCACCGCCTGGTGCGCCTGCTCGCGGTGCACGAGACGGCCGAGGAGGAGGTCGTCCACCCGTACGCCCGCCGGCACATCGACGGCGGCGACCAGGTGGTCGGCGAACGGATCGAGGAGGAGGAACGCGCCAAGGTGGTCCTGAGCGAGCTGGCGTCGCTGGACACCGGAGCGCCGGAGTTCCACGACCGGTTCATCGCGCTGCGGCAGGACGTGCTCGCCCACGCCGACGCCGAGGAGCGGATGGAGTTCGCGCAGTTGAGGCACACGACGGACCAGCGTGGCCTGGAGACGCTGGCGCGCGCCGTCAAGGCCGCCGAGGCGCTGGCGCCGACCCGGCCGCACCCCGGTACGGACACCGCGGCCAAGAACCTCGCGGCCGGGCCCGTGGCCGCGGTGATCGACCGCACCCGGGACGCCGTACGGAAGGTCATGGGGACCTCCTGACCACCGGCCCCGGTCCCGCCGGGGCCACCGTCGGCACGGGGCGGGCGGTGAGTGCGCGGTGTGTCCTTCGCCGGGCGGCGCGTCGGCCGGCCGCCGTCGCTGGTCGGCCGGCAGCCCGTCGCGCAGCGTCGAACGTCGAACAGAGTCACCCATGACCGTTGTCCGTGCCGCCCTTGCCCGCGGTCTTCGCCTTGCCCCCGCCCTTGCCCGCGGCCCTGGACGTGCTCTTGCCGGACGGCTCGCCGTCCTCCCCGGACTCCGCCGCCACGTCCTCGGCCACCTGCCTGAGCGTGTGCCCGCTGAGGGCCGAACGTGCCCGGCGGGGGTCGGGTGTGCCCCGGCCGCCCGCGTGCTCGTCGTCCGCCTTCACCAGCAGCCAGGATTCCCGCTCGTCGCTGTCCGGGCCGCCGCGGAACCGGGTGAGGGCATAACCGCCGTGCAGTTTCCTTCCCTCCATCCAGAATCGCGCATGGCCCTTTTCCAGCGATTCGGCGAACGCCACCGGGCGGCCTTTCCTGTCGTGCGACATCGGGCGGTAGTGGCCCTGATCCCACACGATGACGGTGCCGCCCCCGTACTCGCCCTTCGGAATGACACCTTCGAAATCCCGGTATTCCAGCGGATGGTCCTCGGTCGGCATCGCCAGCCGTTTGTCCTTGGGATCCGCGGACGGGCCCTTCGGTACGGACCAGGATTTCAGGACCCCGTCGACCTCCAGCCGGAAGTCGAAGTGCATGGTGCTCGCGTCGTGAATCTGCACCACGAACCGCGGCTTCTCGGAGGAGGCCGGGGAATCGCCGCCCCGCGGCTCGGAGGTCCGGTCGAAATGCCGCTTGGACAGATAAGTCCGCAGCGGTTCGCCGCTCATGGCCGGCCCGCCGGGTCAGCGGCCGAGCGCCTTGGCGAGCTGGTCCTTGTTCATGGTCGACCGGCCTTCCACCCCGCGCTTCTTGGCCTCGTTGTAGAGCTGGTCGCGCGTGGGGCCCTTGGAGCCGGTGCGGTTGCCGGAGCGCTGGCCGCCGCGCTCGGGCGCCGACTTGCTGTCCTTGGTAGAGGACTTGCTGGCCGACTTGGACTCACCGGAGCGGGCGCGTTCCTTGTTCACGGTGCGGGCCGCGATCTCCTTGGCCCGGCCCTTGGACGTCCCGCGCTTCTCGGCGCCTTCCTTGATGTGCTCGTACTGGCGCTCACGCTTGGCGTTCGATCCTGCGGGCATGGTGCTTCTCCTTCGTCTCGCACACGCCCCGGACACGTACGGCGTACCTGTCCCGGGCCTGCCGTATACCGTTTCTCCGACTACGGTTACCCGTGCCGGGCAAGCTGTAACGAACGGCTTGCCCGACTGCCCCGACGGGCCGAACGCGGCGGAATGCACGGCATGCTTCCGGCCTGGTGGATCACGCGCCGGACTTGCGGGCCCGTACGCACCGGATGAATTCCTCCGCGTACGGCAGGGCGACGCAAGCGCCCACCCCGGCCGCGATACCGGCGAGGTATTTCCCGGGCAGCGGACGCTCCTTGGGCAGCAGTTTCCACGCGCCCGGCTGCCGGCCGCCCTGCGCGAGGTCCCGTACGGACTCCCAGTGCAGGCAGGACGTGATGACGACGGCCGCCAGCGGGAGTACCTCCAGAAAGCTGTGGATGTGCTGCTCCACCGGGCGCACCTCACGGTCCTCGGTGGCCACCGTCACGTCCCAGATCGCGGTCGCGCTGTGCGCGGCGGCGGCCCCGCCCATCATCGTCAGCACCAGCGGGTTGATCCGCGCGACCAGTCCGGCCAGCACCGGTACTCCGGCCTCCGCCATCATCACCGCGTGGATCGCCGACTCCTTGACGCCGGTGGTCTTCTCGATGTTCGTGCGCCGGTGCATCACCCAGTCGGCGACGGCCGGCACGAACCACATGGGCAGGACCCCGTACATCAGGACGCGCTGTGTCGCGTTCTCCACGTCCGTCGCGCCGGGGGCGGGGCGCAGGGCCCGCCCCCGCCGCCAGTGCCGCCAGTCCTTCAACGCCGTCAACCTGGCCACGGTTCCTCCTTGCGATTCGACTCGGTCGGTGTCGGCCGGACCGGGCCCGGCCGCCTTCGCCGGGCCCGGCCCACGCGGTCAGTCCTGGCCCTCGCCGCGGCCCTTGCCGCCCGGGAGGAACTCCTGGATCTTCGCCTTGACGCCCTGCTTGAGCACCCCGGCCGTCTCCGGGTCGCCCTTGAGGATCGCGGTCGCGGCCGCCTCGATCTGGTCCAGCGTGGCGTGCGGCGGGATCGGCGGCACGTTGGGATCGGTACGGAAGTCGATGACGAACGGCCGGTCGGCGGAGAGCGCCTGCCGCCACGCGCTCTCCACCTCGTCGGGCCGCTCGACCCGGACGCCGCCGAGGCCGATGGAGCGCGCGAAGTCGGCGTACGGAACGTCCGGGATGCGCTGCGACTCCTCGAACTGCGGCGCCCCCGACATGGCCCGCATTTCCCACGTCACCTGGTTGAGGTCCTCGTTGTTCAGGACCGCGACGATCATGCGCGGATCGCTCCACTCCCGCCAGTACTTGGAGGCGGTGATCAGCTCCGCCATGCCGTTCATCTGCATCGCGCCGTCACCGACGATCGCCAGCGCGGGCCGCTCGGGGTGGGCGAACTTGGCGCCGATGACGTACGGCACGCCCGGCCCCATGGTGGCCAGCGTCCCGGACAGCGAACCGCGCATCGAGCCGCGCAGCCGCAGGTGCCGCGCGTACCAGTTGGCCGCCGAGCCGGAGTCCGCGGCCAGGATCACGTCGTCGGGCAGCAGCCCGTCGAGCGCGTGCACCACGTACTCCGGGTTGACCGGGTCGGCCTCCACGGCGGCGCGCCGCTCCATGACCTTCCACCAGCGCGTGACGTTCGACTCGATCTGCTCGCGCCACTTGCGGGCCTTCTTGTGCCGCAGCAGCGGCAGCAGCCGCTCCAGCGTCGCCGACGCGTCACCGACGAGGTTGACCTCGAAGGGGTAGCGCAGCCCGACCATGAACGGGTCGATGTCGATCTGCACGGCGCGGGCCTGCCCGTACTCGGGCAGGAACTGCGAGTACGGGAAGCTGGAGCCGATCACCAGCAGCGTGTCGCACTCCTGCATCAGCTCGTAACTGGGCCGGGTGCCCAGCAGGCCGATGGCGCCGGTCACATACGGCAGCTCGTCGGACAGCGCGTCCTTGCCGAGCAACGCCTTCGCCACGCCGGCGCCGAGCAGTTCGGCGATCTCCTCGACCCGCTCACGGGCACCCCGGGCCCCCTGCCCGACCAGGATCGCCACCTTCTCGCCCGCGTTGAGCACCTCGGCGGCGCGCCGCAGGTCCTCGTCGCGCGGCACCGGCGCGTACTGCGACACGCCCAGGCTGGACGGCACCATCTTGAACTCGTGCGTCGGCGCGCTGTACTCCAGCTCCTGCACGTCACCGGGGATGATCACCGCGGTGACGGTGCGCTTCGCGTACGCGGTGCGCATGGCCCGGTCGATGACGTTCGGCAACTGCTCGGGGACGGTCACCATCTCGCAGAACTCGGACGCGACATCCTTGTACAGGCTCATCAGGTCGACTTCCTGCTGGTAGGAGCCGCCCATGGCGCTGCGCGCGGTCTGGCCCACGATGGCCACCACGGGGACGTGGTCCAGCTTGGCGTCGTAGAGACCGTTCAGCAGATGGATCGCGCCGGGCCCGGAGGTCGCCGCGCACACGCCCACCTTGCCGGAGAACTTGGCGTACCCGACGGCCTCGAACGCGGCCATCTCCTCGTGCCGGGCCTGCACGAACTTCGGCTGGTTGTCCGCCCGGCCCCAGGCCGCGAGCAGGCCGTTGATGCCGTCCCCCGCGTAGGAGAAGACATGGTCGACGTCCCATTCGCGCAGGCGCTGGAGAATGTGGTCGGAAACTTTGGTGGTCATGCGGTTCTGTTCCTCTCCCAAATCGCGACGGCGGATGCCGGCCCGGCTTTCCGTGTGCCCGTCCCGGCTCCGCGGATGCACGGCCGTCCGGACGGTTCTCAAACGGACGTGCGGGTCTCCCGGCCGGTGATCAGCGGCGCAGCCTGCGCACCAGCAGACGGGTGACGGCGGCCAGCGCACCGCCGGCCGCCACGGCCGCGGCGGCGGTCAGCAGGCGCCCGGAGCCGGCCGCGGGCGGCGCGGGGCGGTCGGCGGTCCGCTCCGGACGGTCGGCGGGCAGGGACCGGTCGAGTCCCAGGGCCAGGGCTTCGGCCAGGTGCACCGGCCGCCGCCCGGTGCCGCCCTGCTCGATCTGCGTACGGCAACTGAAGCCGTCGGCCAGGACGAGCGCGCCGGGCGGCGTGTCCCGTACGGCCGGGAGCACGCCCTGTTCCGCGATGGCCGTCGACAGGCCGTGGTGCCCGCGCTCGAAACCGAAGTTCCCGGCGAGCCCGCAGCACCCGGCGTCCAGCACGTCGGCGGCCACCCCGGCCCGGCGCATCAGCTCCCGGTCGGCGTCGAACGCCAGCACCGCGTGCTGGTGGCAGTGCGTCTGCACGGTCGCCGACCGGCCCAGCGACGGCGGCCGCCAGCCCTCGGGGGCGTGGTTGACCAGGTGCTCGGAGAAGGTGCGGAACTGCCGCGCCAGCCGCTGCACGTCCTCGTCGTCCGGCATCAGCTCGGGCGCGTCGGCACGGAAGACGGCGGTGCAGGACGGCTCCAGCCCGATGACGGGCGTACCGGCCTCGATCCACGGCCGCAGCACGTCCACGGTCCGCCGCAGCACCCGCCCGGCGGTGCCGAGCTGGCCGGTGGAGATCCAGGTCAGCCCGCAGCACACCGCCCGCTCCGGCACCGCGACCCGGAACCCGGCGTCCTCCAGCACCCGCACCGCCGCCTTCGCGACACCCGGATGGAAGTACGTGCTGAACGTGTCGGGCCACAGCACGACCGCCCGTGGGTCCGCCGGATCCGGCTCGGGGGTGCCGCGCGCCCGCCACCACTGCACGAACGACTGCGGCGCGAACACCGGCGCGTCCCGCTCGGCGGCCACCCCGGCCGCCCGCTTGCCGAGCCGGGCCAGCCCCGGCGCGTTCAGCGCGGCGTTGACCAGCCCCGGAGCGAGCCGGGAGAGGCGGGCCCACAGCGGCAGCCAGCCCATCGAGTAGTGTGCGGCGGGCCGCAGCCGCCCCGCGTAGTGGTGGGACAGGAACTCCGCCTTGTACGTGGCCATGTCGACGCCGACCGGGCAGTCCGACTTGCAGCCCTTGCACGCCAGGCACAGGTCCAGCGCGTCGCGTACCTCGGTGGAGCGCCAGCCGTCGGTGACCGGGGAGTCCGCGTGCCCGCCCAGCATCTCGAACAGCAGCCGGGCCCGGCCGCGCGTGGAGTGCTCCTCCTCGCCCGTCGCCCGGTACGAGGGGCACATCACGCCGCCCTCCTGCGTACGGCAGTTGCCGACGCCGACGCAGCGCATCACGGCCTGCGTGAAGCTGTGGTCGTCATCCGGATAGGCGAAGCGGGTGGCCAGGCTCCGCGGCCGCCAGCCGGCGCCCAGGCGCAGGTGCTCGTCGACCCCGGCCGGATGCACGACCTTGCCGGGATTCATCCGGTCGTCCGGGTCGAACAGCCCCTTGACCTCCTCGAACGCCGTCACCAGTCGCTCGCCGAACATCCGCGGCAGCAGCTCCCCGCGGGCCTGCCCGTCCCCGTGCTCGCCGGACAGCGACCCGCCGTAGGAACTGACGAGATCGGCGGCGCGGAAGAGGAATGCCCGGAAGTGGGCGACACCGTCGGCGCTCTTGAGGTCGAACGGGATCCGGGTGTGCACACAGCCCTGCCCGAAGTGTCCGTACAGCGCCGCGTGGTCGTAGCCGAACTCCGAGAACAGCGCGGTCAGGTCCCGCAGGTAGTCCCCGAGCCGGTCCGGCGGCACGGCGGAGTCCTCCCAGCCCTCCCAGGTCTCCCGCTCGTCCGGCGGCCGGGCGGTCACGCCGAGCCCCGCCTCCCGCGCCTTGAGCATCTTCCGCTCCCGGCCCGGATCGTCGGAGAAGGCCACCGACGCGTCGTCCCCGGACCGGCCGATCCCGTCGAGCAACGCCCGGCACTGGGCGTCCGCCTCCTCCCGGCTGTCGCCGCTGAACTGCAGCAGCAGCCAGCTCTCGCCCTCGGGGAACTTCTCCAGCGAGTCCAGGTAGGCGCCTTCTTCCCGCATGAGCTGCGCCATCCGGCCGTCTATGGCCTCCAACTGGGTCGGGTCGCCGTGCTCCAGGAGACGCGGGACGTCGTCGGCGGCCGTACAGATGTCGGGGTAGCCCAGCACGAGCATCGCGTCGGCAGGCTGTACCGGAACGAGTTCCAGCTCCGCGTGCAGCACGGTCACCAGCGTGCCTTCGCTGCCCACCAGCGCGCGGGCGAGGTTGAAGCCGTGCTCCGGCAGCAGCGCGTCCAGGTTGTAGCCGGAGACCCGCCGGGGGATGTCGGGGAAGCCGCGGCGGACATCGGCCATGTAGTGCGTGGCGATGCCCCGCAGTCCCTCGTAGAGCTGTCCCTTGCGCCCGCCCTCGGCGACCGCCGCCTCGTACACGTCCTCGGACGTCGGGCCGACCCAGCAGCGCAGTCCGTCGTACGTCAGGATCTCCAGCCGCCGCACGTTGTCCGCGGTCTTGCCGTACGCCTGAGCCGACGCGCCGCACGAGTTGTTGCCGATCATGCCGCCCAGCGCGCAGTGGCTGTGCGTCGACGGCTTCGGCCCGAACTTCAGCCCGTGCGGGGCCAACAGGCGGTTCAGCTCGTCCAGCACGATGCCGGGCTCGACCACGCACGTACGGCGCTCGGTGTCCACGGACAGCAGCGCGTTGCAGTACTTGGTCCAGTCGACGACCACGGCGGCGTTGGCGCACTGGCCGCCCAGGCTCGTCCCGCCGCCCCGCGACAGCACCGGCGCGCCGAACTCGGCGCACACCGCGACGGCCGCCGCGCCCGCGTCGGTCGTCCGCGGCACGACCACGCCGATCGGCACCTGGCGGTAGTTCGACCCGTCGGTGGCGTACGCGCCCCGGCTGCCCGCGTCGAACCGCACCTCACCGTCCACGCGGGCGCGCAGCGCCTCCTCCAGTGCCGCGGTGCGCTCCCGCGGCCACGGTGCCAAGGAACGCCCGTCGGCCTCCGCTGCCGTCCGGTGCGTCGTGGTCATGGACAACCTCCTTCCGTGCGGCCGGGCGGCCGGCCGCGTCGGAGCGGCTGCCCGGGCCCGCCCGGCGGGTGCCCGGCCGAGCCGCCTTCACACGTGCGACGACGTGGCGGAACGTGCTCCGGTACCGGCCGGCCCGGACGCCCGCCGACCGCCCGTCACCCGCCCCGCGCGCCCGGCTCCGCCAGGAGGCTGCTGTCCAGGTGCCCGACCAGGTCGGCCGGGCCTTCGTACACCTCGCGCGCGCCCGCCTCCCGCAGGTCACGCTCCGGATAGCCGCCGCTGAGCACCGCCAGACACGGCACGCCGGCGCGGTGACTGGCCCGCACGTCCCAGACGGTGTCGCCGATGAACACCGCCGAGCCGGCGTCGACACCGCTGCGCTCCAGGGCACTTTGCACCAGGTCGGGTGCCGGTTTGCTCGCCGACACGTCGTCGGAGCCGGTGACCGCGGTGATGGCGTCCTCCGCGTCCAGCGCGCGGCGCATGGCCTCCAGTTCCGGGCCGTGCGCCGAACTCGCCAGCACCACCGTCCAGCCGCGCTTCGCGCACGCCCGCAGCAGTTCGGCGGCACCGTCGAGGGGGGCCAGCCGCTCCCAGTACTGGGCGAAGAGCGTGCCGTGCGCCGTCCGGATGGTCTCGTCCTCGTCGCCGTCCCGGTCCGCGCCGAGCAGATGGTCGATCAGGTGGTCGGACCCCATGCCGATGGTCCGGTGGATCTCCGCCATCGGCACCCGGTGGCCGGACTGCCGGAACGCCTCCCACCAGGTGACGGCGTGCAGATAGGTGCTGTCGACCAGCGTTCCGTCGACGTCGAAGAGTGCGGCTCCGCGTGGGCTCACCCGTGTCCTTCCTTCCGCGAGGGCCGGCCGGTGCCGGCGTGCTGCCGGGCCCGTCGTGGGCGCTCCGGCCGAGGTCCGGGGCGGCCGGCCCACCGTCCGGCCACCCGTCGGTACGGCCCGCGAGGCCGTACCGCTGTCGGTCAGGGGGACGGCGGCGCCGCCCGCCCGCACTGGTTCAGGCGCCCGGCGGCCCGGTCGTTGAGGGCGCCGAGCACCTTGCGCAGCCGTGCGGCGGGCGGGGTCCGCCCGCCGCTGCGCACCGCGGCGCCCTCCGTCACGCCCGGCTCGCCCACCGCGTCCCGCGGCAGCACCCGCGCCAGGACGGACGACAGGCGGGTGGTGGTGACGGGGGCCAGGCCGTGCGCCGTGGCGGCCAGGCGGGCCGCCGGGGTCAGGACGACGCGCGGGCGGCGGCGCTGCACCGCGGAGACGATGCGCCCGGCGGCGCGCCCGGCGTTCATCGACAGGACGGGTGTGCCCGCCAGCGCCGAGAACCAGGCGAACTCCCGCGGGGCGTCCCCGCCGAACTGCGCGTGCAGATGGGACCCGGTCCGCATCAGCCCCGGATGCACCGCCGTCACCGACACGCCGTAACCGCTCTCCTCGGCGTGCAGCCCCTCGGCCAGCGCGGCGACCGCGAACTTGGCGCAGGAGTACGGCAGCAGATGCGGCACGGCCAGTAGCCCGCCGACCGAACCGATCAGCGCCAGCCGCCCGCCGGCCGGGCTGCGCCGCAGGTGGGGGAGGGTGGCCAGGGACGTGTTCAGCGCACCGTCGAAGATCGTCTCCATGGCGTCGTGGAACGCCTGGTGCCCCAGCGACGCCGCCGGGCCCACCTGGATGACACCGGCGTTGCCGATGACGATGTCCAGCCCGCCCTCGCGCGCCGCGACGTCCTCGACGACGGCCTCGACCGCCGCCCGGTCGCGGACGTCGCACACCGCCGTGGCGACCGGCGGGCCACCGGGGCGGCGCAGCGACCGGGCGGCCTCGGCCAGCTCCGCCCCGTCGCGCGCCACGATCGTCACACGGCAGCCACGCGCCACGAGCTGACGCGCCATCAGCAGCCCCAGGCCGCGCGACCCGCCCGTCACCAGGGCCGACAGCCCCGCGATCGGCGGCGCGGCAGCGAAATGCGGCATGACCGGTCCTTTCACCTCGCCCTGTGGGCACGCCGGCGCGCCCGGTGCCGCCCCGTCACGGGGTGAACAGCACCTTGATCGCGCCGTCGGTCTTCTTCTGGAACATCTCGTACGCGTCGGGTGCCCGGTCCAGCGGCAGCCGGTGCGTGGCGAAGTCGTCCACGCCCAGCGGGTCCTCGTCGGTGAGCAGCGCAATGATGTCGTCCGCCCAGCGCCGCACGTTGGCCTGCCCCATCCGGAACGTGAGCTGCTTGTCGAACATCACCAGCATCGGCATCGGGTCGCTCATCCCGCCGTACACCCCGCTGATGGAGACCGTGCCGCCGCGCCGCACCATCGAGATGGCCAGGTGCAGGGCGCTCAGCCGGTCCACCCCCGCCTTGCTCATCAGCTTCTCGGCCCAGCGCGACGGCATCAGCCCGGCGGCCTGCTGCGCCAGCCGCCCGGCCGGACTGCCGTGCGCCTCGGTGCCCACCGCGTCGATGACGGCGTCCGGGCCGCGGCCGCCGGTGACGTCCTTGACGGCGTCCAGCAGCCCGTCCTCGTCGTCGAAGGCGTCCAGGTCGAAGACGGTCGCGCCGTCCCGGCGCGCCCGCGCCAGCCGCTCCGGTACGTGATCGACGCCGATCACCTGCCCGGCACCGAGGTGCCGGGCGATCCGGCAGGCCATCGCGCCGATCGGCCCCAGCCCCAGGACGGCGACGCTGCCGCCCTCGGCGACGTCCGCGTACCGCACGGCCTGCCAGGCGGTGGGCAGCACGTCGGACAGGTAGACGAAGCGGTCGTCGGCGGGGCCGTGCGGCACCTTGATCGGCCCGTACTGGGCCTGCGGCACGCGCAGGAACTCGGCCTGCGCGCCCGGCACCGAGCCGTAGAGCTTGGTGTAGCCGAACAGCGCGGCACCCGAGCCGTGCGCGCGGACCTGCGTGGTCTCGCACTGCGTCTGCAGGCCGTCGGCGCACATCCGGCAGGTGCCGCAGGCGATCTGGAAGGGGATCACCACCCGGTCGCCGGGGCTGAGGTCCGGCACCTCCGCGCCGACCTCCTCGACGATGCCCATCGGCTCGTGCCCGAGGATGTCACCGGGGGTCATGAACGGGGTGAGCACCTCGTACAGGTGCAGGTCCGAGCCGCACAGGCCACTGGACGTGACCTTGATGACCGCGTCGGTGGGCTTCTTGATCTGCGGGTCGGGGACGTTCTCCACGCGGACGTCACGCTTGCCGTGCCAGACGTTCGCTCGCATCGCGGATCTCCTTGATCTGGCGGCCGGCCCGCCGGACGGCCCCGTCGAGGATCGTCCATCTCGGGCAACCCAAAAGCCGCTTTTGAGTCTAAAGCGGTGTTCTTTGTCGTGGCAGCTCCAGTACCCGGATCGCCCGGGCCGAATCGTTCCCGTACCGCGCCGGTACGGGCCCCTGGCAGCCGCCGCGCGGGTTTTCCCGGCCGGGAAAAGGGTTACCCGGCGCATCACCCGAGGGGGCGACCATCCGCCACCCACCCCGGCCCGCACCAGGGGCCGAAGAGACCGCACGGAGCCCCGATGACCGACTACGGATACTTCCTCTCCTGCGAGGAGCACAGCCCGGCGGAACTGGTCGAACAGGCCCGCATGGCGGAGCAGGCCGGCTTCACCAAACTGTGGATCTCCGACCACTTCCACCCGTGGAACGACGCGCAGGGCCAGAGCCCCTTCGTCTGGTCGGTGATCGGAGCGCTGTCCCAGGTCACCTCACTGCCCGTGGAGACCGCGGTGACCTGCCCCATCATGCGGCTGCACCCCGTGGTCACGGCTCAGGCGGCGGCCACCAGCGGCGTGCTCCTGGACGGCCGTTTCCGGCTCGGCGTGGGCAGTGGCGAGGCCCTCAACGAGCACGTGCTCGGCGACCACTGGCCGCAGGCCTCGGTACGGCTGGAGATGCTGGAGGAAGCCGTCCAGGTGATGCGGCAGCTCTTCGAGGGCGGCGAGGTCAGCCACCACGGCAAGCATTACACCGTGGAGAACGCCCGGCTCTACACCGTGCCCGACGAGCCGGTGCCCATCGACGTCTCCGCGTTCGGCCCCAACGCCACCGAACTGGCCGCCCGCGTCGGCGACGGCTTCGTGACCATGACACCGGACGCGGACGCCGTCGAACGCTTCCGGCGGGGCGGCGGCGGCAACAAACCCGTCCTGGGCGGCGTCAAGGTCTGCTGGAACCCCGACCGCGACGAAGCCGTACGCACCGCCCACCGCCTGTGGGCCAACGAACAGCTCCCCGGCGAACTCCCGCAGATCCTCCCCACCCCCCGCCACTTCGAGCAGGCGTCCCAACTGGTCACGCCCGAACGCGTCGCGGAGGCGGTCACCTGCGGCGACGACGTGGACGCCCATGTGGCCGCGCTGCGCGCGTACGGCGAGGCGGGCTTCGACACCGTCTACGTCAACCAGATCGGCCCGGAGCAGCGGGGCTTCTTCGACTTCTACCGGACGAAGGTGCTGCCGCAACTGACGGACTGAGCGTCAGGTCCGTCGGGCCGCCTCACTTCGCGCCCTGCTGCGGGCGGCCCGGAGCCGCGCCACCGCCGCCCGCAGCTCGGTGTGCACCGCGCCTGGCGCGACGGGGCCGGTGGCACTCGCGACCACCTCGCCGGCGACCTCGTGCAGCTTGGTGTTGGTGTGCTGGGAGGTCTGCCGCAGGATGTCCCACGCCTGCTCGGGGCTGCAGGACTCGGCGGCCATCAGGATGCCGCGGGCCTGGTCGATCACCGGCCGGCTGCCCAGCGCCTGCCGCAACTGCGCGTTCTCCTCCCGGAGCCGGTCGACCACCGCCGCGTCACCGTGCGGCGCCGCGTCGTCCGGGCCGTCGGACGCCTCCTTCGCCTCCGGGTGCCGCGTGCCCGGGAGGGTGGCGAGCCGCAGGGCCGCGAGGGAGCGCCGCCTCACTGCGGTTCCTGGACCGACGGCACCCCGGCCGGCGCCGCCCGCCCGAGGAACTTGCCCGGCTGCGGCGTGCCGGGCCACGTACGGGACAGTTGCATCACGCGCTGGGGCTGCCGACGCAGGTTGAGGGCGCGCACGGGGATGCGGCGCCGCTGCCCGTAGGCGTCCAGACGCCGCAGGAAGTGCAGCCCGGCCGAGTCCATGAACGTCACTCCGGTCATCTCCAGCACCACACTTCCCAGGCCGGACGGCAATGCTTCGACGGCTTCGTCCAGAACCGGCACGGTGCCATAGTCGATCTCGCCCCGCACGGTCAGCACGGCACAGGAGCCGAACAACCGGGTACGGACCCCCAGGGCATCCGGACCGGCCAGGGAAGACCGGTCTGTCTGTAGGGACATGACCCCATCGTCGCAGGAGCCAAACCGGTCTGTCCACGCCCACACCACCCCCGCCCCCACGACCGGGCGCACACCGCCCGCACCGCGTGGCGGGCCTGCTCCGGTGCTCGCCAACGGGCGGTCGGCGCCGCCCGGGTGGCGATTCCGGCGGGCGGGAAACAATTCGGTGGCACCAAAGCGCGGGCGCCTCTACGGTGAAGGCGTGTGTCGCGGTGGCCGTCGGCTGCCGTTGTCGGCCGTGTGAGGAACAGGAGGTGTGACCGATGGCTGTCTCTGTGGTGGGTCCTGCCCGCAACCAGAAGTTCATCCACTCCACCTCCGTGGTCACCGGCTGACGTTCCCTCACCTCCCGCCGCGCGCTGGGCGTGTGGGGCCGGGGCCACCCTGTGAAGGGTTTCCCTTGTCATCGTTTTCCGTTTCTTCCTCCGCCTCGTCCTGCCCGCTGAACTCCTATGGCTGGGACGACGGTTTCGCGGAGAGTTTCGCTCCCTACGCCGGGCAGGGACATGTGCCCGGCCGTGTCATCCGCGTCGACCGCGGGCGGGTGGACGCCGTGGTGCCCGACGGGGACGGCGTCCGGACCGTCATGGCGGACACCGCGCCGGTGACGACCGGCGACCCCATGCGGGTGCCGTGCACCGGCGACTGGGCCGTGATCGGGCTCGGCGAGGTCGGCGCGGGCCGGGACGGTGCGGTGCGGGCGCTGCTGCCCCGGCGCACCGCGTTGGTGCGGTCCACCTCTTCCAAGCGGTCCGAGGGACAGGTGCTGGCCGCGAACGTGGACCACGCGGTGGTCGCGGTCTCGCTCGCCGTGGAGCTGGACCTCGGCCGCATCGAACGCTTCGTCTCCCTGGCCTGGGAGAGCGGGGCGCAGCCGCTGGTCGTGCTGACCAAGGCCGACCTGGCCGGCGGCCCGGACGGGCTGGCGCACCTGATCGCGGACGCGGAGACCGCCGCGCCCGGGGTGCGGGTGCTGGCGGTCAGTTCGACCGCCGGTGAAGGGCTGGACGTGCTCGCCGCGGTGCTGGCCGGCGGCACGTCCGTACTGCTCGGGCAGTCCGGCACGGGCAAGTCGACGCTGGCCAACGCGCTGCTGGGCGAGGATGTCCAGGACGTACGGGCCGCCCGCGACCGGGACGGCAAGGGCCGGCACACCACGACCACCCGGGACCTGCTGGTCCTGCCCGGCGGCGGGGTGCTCATCGACACCCCGGGGCTGCGGGGCGTCGGCATGTGGGACGCCGACGCGGGCCTCGCGCGCGCCTTCTCGGACATCGAGGAACTGGCCGCGCGCTGCCGCTTCCACGACTGCGCGCACACCACGGAACCGGGCTGCGCGGTGCTGTCGGCCGTCGACAGCGGCGCACTGCCGCAGCGGCGGCTGGAGAGCTACCGCAAGCTGCTGCGGGAGAACGAACGCATCGTGGCCAAGACGGACGCCCGGCTGCGCGCGGAAATCCGCCGGGAGTGGAAGCAGAAGCAGGCACTGGGCCGCCACATGGGGGAGAGGAAGCGGGGGTCCCGGAGGTGACGACGCTCCGCGGCCGCCGTCCCGGCCCGGCGTAAACGGTGCGGGCGGCCCGCCGCCCGCACCAGTGCGATGTCCGATTCCCGCCGGGCAACCTCCCGGCCGTCGCGCACACTGGATCGTGTGATGGACGACGAGACCAGGTACGAGGCGGTGTCCAGCCGGGACGCGCGGTTCGACGGGGAGTTCTTCTTCGCCGTCGTGACGACCGGGATCTACTGCCGTCCGAGCTGCCCGGCCGTCCCCCCGAAACGCGCGAACGTGCGGTTTTACGCGTCCGCGGCGGCCGCGCAGGGCGCCGGGTTCCGGGCGTGCCGCCGGTGCCGCCCGGATGCCGTACCGGGATCGGCGGAGTGGAACGTCCGGGCCGACCTGGTGGGCCGCGCCATGCGCTTGATCGGCGACGGCGTGATCGACCGGGAGGGCGTCGGCGGCCTCGCGCGGCGGCTGGGCTACAGCGCGCGCCAGGTGCAGCGGCAGCTCACCGCCGAGCTGGGCGCCGGGCCCGTGGCCCTGGCGCGGGCCCGGCGTGCGCACACCGCGCGGCTGCTGCTCCAGACCACCGGCCTGCCGGTCACCGACCTGGCCTTCGCCGCCGGGTTCGCCAGCATCCGGCAGTTCAACGACACGATGCGGGAGGTCTACGCCAGTACGCCGAGTGAGCTGCGCGCGGCGGCCGGCTCCCGCACGGGCACGCCCGGCGCGCGGCACGGTGCGCCCGCCGGGGTACCGCTGCGGCTGGCCCACCGGGGCCCGTACGCGGCCGCCGAGATCTTCGACTTCCTCCAGGCGCGCGCGGTGCCCGGCGTGGAGGAGGTACGCGGCCCCCGGGGCACCCGTACGTACCGCCGCACGCTGCGTCTGGCCCACGGCAGCGGGGTCGCCGAGGTCGACGAGCACGCCGGGGCCCGGCAGCCGCGCCGGCCGCGCGCCGCAGTGGTGGGCGCGGCCGCCCGGGGCGCGGCCGGCGGCTGGCTGGAGTGCCGCCTGCACCTGACCGACCTGCGGGACCTGTCCACGGCCGTCCAGCGGACGCGCCGCCTGTTCGACCTGGACGCCGATCCGTTCGCCGTCGCCGAACGGCTGGGCGCGGACCCGCTGCTCGGCCCGCTCGTCGCGGCCCGCCCGGGGCTGCGGTCGCCGGGCGCCGCCGACCCCGAGGAGCTGGCCGTACGGACCGTCCTCGGCGGGCCGCCCGAGCGCGCCGCCGATCTCGTACGGACGTACGGGAAGCCGCTGGACGCGGCGGACGGCGCGCTGACCCACCTCTTCCCCGAGCCCGCCGCGCTGACCGGCGCCGAAGTGCCGGGGCCGGTGCGCGCGCTGTGCGCCGCCCTCGCGGACGGTACGGTCGCGCTGGACGCGGGCGCGGACCGGGAAGCCGCCGAACGAGCGCTGCGCGGCCTGCCCGGGGTGGGCCCGGCGGCCGCCGCGTACATCAGGATGCGGGCGCTGGGCGACCCGGACGTTGGCCCGGTGGGCGGCGGCAGCGCCGAGGCGTTCCCGGACGGGTGGCGGCCGTGGCGGTCGTACGCCCTGCATCATCTGTGGCAGGAGGCGGGCAGCGGCCCCCACCGGGGTCAGCTCACGATGACCGCGCCCGTCCAGGCGCCGACCACCAGCAGGCAGGCGAGCAGTTCGACCAGCACGGCCAGCCCGATGGACCGCATGGCCGTACGGGTGGCGGCCCACGCGTCGCCGTGACTGCCCAGCCGTGACCGTTCCCGCAGGTAGAGCACGCCGACCGAGCCGAGGACGGCGCCGGCCACGGGGACGAGGAAGAAACCGGCGATGCCCGCGACGCCCGCCAGGAACAACGTGCGGTACGGCGCGCCCGCCGCCCTCAGGTCGCGTGGCGGCAGCAGCCATTTGAGGACCTGGTCGAGCAGCAGCACGGCGCTCGCGCCGAACAGGACGTACCAGGCCAGGGCGGTCTGCTCGGTCATCGCCCACCACAGCACGCCCGCCCAGACGATCGGCGGCCCCGGCACCCCGGGGATCAGCACGCCGAGCAGGCCGAACAGGAAGACGAGGCCGACCGCGAGCAACTGCCACACGCCCATGGCCCCAGCGTGCCGGAGGCGGGGGCATCGCGCCCCTCGGCGGTCCCGGCGGTCCCGGCGTTCCCTGCGGACCCGGCTGTCCCTGCAGCCCTGGCAGACCCGGTGGTCACGGCTGTCTCGGCGCTCACGGTGACCCCAGCCGTCTCGGCGCTCACGGCGGCATCCGGCCGTACGCGCGGGCGCGCCGAGCGCCTGGATCGCGCCGAGACGGCGGGCATCGGCCGGGCGCGCGCCCCCATGGCGCATACCGGCCGGGCGACCTCGCCCCAGCTCCGTGGCGCGTACCCGCCGGACAGCCCGACGACAGCCCTCCGTGCCCTGTTTCCGGGCCGCCGGCCGGTGGACAATACGGTGCATGAACCCTCAGGGGGATCGGCGCCATCACGAGAATTCCTGGTGGCGGGAGCTGTACGAGGACGACAGCGAAGCGGCGCGGCACCCCGGGCCCGCGACGGCCCCGGACTCGCTCGACGACCGTGTGGACTCCGCCTTCCGCATGGTGGGCCGGTCGCCCGGGCCAGGGCCGTCCGCCGGGGACGACGCGGTGGCCGGACCCGCGCACCGGCCCGGCCCCGGGCCACCCGCCGCCGGCCCCGAGCCGATGGCCCTGCCCGCCGCGGACCCGGCCGCGCTCGACGATCTCGTACCCGACACGGAGCTGGACGGCGCCGGGTACGGCCCGCTCACCCTGCGCGCCGCCTCGCTGCGCGGCGAGGCCGCCCGCCACCGGGCCGAGCTGCGCGGGGACACCCTGCTCACCGCCCGGTTCGGCGCCGGACGGCACGCGCTGATCCTGGTCGCCGTGGCCACCGCGGCGGGCGGCGACGGCGGTGCGTACGCGTACCGGGGCGCCCACCGCGCCGCCCGCGACGTCTGCCACTGGATGGGCGGCGCCATCGGCCGCAGCTACACCCGGCTGGCCGAGGACCTCCGTACGGGCGACCGCTGCGCCCTGAAGTCCGGCCTGCACCGCCTCACCGGCCGCGGCTACGGCAAGCTCCGCGCGTACGCGGACGAGCACGGCATGGAGCCCGAGCGGTACACGGCCGCGCTGCGCTGCCTGCTGCTGCCCGCCGACCCGTCCTGCCGCACCCGGGTGTTCTTCGGCGTCGGCGCGGGCGGGTTCTTCCGGCTGCGCAACGGCGCCTGGCAGGACCTGGAGCCCCCACCGCCCCGGGACGACGCGCCGGGCTGCCCGGCCGCCGCGCTCGGCACCGGGCAGCCGGCGGCCGGGCCCGCCGGGGGGGACGCGGGCGAGCGGGAAGCGCCGCCGTGGCCGGTCCCCGGCGACCCCGCCACGGACGCGCTCCGCCAGGGCGTCCCACGGCCGCCCGACACCCGTCCCGACCTCCGCCAGCCGCCCGGCCCCGGCCCCGCGCCGCCCGCGCTGGACCTGGGCGGCGACCTCCCCGGCCTGCCACGCGCACGGTCCGGCGAGCCGTGGCGTCCGCCGTACGAGTCCGCGCCGCCGACATGGCCGGACCCGTTCCGCTTCCGGTTCTGCGTGACCCGGCCCGGCGACACCCTGCTGCTGTGCAGTGCCGGGCTGGCGGGCCCGCTGACCGGGGCGGCCGGGTTCGCGGAACACCTGGCGGCCCGCTGGGCGGGCACCGCACCGCCGGGGCTCGCGGCCTTCCTGGCCGATGTCCGGCGGCACGCGGAGGGGTACGGGCAGGACCGTACGGCCGTGGCGGTCTGGGAGGGGCGGGACGCGGCGGCGCCGGAGTGACGCGGCAGGCGTAGCCCGGCCGGACACGGGCCCGGGGGAGTGATAGAACCGAAGGAATGCCGCAGAACGGGCCATGGTCGGGCATTCGAGCGCCCCGCGGTCCAGCACCGGAGGAGCGAGGCGACATGGCGAAACAGACCGTGGCCGGGCAGTTCGTCGACATCCTGGTCCGCGCCGGCGTGCGGCGGCTCTACGGGGTCGTCGGCGACAGCCTCAACCCCGTCGTCGACGCGATCCGCCGCAACGCCGCGATCGACTGGATCCAGGTCCGCCACGAAGAGGTCGCCGCCTTCGCGGCGGGCGCCGAGGCCCAGATCACCGGCCGGCTGACGGCCTGCGCGGGCTCCTGCGGCCCCGGCAACCTGCACCTGATCAACGGCCTCTTCGACGCCCACCGTTCGATGGCCCCGGTGCTCGCGCTCGCCTCGCACATCCCCTCCAGCGAGATCGGCACCGGCTTCTTCCAGGAGACCCACCCCGACCGGCTGTTCACCGAGTGCAGCCACTACAGCGAGATGATCTCCTCCCGCGACCAGATGCCGCGGGTGCTGCAGACCGCCGTGCAGAACGCCATCGGGCTCAGCGGTGTCGCGGTCGTCTCGCTGCCCGGTGACATCGCCGACGAGGAGGCGCCCGAGCGCTCCATCGAGACCGCGCTGGTCACCTCGCGCCCCTCGGTGCGCCCCGGGGACGCGGAGATCGACCGACTGGTCCGGATGATCGAGGACGCCGGCAAGGTCACGCTCTTCTGCGGCAGCGGCACGGCGGGGGCCCACGCCGAGGTGATGGAGTTCGCCGAGCGCCTCAAGGCCCCGGTGGGCCACGCGCTGCGCGGCAAGGAGTGGATCCAGTACGACAATCCGTACGACGTGGGCATGAGCGGCCTGCTCGGCTACGGCGCGGCCTATGAGGCCACGCACGAGTGCGACCTGCTGATCCTGTTGGGCACGGACTTCCCGTACAACGCCTTCCTGCCGGACGACGTCAAGATCGTGCAGGTCGACGTGCGCCCGGAGCGGCTGGGCCGCCGCTCCAAGCTGGATCTCGCCGTCTGGGGCGACGTACGCGAGACGCTGCGCTGCCTGAACCCGCGCGTGACGCCCAAGAAGAGCCGGAAGTTCCTCGACCGGATGCTCAAGAAGCACGCCGACGCCCTGGAAGGCGTCGTCAAGGCCTATACGCGCAAGGTCGACAAGCACACGCCGATCCACCCCGAATACGTCGCGTCCGTGCTGGACGAGGAGGCGGCGGACGATGCGATCTTTACCGTCGACACCGGTATGTGCAATGTCTGGGCGGCGCGCTACATCAGTCCCAACGGCCGCCGCCGCGTGATCGGTTCCTTCACCCACGGATCGATGGCCAATGCCCTGCCGCAGGCGATCGGCGCGCAGTTCACCGACCGCCGCCGCCAGGTCGTCTCGATGTCCGGCGACGGCGGCTTCTCCATGCTGATGGGCGACTTCCTCACCCTCGTCCAGCACGACCTGCCGGTGAAGGTGGTGCTCTTCAACAACTCCTCGCTCGGCATGGTCGAGCTGGAGATGATGGTCGCTGGCCTGCCCGCGTACGGGACCGACAACCACAACCCGGACTTCGCCGCCATCGCGCGGGCGGCCGGGGCGCACGGCGTGCGGGTGGAGAAGCCCAAGGAACTGCGCGGCGCGCTGCGCGACGCCTTCAAGCACAAGGGCCCGGCCCTGGTCGACATCGTCACCGACCCCAACGCGCTGTCCATGCCACCGAAGATCAGCAAGGACATGGTGCAGGGTTTCGCGCTCTCGGCCGGCAAGATCGTACTGGACGGCGGGGTCGGCCGGATGCTCCAGATGGCGCGCTCCAACCTCCGTAACATTCCGCGCCCCTGACGGGCGTTCCCCGAGGTGAGCCGCGGGCACATGCCCGCGGTCTGCCGTGCTGCCGTCTCGCGGGCCGAAGCATGGCGCCCGGCCGGATGGGAATGCATGACCGTGAAGCTGTTCGAGGCTACGGCACGGAAAGCGTACAGGGCGGGGAGGATGAAGCGTCAGTCTGTGCGGCGCGAGGACAGGGCCGGACCGGTGGACGGACGCGTCGGCGTCCGCAACGGGACCCGGCTGCCGGGGAAGATGGAGCGCACACTGCGGCGTGCGGACCTGACGGCGGTGGCGGGCGTACGTGCCGAGCTGCGTCAGCTTCTGCGCCAGTGGGGGGAGTCCGGGGACGCCGACATAGCGGAACTGCTCATCAGCGAGCTGGTCACCAACGCCCTCGTGCACACGAACGGGGGCGCCGTCGTGACCGCCACGGTCACCGACCGGCTGCGCGTGGAGGTACGGGACTTCGTCGGGCGGCGCCCCAGGCTGCGCCCACCGACCGCGGACGGCACCTCGGGAAGGGGGCTGATGCTGGTGCACTCCCTCGCGGACGCGTGGGGGGTCAAGGCCCACGGCGTGGGCAAATGCGTCTGGTTCGAGCTGGGCGGCGGACCGGCCTGACGAAAGGCCGGGGGCGCGGGCTCGGTCCGCCGCGGGTCAGCCGAACTGCTTCTCGATCTGGGCCAGTTTCTCCTCCAGGGAGTCCAGCCGGGGCAGGGCCTGGGTGTCGTCCTCGGCGGTCAGGTCCACGGTCCGGCGGTACGGGACCGCGGCGTCGGCGCCGGGGGAGCCGGGGCCGTGCACGGCCTTCAGCGCCGGGCGGGAGCCGGCCGGGTGCACCGGGTCGGGCCCCGGGGACAACGGTCCGGGCGGCAGGGATTCCGGGTCGCCGGCTATCGCAGGTTCCGCGCCGGCCTGCGGCGCGGCGGTGGGGGAGCCGTGTGAGGTCGGCACGCCCGCCGGGAGCGGCACCTGCCGGCCGCCGCGACCGCGGTTCCACTGCCGGTGCTGGCGGTTGATCGCCTTGATGCGGGCGCGGTCCAGCTTGTCCCGCTCCCGCCTGCGGTGACGGTTCTGCTCCTTCTGCCGCCGGTCCTCCCGTACCTCTTCGACCGCCTCGTCCAGCGTCCGTACGCCTTCCAGGAGCATCAGCGACCAGGCGCCGAAGGTCTCCCGGGGCGCCCGCAGCCACCGTACGACGCGGATCTGCGGCAACGGGCGCGGCACCAGGCCCTGTTCGCGCAGCGCGGCCCGCCGGGTCTGCTTGAGCGCCCGGTCGAAGAGGACCGCCGCCGACAGGGACATCCCGGCGAAGAACTGCGGCGCTCCGTCGTGGCCGAAGCCCCGGGGCGCGTGCACCCAGTTGAACCAGGCGGCGGCCCCCGCGAACAGCCACACGAGCAGGCGCGAGCCGAGTGCCGCGTCACCGTGGCTGGCCTCGCGCACGGCGAGCACCGAGCAGAACATCGCCGCGCCGTCGAGCCCGAAGGGCACCAGGTACTCCCAGCCCCCGGAGAGGTTGAGGTTGGTCACGCCGAACCCGACCAGCCCGTGGAAGGAGAGGGCCGCCGCCACCGCGGCGCAGCAGAACAGCAGCAGATACGAGGCCGTGCCGTACACGGCTTCCTTGCGGCGCCGGCGCTCCTCGCTGCGCTCCCAGGAGTCCTCGCCGCCCGGGGCCTTGTCGGCCGAGCGCCGGCCGCGCAGGATCACGAACGCGGTGGAGAGGATGCCGACGAGCAGCAGGACCGCCGGTGCCAGCCAATTCAGCGATATATCGGTCATTCTCATCCTGGGACCCCTTGCCTCGGTCGTACGCGGTTTCGCGCGACATCCTGGCGGAATCCGTCCGCCCGGCCGGGGGTTTCGGGGCAAGAGCACCGCAAGGGGGGCGTGGCGGCCTACGGATAGGTGTGTTCGCTTCGAACTCCCGCAGAAAGAGGCATGGTTGAGTTCGAATTCGATGACTCGATCGAGTGGTGTGGGTGTCAGGTGGTTGCGGTGAGGCGCTTGATGCGATCCGCGTCGCACGTACGCGGGCAGGTCACACACGTGTCCTCGGGGCGCAGCGTGTAGAACATGCAGCAGCTCGCCCGGTCCCGGGTGGGCAGCGCCGCGCCGTCCGGTCCGGTCAGCTCGCGGAAGGCGGCGCCGCCCGGGTACGGGGCGGTGCCGCCCGGCAGCAGCCGCTTCAGCTCGGCCACCGCGCGCTGCTCCTCGCCCAGCAGATGGCCCAGGTACCACAGGCCCTCGGCGATCTCGTCCGAGACCATGCCCCACAGGGCCCGGGGGCCGCGCCGCAGACGGGGCCGGAACCCCTCCAGGACCGGCCCGAGGTGCTCGGCGACGGCCTCCCGCACCTCGGCGCGCAGCGCCTCCTCGTCCGGGACGACCCGGGCGCCGGGCAGTTCGGCCGCCGGGTCGCCGGGCAGGCACGCGAAGGAGTGGACGCGTACGGCCATCCGGCCCTGCTCGCGGTGGTGGGCGACGCCCTCGACGGGCAGCCGCGGCACCCGGCGGTGCAGGAACCAGGGGATGGTGATCAGCAGGCAGGCGGGCCAGGCGTAGCGGTGCAGGGCGAAGGCGGCGACGACGTCGGGCCGGGCGCGCCGCCCGTGGTCCCGCACCACCTGCGCGTCGTCCCAGGCGAGGAAGGCGTCCAGGGCCGTGGGGTCGGTGGCCAGCTCGGCGGCCGTCACCCAGCCCTCGCCGCGCGGCGCCGCGGTCTCCCAGCCGGACACCCGCAGCCCGGGGAACGCCTCGGTCAGTCGGGCGTACGCCCCGGCGAGGGGCTCGATGCGCGGCCGGGCGGCGAGCAGAGAGGCCATGCGGGACACCACCGATATCGCGTTCGTTGGCAGGTAAGGCTTACCTTACCCGATCTTCGGTGGTTTTGAGCCGGGTTTGCGCTGTCACAGGGTGCGCCTATGGTGCTGGAGGACGTGAGGAGGAACCCGTATGGAGCAGGGCAGAGCGGAACCGGCGCCGCGGCTGCGCGCACAGGTGCCCGCGCAGGGCGGCTCGCAGCCCGTGCGGGGCGAGCACACCGGTCACGACGGGCCCGCCACGCACACCGGCCCCGACGCGCCGGACGCCGCGTACGAGCACCGTCCCGGCGTGCCCGACCCCGCCACCGCGTTCGTGCCCGCGCCCCTGTCCCCTCTTACGGCGGCCCCCGGAAGGCTGCTCGGCGGCGGCGTGCGGGCAGGCGCGGGATCCGCTGCGCGTCCCCTCTCCGCGCCCGCTCCCGACGCCGTACCGCGCAAGCAGCCGCAGCGGCATTCCGTACGGGGCCAGGTGCTGGCCGCCCTCCGCGAGGCCCTCATATCCGGCGAACTGATCCCGGGCGAGGTCTATTCGGCCCCCGCCCTCGCCGTCCGCTACGGCGTCTCCGCCACGCCCGTCCGGGAGGCCATGCAGACGCTCGCCGGCGAGGGCGCGGTCGAAGTCGCCCCGAACCGGGGCTTCCGCGTCGCCGAGCGTACCCACCGTGACCTCGCGGAACTGGCCGAAGTACGCGCGATGCTGGAGGTGCCGGCGCTGCTGCGGCTGGCGCGGGCACTGCCGGCCGGGCGGTGGGAGGAGCTGCGCCCGCTGGCCGCCGCCGGTGTCGCGGCCGCCGCCCGCGGCGACCGGGCCGGTTACACGGAGGCCGACCACGCCTTCCACCACGCCCTGCTCGCGCTCACCGGCAACCGCCAGCTCCTCCTGGTCGCCGACGACCTGCACCGCCGTACGCAGTGGCCGGTGCCCGGCGGCCCCGCGCCCCGCACGGCCGACCTGCTCGCCGCCGCGTCCGAGCACACGGCGCTGCTGGACGCCCTGATGGCCCGGGAGTACGCGATCGTCGAGCGGATCGCCCGCGAGCACCTGGCGTCGGGCCGCCGCCCACACTGAGCGCGCGCCCGGCGCGGCGCGGCGCGGCATCCGGCGCGCCCGCGGACGGCGGTGCCGCGCCCGCCGTCCGGGCCCCGGCGGCGGCTCCTGAACGGCCCTCAGGGGAGCAGCCGCTCCAGGGGCAGCGCCGCCACGTCCGCCGCGGGCCGGGAGAGGTAGAGGTCCGCGTGGTAGAAGCCGTCCGACTCCTTGCCGGTGGTGTCCAGGCCCCGCGCCTGGAGCGCGCCGAAGGCGGCCCGGCGCTCCGTGAGGTCCGCGAACCGGCGCTGGCGGAAGGTGCGCGCGGGCAGCCGCTCGGTCACCAGGCCCGCGTCGGCGAGCAGCGCGGCGACCGGCGCGTACGACACGGTCCGCAGGACGAACGCGGCGACCCAGGGCGCGGTGGGCGTACAGTCGAGCAGCCGCCCGAAGGTGGTGGCGGAGATGTAGCCCACGCCGCCCGTCACGGTGATCAGGTCGGTGCCGGCCATGGCCGCGCGCAGCCGCGCGGTGGGCTCCGCCGCCTCCAGGTTCTCGGCGAATCCCGCGTCCAGCAGCCCCACGCGCCGGGCATAGCCGACCGCGTGCCGGGCCGCGTCGATGCCGATGGTCCGCACCGCTTCCGGCCGCCGCAGCTCGTCGAAGAACGCCCGGTCCTCGTCGGCCAGCCGGCCCGGCGGCAGCCCGCCGGTCTCCTGGACGTCGGTGTACCGGTCGTACAGGTCGACGAGGCCCAGCTTGTGGTTCAGCAACGCGGCGTTGACGCCGTAGGAACAGCACAGGTCGACGACCTGGAGCGGCGGACGCCCGGGTCGGCGCCGCTGCAAGGACTCGACCAGGGTGCGGAAGACGCCTTGGCCGTGGTGCGGTATCTGGTAGTCGAGCGGCTGTAGCGTCCGGAAGTACGTACGCGGGTCGGGGCAGTCGTAGATGGCCTCGAAGTCCGCCTTTCCCCAGTCCGGGCCGGTCGATGGGTTCGGTGCTCCTGCTGCCAAGGTGTGGCCTCCTGAAAGGCGCTGCCGTAGGTCGGGAGTCGACCGCACCAGCATCCAGTGCCAAGTCCTGTACGGACAGTGCGACTTGAGGCCAAATTCGGGGTTCGTGGGGCGGGCGGAGCGAAATATGCCCCTGTCGTGCGCCCGGCCGCCGGGGGCCCGGGGCGCGGGCGGGACCCGGCCGCCGACGGCCCGCCGCCCGGCCGCGCCCGCCCCCTCGGACCGCGCCCCTCGACGGCCCGCCTCCCCGTCAGCAGGCCGTCGGGCGGACGCGGGTGGACGCGAGCGGACACCCCGGGCAGGTGCCTTACGAAGGCGCGGGCGCCGCCGGGACGTCGGCCAGGTGCTCGGCGAGCCAGGTCGGTACGCCGCCCATGAGGCGGAAGAGGCGGGCGGCCTCGGCGCGCAGCCCCTCCGCCTCCTCCGGCGGCGCCGTGTCGGCGAGGGCGACCAGGGCCGGTGCCGTACCGACGAGGAAGCCCAGCTCCTCGCGGATCCGCAGTGATTCGCCGAAGCCGTGCCGGGCCTCCGCGAGTTCGCCGTCGCGCAGGGCCAGCCCGGCGAGGTGGCGCCAGGTGAAGGACAGCAGCAGGGCGTCGCCGTGCGCGGTGGCGCCCGCGTGGGCGCGGCGGTAGGCGGCGCGGGCGGACTCCGGGCTGTGGGCGACGTGTTCGGCCATCAGGCCGCGCCGGTAGTCCAGCAGCGCGCGGCCGGGTGCCGTGGGGGCCAGCAGGGCCGCGGCGCGACCGAGCGCGGAGCGGGCCTCGTCGGCGCGGTCGCGCACCCCGAGGACCGTGGCGGCGTACGCGAGTTGGCCGCGTTCGCAGGCCGCGGCGCCCCGCTCGTCGTTGCCGCCCGCCAGCGCCTCGGCGGCGCGCAGCGCGTCCTCGGCGGCGGCCCACCCGGTGGCGGTGAACATGCAGCGCTCCACCAGGAGCGCGGCACGGCGGATCGCGTACGGGGGGAAGCCCGCCGCGTGGGGTTCCAGCAGTGCCGCCGCGTCGTCCCAGCAGCCACGGGACCGCAGCCGCCACACGGCGCGGTCCAGGGCGTCCGCCCCGGCCGCCGACCTGGCCGCCGGGATGTCCGGCGCCGATTCCACGGGATCCGCGGTTCCCGCGGACTCCGCGGCTCCTGACATGGCGGTGTCCGCCACATTGCCCTCCCCGAGCGCACCGTTGAGCTGGACCTGAGAAGCAGTGGGCGCATCTCAGCACGGATTCCGCCGCCCGGCCAAGGGGGAAGGTGAATGATTTCACAATCTCTTCGGTGCCCGCCGGGGCCGGCGACGTGCCGTGGGAACGGGCGGGGCGCGGCGCGCCGAGGGGCGCGGCGTGGGGCGCGCGCCGTCCGGCGGAGCTGCCGGGAAACCTCCGAACGGGTGACACCGCTTCAGCGGCCACCGCGCTTGCTGACGCCAAGTCAACCAAGGGCCGGGTGCGACCAGTTGCGTATCGGCCGCCGGAACGGCGCGTACGGGCCATTCCGGCATGGCCGGATGTGTGCCGTGCCCCCGGCGCCCGGCCGGGCTCGGCGCGAGGGGCCTCAGCTCATCCGCAGCGCCAGGAAGAAGTCCAGCTTGTCCTCCAGGCGGGCCAGGTCGCGGCCCGTGAGCTGCTCGATGCGGCCCACCCGGTAGCGGAGGGTGTTGACGTGCAGGTGGAGGCGGGTGGCGCAGCGGGTCCAGGAGCCGTCGCAGTCGAGGAAGGCCTCCAGGGTCGGAATCAGTTCGGCGCGGTGGCGGCGGTCGTAGTCGCGCAGCGGGTCCAGGAGGCGGGCCGTGAAGGCACGGCGTACGTCGTCGGGGACGAAGGGCAGCAGCAGGACGTGGGAGGCCAGCTCCTCGTGTCCCGCCGCGCAGACCCGGCCGGGGCGGGCGGCGGCGACCCGGCGGGCGTGCCGGGCCTCCTCCAGGGCGCCGCGCAGGCCCTCCGCCGAGTGGACGGAGGCGCTGACGCCGATGGTCAGGCGCCCGTCGTCGGCCAGGCCGCGGGTGAGCGGCTCCTGGACGACGGACAGCAGGGCGTCGGCCTGGAGACCGGCGGTGGACGGCTCCCGGCCGTTCCGCGCGTCGCCGTCCTCCGGTACGGCCGGCAGCGGCACCAGGGCCACCGCCTCGTCGCCGGTGTGCGCGACGGCGATCCGGTCGGACGGGTCGGGCCCGAACGTACCGGGGTCGACCAGTACCTCTTCCAGGAGCGTCTGGGCGACCGGCCCGCCGGGCACCTCGTCCCCGCCCGCCCACTCCACGCGGGCCACGACGACCTGCCAGTGCGGGGCGGTGCCCAGCCCGGGCAGCAGCACCGGAGCGGCCACCCGCAGCCGCGCCGCGATCTCGGCCGGCGCGGCTCCCGTCTGGACCAGTTCGAGGACCTCCTGGGCGAGGCGCCTGCGGACCGTACGGGCCGCGTCCCGGCGGTCGCGTTCGACGGCGATGAGCTGGGTGACGCCGTGCAGCAGGTCCAGGCGCTCCGCGGCCCAGTCGCCCGCGTCCGCCTCGACGGCCAGCAGCCAGTCGGACAGCACGGTCTCGCGCAGGTCCCGGCCGGTGCCGCGAATGGGGAAGAGGGAGTAGGTGGTGCCGCCGAGCGGGAGCCGGTGGGGGCCGCGGCGGCCGGTGCGGGACGCGGCCAGGTGCTCGCCCGCCAGGCGCGCGCCCACCTCGGCGGGCAGCTCGGGACCCGATCCGGCCAGCGTGGACCCGGCGATCTGCCGGCCGGTGGGGGACAGGACCCAGGCGCGCAGGTCCAGGTCGGAACCGAGCAGGTCCAGGACGACCTCGGGGCCGCCGCCGGCGGGCCCGGACGTCATCAGGCGGCGGTGCCGGTCCACCACGGCGGCCAGGTCGCCCGCCCGCTCGCCGGAGACCTGTCGCACGACGTACTCGGTGATCGACGCGAAGGAGACGGCCTCGACGACGGAGAACACCGGCAGGCGGTGCCGGGCGCAGGCCGCCACCAGGTCGTCGGGTACCGAGCCCAGCTCGGCCTCGCCCGCGGCCAGCCCGGCGACCCCGGCCGAGGCCAGGATGCGGACGAACCGCTCGGAGTCCTCCGGGTCACGGCGCCAGGCCAGCCCCGTCAGCACCAGCTCGCCGCCGGACAGGTAGCGGCTGGGGTCGCGCAGGTCGGTGGTCATCACGCCGCGCACGGTACGGTCCAGTTCCTCCTCGCCGCCCAGCAGCCGCAGGCCGAGAGTGCCGGTGTCCAGGAGTGCGCGGAGCCGCATGGTCTCTCGCCCGCCGTTCTTTTCTGTCTGGTGTTGCCGGTGGAATGCCGCGAGGTTTCTGGGCCCCGCCTTTCGTTCGAATCTACAAGACATGCGCCGTGGCCAGCCAACCGCTTCATGGTTTCGGTGACTGCACCCGGCGGGTGCCGGGCGCGTTCACTGGGCCCACCGCGTTGAACAGGACAGGCACGGCCCCTTGAGTCGAGGGCCGTTGGTCCTCGGCGCGGGCAGCGGACGACCCGATCCGCGAGCGGAGCCGGCGCCAGGCCGGCCCGGCGCTCCGACGCACCGAAGATTCGTGGAAGAGAGCCTCGTATGGACTTCCTTCGCCCCGCCAGTTGGGGGGAGGCGCTCGCCGCCAAGGCAGCACACCCCACCGCTGTGCCGATCGCGGGCGGCACCGATGTGATGGTCGAGATCAACTTCGACCACCGTCGCCCGGAGTACCTGCTCGACCTGAACCGCATCGATGACCTGCGGGAGTGGGAGGTGGGCGAGGAGACCGTGCGGCTGGGCGCGTCCGTGCCGTACACGCAGATCATGGAGAACCTGCGCACCGAGCTGCCCGGTCTGGCGCTCGCCTCGCACACCGTGGCCTCCCCGCAGATCCGCAACCGCGGCGGCGTCGGCGGCAACCTGGGCACCGCCTCCCCGGCCGGCGACGCGCACCCCGCGCTGCTCGCCTCCGGCGGCGAGGTCGAGGCCGAGTCCGTGCGCGGCCGCCGCATGATCCCGATCGATGAGTTCTACCTGGGCGTCAAGCGCAACGCGCTGGCGCCGGACGAGCTGATCCGCTCGGTGCACCTGCCCAAGGCGGACGGACCACAGCAGTTCTCCAAGGTCGGCACCCGCAACGCGATGGTCATCGCGGTGTGCGCCTTCGGCCTCGCGCTGCACCCGCGCACCCGCACGGTACGGACCGGCATCGGCTCGGCCGCGCCCACGCCCGTCCGGGCCCGGGCCGCCGAGGAGTTCTTGACGGCGGCGCTGGAGGAGGGCGGCTTCTGGGAGTCGGGGCGGCCCGTCCCGCCGGCCGTGGCGAAGCAGTTCGCCGAGCTGGCGGCCGGTGCCTGCAACCCGATCGACGACGTGCGCGGCAGCGCGAAGTACCGGCGCCACGCGGTAGGGATCATGGCGCGCCGCACCCTCGGCTGGACCTGGGAGTCCTACCGCGGCAACGAGAGGAGCGCCCAGTGCGCGTGAAGTTCACCGTCAACGGCCGCGAGCAGCGGGCCGACGACGTATGGGAGGGCGAGAGCCTGCTGTACGTGCTGCGCGAGCGGATGGGCCTGCCCGGCTCGAAGAACGCCTGCGAGCAGGGCGAATGCGGGTCCTGTACGGTCCGCCTGGACGGTGTGCCGGTGTGCTCCTGCCTGGTCGCGGCCGGCCAGGCCGAGGGCCGTGAGGTGATCACCGTCGAGGGGCTGGCGGACTTCGCCGAGCAGCGCGCCCGGCGCGGCGGCTGCGGCACCGGCGCCTGCGGCTCCGCCGGGACGGGCGTGGACGCCGCCCGGGGCCGGCCGGCCGAGCCTGCCGGCCCCGACAGCCGGACCGGCGAGCAGGCCGGGCTGGCGCCGATCCAGCGGGCGTTCATCGACGCGGGCGCCGTCCAGTGCGGCTTCTGCACGCCCGGCCTGCTGGTCGCCGCGGACGAGCTGCTGGAGCGCAACGCCGAGCCGTCCGACGCGGACATCCGCGAGGCGCTGTCCGGCAACCTGTGCCGCTGCACGGGCTACGAGAAGATCCTCGACGCGGTCCGGCTCGCCGCCGCCCGCGGCACCGCGCAGACCACCGGAACGGGGGCCTGACCATGGCCGGAGTCACCCGCACACCCATCCACCTCACCCAGGGCGGCGCGACCGACGCGGGCATCGGCGCCTCCACGCCGCGCCCGGACGGCACCCTCAAGGTGACCGGCGAGTTCGCGTACTCCTCGGACCTGTGGCACGAGGACATGCTGTGGGGCTGCACCCTGCGCTCCACCGTCGCGCACGCCGAGATCGTCTCCATCGACACCTCGGAGGCGCTCGCCCAGTCCGGCGTGTACGCGGTCCTCACCTACGACGACCTGCCCACGGACGTGAAGAACTACGGCCTGGAGATCCAGGACACGCCCGTCCTGGCGCACGGCAAGGTCCGCCACCACGGCGAGCCGGTGGCCCTCGTCGCCGCCGACCACCCGGAGACCGCCCGCCGCGCCGCCGCCAAGATCAAAATCGAGTACGCCGAGCTGCCGCTGGTCACCGACGAGGAGTCGGCGACCCGCGAGGGCGCCCCGCTGGTCCACGAGCACCGCGACGACCTCCCCCAAGGGTCTCCGACCAGCTCCGGTCCAGGGGGGACCCCCGTCGCCGGGCACGTACCGCACCCGAACATCGTGCACCGCCAGCCCATCGTGCGCGGCGACGCCGAGGCCGCGGCCCGCCGCGCCGACGTGATCGTCTCCGGCGAGTACGTCTTCGGCATGCAGGACCAGGCGTTCCTCGGCCCGGAGTCCGGCCTCGCGGTGCCCGGCGAGGACGGCGGCGTCGACCTGTACGTGGCCACCCAGTGGCTCCACTCCGACCTGCGCCAGATCGCGCCGGTCCTCGGGCTGCCCGAGGAGAAGGTCCGGCTGACGCTCTCCGGCGTCGGTGGCGCCTTCGGCGGCCGCGAGGATCTGTCGATGCAGATCCACGCCTGCCTGCTGGCGCTGCGCACCGGCAAGCCCGTCAAGATCGTCTACAACCGGTTCGAGTCGTTCTTCGGGCACGTCCACCGGCACCCCGCCAAGCTCTGGTACGAGCACGGCGCCACCAAGGACGGCAAGCTCACGCACATGAAGTGCCGGATCGTGCTGGACGGCGGCGCCTACGCGTCCGCCTCCCCGGCCGTCGTCGGCAACGCCGCCTCCCTGTCCGTCGGCCCGTACGTGGTCGACGACGTGGACATCGAGGCCATCGCCCTCTACACGAACAACCCGCCCTGCGGCGCCATGCGCGGCTTCGGCGCCGTCCAGGCGTGCTTCGCGTACGAGGCGCAGATGGACAAGCTCGCCGCGAAGCTGGGCCTGGACCCGGTCGAGTTCCGGCAGCTCAACGCCATGGAGCAGGGCACCCTGCTGCCGACCGGGCAGGAGGTCGACTCCCCGGCGCCGGTCGCCGAACTGCTGCGCCGCGTCAAGGCGATGCCGCTGCCGCCGGAGCACCAGTGGGAGACCACCGAGGGCGCCGACGTCCGCGCGCTGCCCGGCGGCCTGTCCAACACCACGCACGGCGAGGACGTCGTACGCGGCGTCGGCTACGCCGTCGGCATCAAGAACGTCGGCTTCTCCGAGGGCTTCGACGACTACTCCACCGCCCGCGTCCGCATGGAGGTGGTCGGCGGCGAGGCCGTCGCGACCGTGCACACCGCGATGGCGGAGGTCGGCCAGGGCGGCGTCACCGTCCACGCGCAGATCGCCCGTACGGAACTGGGCGTCGAACAGGTCACCATCCACCCGGCGGACACCCAGGTCGGCTCGGCGGGCTCCACCTCCGCCTCCCGGCAGACCTATGTCACCGGCGGTGCGGTGAAGAACACCTGCGAGCACGTGCGCGAGAAGGTCCTGGAGCTGGGCCGGCGCAGGTTCGGCACCCACCACCCGGCGTGGGCCACCGCCGAACTCCTCCTGGAGGGCGGCAAGGTGGTCACCGACGGCGGCGAGGTGCTCGCCGACCTCGTGGACGTCCTGGAGGGCGAGTCGGTCGACCTGGAGCTGGAGTGGCGGCACCGCCCCACCGAGGCGTTCGACCTGCGCACCGGCCAGGGCAACGGCCACGTCCAGTACTCCTTCGCCGCGCACCGCGCCGTCGTCGAGGTGGACACCGGGCTCGGCCTGGTCAAGGTCATCGAACTGGCTTGCGCCCAGGATGTCGGCAAGGCGATCAACCCGCTCTCCGTCGTCGGTCAGATCCAGGGCGGTACGACGCAGGGCCTCGGTGTCGCGGTGATGGAGGAGATCATCGTCGACCCGAGGACCGCGAAGGTGCGCAACCCCTCCTTCACGGACTATCTGATCCCCACGATTCTCGACACGCCGACCATCCCGGTCGACGTGCTCGAACTCGCCGACGAGCACGCCCCGTACGGGCTGCGCGGCATCGGCGAGGCCCCCACCCTGTCGTCCACCCCGGCCGTCCTCGCGGCGATCCGGAACGCGACCGGGCTGGAACTGAACCGGACTCCGGTCCGCCCGGAGCACCTCACCGGCACATAACCGCGCCGGCGGAACGGCCGTACGTGGTGCCCGCACCCGTACGGCCGCTCCGCCGCCGGCGCCTGGGCCGTCCCCCGGGTCGTGCGGCCGATGTGAATCCCAAATCTCGCGGCGCGGTGCGCGCGTGACGCGAGGGCCCCTATGAACCTTGGGAGTAAGGCACCATGACCCAGCAGTCCCTGGAGCCGAGGACCACGGCGGAAGACGCGGGCGCGGGCACGCGCCAGCCCGCCGGCCGGTCCTGGCTCGACCGGTACTTCCACATATCCGACAGAGGATCGACGGTCGCGCGTGAGGTGCGCGGCGGCATCACCACCTTCATGGCGATGTGTTACATCCTCCTGCTCAACCCCCTCATCCTGTCCATTCCGGACGTCGAGAAGACCACCCTGTCCGGCGCCGGCGTGGTCACCGCCACGGCGCTCGGCGCGGCGGCCTGCACCCTGCTCATGGGCTTCGTCGGCAAGGTGCCGCTGGCCCTGGCCGCCGGGCTGAACGTCTCGGCGGCCCTGACCTCTCAGGTCGTCCCGTACATGACATGGCCGCAGGCGATGGGCATGTGTGTGCTGTACGGCGTCGTCATCATGCTCCTGGTGGTCACCGGCCTCCGCGAGATGATCATGAACGCCATCCCGCTCGCCCTCAAGCACGCCATCACCATGGGCATCGGGATGTTCGTCGCCCTGCTCGGCCTGGTGAAGGCCGGCTTCGTCGGCAAGGGCACCGGTGGCCCCGTACAGCTCGGCCTGACCGGCGAACTCTCCGGCTGGCCGGTCCTCTTCTTCGCCGTCACGCTGTTGCTGATCTTCATGCTCCAGGCCCGCAACGTCCCCGGCGCCATCCTCATCGGCATCGTCGTCGGCACCATCCTGTCCGTGCTCGCCACCACCCTCGGCGGCCTCACCGACAAGGACTGGGGCGGCACCTCCCCCGAACTGCACGGCAGCGCCGTCGCCGCGCCCGACTTCGGGCTCTTCGGGCACGTCGAGTTCGGCGGCTGGGACCAGATCGGCGCGATCACCGTCGGCGTGATCGTCTTCACCCTGGTGCTCGCCGGGTTCTTCGACGCCATGGCCACCATCATCGGCGTCGGTACGGAGGCCGAGCTGGCCGACGACAAGGGCCGGATGCCGGGCCTGTCCAAGGCGCTGTTCGTCGACGGCGCGGGCGGCGCGATCGGCGGTGTCGCGGGCGCGTCCGGCCAGACCGTGTTCATCGAGTCGGCCAGCGGCGTCGGCGAGGGCGCCCGTACCGGACTGTCTTCAGTCGTCACCGGCCTGTTCTTCGCGGCCTGCCTCTTCTTCACCCCGCTCACCCAGCTCGTGCCCGCCCAGGTCGCCGCGGCCGCCCTCGTCGTCATCGGCTCGATGATGATGAGTGCCGCCAAGCACGTGGACTGGAGCGACCGATCGGTGGCCGTCCCGGTGTTCCTCACCGTGGCGCTGATGCCCTTCACGTACAACATCACCGCGGGCGTCGGTGCGGGCGTCATCGCCTACACCGTCATCAAGGCCGCCCAGGGCAAGTGGCGGGAGGTCGGCGCCTTCATGTGGGTACTCGCACTGATCTTCCTCGGCTACTTCGCGCTGCACCCCATCGAGAACTGGCTGGGCGTCAAGTAACGCCCGCCCCGCCTCCACCCGTAAGGAGACCGACATGCTGGACATCGCCGACGAGCTGCACCGGTGGGCCCGGCAGGGACGCCCCTTCGCGGTGGCCACCGTCGTGGCCACCAGCGGCAGCGCGCCCCGCCAGCCGGGCGCCGCACTGGCCGTCGACAGCGACGGCACGGCGATCGGGTCGGTCTCCGGCGGATGCGTCGAGGGGGCGGTCTACGAGCTGTGCCAGGACGCGCTGCGGACCGGGGAAACGGTGCTGGAGCGCTTCGGCTACAGCGACGAGGACGCCTTCGCGGTCGGCCTGACCTGCGGCGGTGTCATCGACATCCTCGTCACTCCGGTACGGCCGCACGGCACGGACGCACCGGAGGACGACGGCACCCGCACACCGGCCGGCACGGACCGCGCCGCCACCCTCACCGCCGCCCTGGCCGCCGCGGCGGCCGGGGAAGCGGCGGCGGTGGCCCGGGTCGTCCGCGGCCCGGCCCGCCTGCTGGGCCACGCCCTGCTCGTCCGCCCCGACGGGGCGGCCACCGGTACCCTCGGCGGCCACCCCGGCCTGGACCGCACCGCCGTCCACGAGGCCCGTGCCCTGCTGGACGCGGGCCGTACCGCCACCGTCGAGATCGGCGCCGACGGGTCCCGCTGCGGCGAACCCGTCCGCCTCCTCGTCGAGTCCGCCGTCCCGGCCCCTCGCATGATCGTCTTCGGCGCCATCGACTTCGCCGCCGCCCTCGTGCGCGCCGGCAAGTTCCTCGGCCACCACGTCACCGTCTGCGATGCCCGGCCCGTCTTCGCGACCCGCGCCCGCTTCCCCGAAGCGGACGAGATCGTCGTCGACTGGCCGCACCGCTACCTGGAGACCCAGGACCTCGACGCCCGCACGGCCCTGTGCGTCCTGACCCACGACGCCAAGTTCGACGTCCCCCTCCTGGAACGCGCCCTGCGGCTGCCCGTCGCCTACGTCGGCGCCATGGGCTCCCGCCGCACCCACCTGGACCGCCTCGCCCGCCTGCGCGACGTCGGCCTGACCGAACTCGAACTCAACCGCCTGCGCTCGCCCATCGGCCTCGACCTGGGCGCCCGCACCCCCGAGGAGACGGCCCTGTCCATCGCCGCCGAGATCGTCGCGAACCGCCGCGGCGGCACCGGCGTTCCCCTCACCGGCGCCCACACCCCCATCCACCACGACACCCCCACGACCCTGGACCGCATCGGGCCGGCTTCGGTGGCGTGAGCGCGGGTGGCGCCTGCGGCAGGGCCGCACCCGGGCCGGCCCTCGGGGCCGGGCACCCGGTCCCGGCCGCGCGGCGGCGTCAGCGTCCCGCGTGCAGATCGAGGTCGACGAGCAGAGCGCGGTGGTCCGTGTCCGGGAGGTCGAGGAAGCGCGCCGCACGCGGCCGCAGGGCTCCGCCGGTCAGGACGTGGTCGATCTGCGCGCCCAGCACCGGGGCCGTCCGGGCGGGCCAGGACGGCGTGCGGGGCAGACCGGCCAGGCGGGCGCTGTCGAGCAGACCGGCGTCGAGGACGGCCCGGAACGCGGCGTGGTCCTGCGAGGAGTTGAAGTCGCCCGCGATGACCAGCGGATCGGGGCCACGCGCGGCCGCCAGATCGCGGAGACGGCCGAGTTCGGTGCGCCAGGTGTCCAAGGAGGCGGGCAGCGGCGGCATCGGATGGGCGACCTGGAAGCGCAGGCGCCGGCCGGCGACGGTGACGGCCGCCCGTGGCATGGCGAGTTCCCCCGCGACCCCGCCGTCCGGGGTGAGCGGATACCGGCTCAGTACGGCGGAGCCTTCGGAGGCGCCGCGCCCGGCGAGCAGGCGGTACGGGTAGGCCGCGCGCACCTCGGGGGAGGCCAGGGCCGTGGCGCAGCGGTCCGGGTCGCATTCCTGGACCGCGACCAGGCCCGGCTTCTCCCGGCGCAGCGCGGCCAGCAGCCCGTCGGTCGCCCGGCCGAATTCCAGGTTCGCGGTCAGGACGCGGAGCCGGGCGACGGCCGGGCCGCGTGGCGGGGGCGCGTCGGTGCCGTACGAGAGGAGGGACGCGGCCGTGCCGATCAGGGCGGCGGCGGCCCAGAACAGGCCCGGGCGCCAGCGTACGGCCAGGGAGAGGACCAGGCCGAGCCCGGCCGGGACCGATAACCAGGGCAGAAAGGCGAGCAGTTGCGGTACGGGCGTCACGCCGTCCGACCCGGCGGCGCGGAAGAGCAGGGGAACGGTGGCCACGAGCAGGAGTGCGGCCGCCGCCACCGGGGCCGCCCGCCCGCGCCGCCGTGGTGCCGCGCCGTCCGCGGCGGCCGATGAATTCCCCGTCGCCATAGGACGATGGTGCCGTACCGGCCGCCGTGTGCGCGGCGCCTCACACGGACGTTTGAAGAATTCTTGGCCGAAAGGGGGAGGGGTCGGCGCTTCGCGTATGGCATTATGCGAGGGTGAGGATGCCGGAACGCACGGCATCCGGTTTGTGTCCGCGCGAGCAAGGAGGTGATCGGGATGAGTCCCGAAGGAAGTCCTTGCCGCAGCGTCGCAGTGTGCTGACTGCGGAATTCACCGTGAGCTGACATCGGGGGCCCACCGGGTCCCGGTGCGCCGCCACGCTGTGTGCCTCCACCACCGAGAACCGCCGAGCGCTGCCCGGCCCGCTGTCATGGGCTGCCGACAGCCGGCGCGGGCCGGGCCTGCCGTGGGGCGTGTCCTTCGGGCCACGCCGGGTGGGCCACCCTGGGCCCGTTCCGGCTCCGGTCCAGCCCGGTCCCGGTCCGGCCCGGTGTATCGCCGGTCGGCGTTTCCCGCGTCCCCTTTCCCGTGCTTTCCCGCGCCTTTACCGTGCTTTCCCCGTGCTTTCCGCTGCGTGTCGTGCTGCCCGCTTTCCGCGCGCCGCGCTTCTGCCGTGGTGCGCGGAAAGCACGCGGGTCCGCCCCGGCGCTTCCCGGTGTGCCCGGCCATTCGCTTTCCCGTAATTCTCCCTTCCCCGTGACCCGAATTCACCGTGCCGGGGCCCCGCGCCGCCGGGCATGCCGTCATGCCCGGACGCCGCCGCGCCCGCACGGAGAGAGGTTCTGCCATGACCAACCTGCTCACCCCCGAGAAGCTCGCACCGCCGGGCCGCGTCCCCCGCCGGGAGCGCAAGGCCGCCGAGCTGGCGGCCCGCACCCGCGCCGTCGGCGAGCACCTGGCCGCCATCAGCGCGCGCCCGGCGTCCCGGGTCCTGCACGACCTGCACACCGGCCGCGACGGCCTGCTCCAGGAGAACGCCGAGGCCCGCCTGGAGCACGACGGCCCCAACGTCATCGCGCACGAACGCCCGCCGCGCTGGTACGCGCAGCTCGCCAAGGCGTTCTGGAACCCGTTCATCCTCGTGCTCATCGCCCTGGCCGCCGTCATGTACGCGCAGTGGCTCCCGGCCGCCGACACGGAGCCCTTCGACCCGAAGATCCCGATCCTCGGCGCGATGGTGCTGATCAGCGCGCTGCTGCGGTTCTGGCAGGAGTACCGCTCGGGCAGCTCGGCCGCCGCGCTGCGCGCCCTGGTCACCACGACCACCGCCGTACAGCGCCAGGCCGGACGGACGCAGGCGCCGGCCACCGTCGAGGTGCCCGTGGCGGACGTCGTGCGCGGCGACCTCGTCAAGCTGGCCGCCGGCGACCTCGTACCGGCCGATCTGCGGCTGCTGTCCGCCAAGGACCTCATGGTCGCCCAGGCCGCGCTCACCGGTGAGTCGCTGCCCGTCGCCAAGGCCGACACCCGGACCCCGGACGAGGGGCAGCACACGACCGCCGACCCGGTGGAGGCCGACAACCTGGCGCTGGCGGGCACGTCCGTCACCTCCGGCACCGCGACCGGCGTGGTCGTGGCCACCGGCCCGGACACCTACTTCGGGTCGATGGCCGGTTCGCTGGCGGGCGAGCGCCCGGAGACCAGCTTCGACGCCGGGGTGAGGAAGGTCAGCTTCCTGCTGATCCGCTTCATGCTGGTGATGGTGCCGCTGGTGTTCGCCGTCAACGGTCTGACCAAAGGCGACTGGGCCGAGGCGGTCACCTTCGCGGTGGCGGTCGCGGTGGGCCTGACGCCCGAGATGCTGCCGATGGTGGTCACCACCAACCTGGCGCGCGGCGCGGTCGCCATGGCCCGGCGCAAGGTCGTCGTCAAGCGCCTGAACGCCATCCAGAACCTCGGCGCGATGGACGTGCTGTGCACGGACAAGACCGGCACCCTGACCGAGGACCGCGTCGTCCTGGACCGCTACCTCGACGTGCGCGGCCGCGAGGACGGCGAGGTCCTGGAGTACGCCTACCTCAACAGCCACTTCCAGACGGGCCTGCGCAACCTCATGGACCAGGCCGTCGTCGCCCGGATGCACGAGGCCGAGGAGGTGGTCGTCGACGCGCGGTTCACGCTGGTCGACGAGGTCCCCTTCGACTTCGCGCGGCGCCGGATGTCGGTGGTGCTGCGGCGCGACGACCTCGACGGCCCGGCCGACGGGCACCTCCTCGTCACCAAGGGCGCCGTGGAAGAGGTGCTCGCCCGGTGCACCCACCTCATCGACGGCGGGCGGCGCGTGGAGCTGACCGACGCGCTGCGCCGGCAGGTCACCCTGACCGCCGAGAACCACAACCGGCAGGGCCTGCGCGTCCTGGCGGTGGCGACCCGGACGCTGCCCGCCACCCGCGAGACCTACGGTGTGGACGACGAGGCGGAGCTGACCCTGCGGGGCTTCCTGGCCTTTCTCGACCCGCCGAAGCAGGACGCCGCCGAGGCGCTGCGGGCCCTGTCCGGCAGCGGTATCGCCGTCAAGGTCGTCACCGGCGACAACGAGCTGGTCGCGGCCCGGGTGTGCGCCGAGGTCGGCATCGAGGTGGGCACCGTCGTCACGGGGCCCCGCCTCGACCTCCTCGACGAGCCGGAGCTGGCCGCGCTGGTCCGTGCGACCACGGTGTTCGCCAAGGTCAACCCCGTACAGAAGGCCCGGATCGTCCGCGCGCTGCAGGGCGCCGGGCACACCGTCGGCTTCCTCGGTGACGGCATCAACGACGCCGCCGCGCTGCGCGAGGCGGACGTCGGTGTCTCGGTCGACACCGCCGTCGACATCGCCAAGGAGTCCGCGGACATCATCCTGCTGGAGAAGGACCTGACCGTCCTCGGGCAGGGCGTCCTCCAGGGCCGCCGGACCTTCGGCAACACCATCAAGTACATCAAGATGACGGCCTCCTCGAACTTCGGGAACGTCTTCTCGGTGCTGGCCGCCTCCGCCTTCCTGCCCTTTCAGCCGATGCTGGCCACCCAACTGCTCGTCCAGAACCTCTGCTACGACATCTCGCAGCTCGCCACGCCCTGGGACCGGATGGACGAGGAGTACGTGCGCAAGCCGCGGACCTGGGACGCCCGGGGCATCGGACGGTTCATGCTCGTCCTGGGGCCGACCAGCTCGGTGTTCGACATCACCACCTTCCTGCTGATGTGGCACGTCTTCGGTGCGGACAGCGAGGCACACCAGGCGCTGTTCCAGTCCGGCTGGTTCGTCGAGGGGCTGCTGACGCAGACGCTCGTGGTGCACATGCTGCGCACCCGCAAGATCCCGTTCGTGCGGTCCCGGGCCACCCGGCCGGTGCTGCTGATGACCGCCCTGGTCATGGCGTTCGGCATCGCCCTGCCGTTCTCGCCGCTGGCCCCGGCACTCGGCCTGCAGGCGCTGCCGGCGGCCTACTTCCCGTGGCTGGCCGGGACGCTGCTGGCGTACTGCCTGCTCACCCAGGGCGTGAAGACCTGGTACATCCGCCGGTTCAACACCTGGCTGTGAACCGCCGATGAGAAGGGGGGCCGCCTCCGGGCGGCCCCGCACCAGCGCACGGAGGAGGAGCGCGGATCATGGTGAACGAGTGGCAGTTGGCCGGCAACATCGCCGCCGGCCTGGGGTTCGGCGCGGTCATCGGACTGGAACGGCAGTGGCGCGCCCGGATGGCGGGACTGCGCACCAACGCGCTGGTCGCCGCCGGAGCCGCGCTCTTCGTCCTGCTGTCGCAGTACGGCTTCGCGGCCGCGACCAGCACCACGGGCTACGACGGGTCGCGGGTCGCCGCGCAGATCGTCTCCGGCATCGGCTTCCTCGGCGCCGGCGTCATCATGCGCGACGGCCTGAACGTACGCGGCCTGAACACCGCGGCCACACTGTGGTGCTCGGCCGCGGTCGGCGCCCTGGCGGGCACCGGGCTGTACGTGGTCGCGGCGCTCGGCACGGCCGGCGTGGTCGGCGCGAACCTGGTGCTGCGGCCGCTCGGCCGGCGGATGGACCGGGAGCCCGGCGGCGGCGCGGAGGTCGCGACCGACTACTACTTCGAGGCGGTGTGCACCGAGCCCGAGGAGGCGCACATCAGGACCGTGGTCGTGCAGGCCGTCAGCCGTCCCGGCTTCCGGCTGCGGGCGGTGCACAGCCGCGACGACGGCGCCTCGCGGCAGGACGACGGTACGCCGCCGAAGGTCACCGTCGCCGCCGAGCTGACCACCGAGCGGCGCGACGACAGCCTGCTCGAAGAAGCGGTCAGCAGGCTGTCGCTGGAGCCCGCGGTGTCGGCCGTGAGCTGGACCGTGCTGCACAACCCGGACAGCGGCGAGGGGGACTACGACGAGAACTACGGTGACGACTACCGTGGCCGGCCGCCGTCCCGGCGCCGCCACCGGGTGCGGGACTTCCTCTCGGGGCCGGGCGGCGGCCCCGGCGGCGGTCCGGGCCGTACCGGCGGCGGTGCGGGCGGCACCGGCGGCCCGCCGCGGAAAACCGGATGACGGCGCGCGGGGCCCGGAGTTAGCGTCTTCGGGGTGACCACGGACTTACGGGGCGTCCCCGAAGGACATGTCGACCGGGCCCTCGATCTGGCCTACCTCGCCTTCCACAACAGGGCCGGTGACGCCACCCGCAAGCGCCATCGCGAAGCGCTGCTGCACTGCGAGCGGGTGGGCGCGTACGACGACGAGGAGATCGTCGGCTTCGCCGCGGCGCGGCGCCTGGGACTCTCCGTCCCGGGCGGCGAACTCCCCGCCGTCGAACTGGACTTCGTCTCGGTCGCGCCCACCCACCGGCGGCGCGGCGTGCTGACCGGCATGATGGGCGAGCTGTGGCGCCGCTGCGCCGCCGCCGACCGGCCGCTGGCCTGCCTGTGGGCGTCGGAGGACGCGATCTACGGCCGCTTCGGCTTCGGCCCCGCCACCGAGGCGTACAGCGTCGAGATCGACACCACCCGGCCCCTGAACCTGCGCGTCACGCCCGACCGGCGCCCGCTGCGGCTGATCGCCCCGGCGGACGCCCCCGACGTGCTCGCGCCGCTGTACGAGACGAGTAGGGCGCGGCGCGGCGGGCGGTTCTCCCGCGACGCGGCGTGGTGGCGGCGCGCGGTCTGCTCCGGCGACGGGGACGACGACGCGAAGGACGGCCCGTCGCGCGTCGTGGTCCTCGGCGACAAGGGCGCGCCCGCCGCCGGATACGTCGTGTACCGGGTGGGGGAGAAGGCCACCGTCACCGTCGAGGAGATGGTGGCGGCCGACGCCCCGGCCGCCGCGGCCCTCTGGTCCTATCTCGCGTCCATCGACCTGACGCGCAAGGTACGGGCCTGGGCGCTGGCCCCCGACGACCCGCTGCCGCACTTCGCCGCCGACCGCGACCAGGTGCGGGTCACCGGCCGGTGGCCCGCGCTGTGGCTCCGGCTGGTGGACGTGGCCCGGGCGCTGACCAGCCGCTCCTGGGCCGCGCCCGCCGACCTCGTCCTGGAGGTGCGCGACGCCACGCTGCCCGCCAACGCCGGCCGCTTCCGGCTGACGGTGGACCCGTCCGGTGCCGCGTACGGCGCCACCGGTGATCCGGCCGGCCTGGTGCTGGACGTACGGGATCTGTCGGCCTGTTACCTCGGCGGGGTGCAGGTGCGGCAGCTCGTGCGCGCCGGTCTGGTCGAGGAGCGTACGCCGGGCGCGGCCCGGTCGCTGGACGCCGCGCTGGAGACGGAGTACCTGCCGTTCGCCGGTGAGGGCTGGTGAGGGCCGGTGAGTCTGCTGAGCGGACCGCTGGACGGATCGCTGAACGGGCCGTTGGACGGACGGCTGAAGGGGACGCGAAGCCCGGTGGCCGGAGGCGGGGGCGCGGCGCGGTGGCCGGAAGCGGTACGCCGGCGCCGCGCCGCCGTTTGGGCGGGGTGCGGCCGGGCACCCGGCGTCCTGTTCCGGTCCCGATCGTACGAAGGAGCGTTTCATGACCGACATCTGGGGCTATCCGGCCGGCGCCGGCCACACGGCCGGCACGGACCTCGCGGGTTTCAAGGTCGAGGCCACGGACGGCAGCATCGGCAAGGTCGACAAGCACTCCGACGAAGTGGGCTCCGCCTGGATCGTGGTCGACACCGGTGTGTGGATCTTCGGCAAGCACGTCCTGCTGCCGGCCGGCGTCGTCGCGTCCGTGGACACCGCCGAGCGCAAGATCTACGTCTCCCGCACCAAGGAAGAGATCAAGAACTCCCCGGAGTTCGACAAGGAGAAGCACCTCGGCAACCCGGACTACCACCAGCAACTCGGCTCGTACTACCAGCCGCACCACAAGTGACACCACGCCCCGGGAGCGGGGCCGGCCGGAACGCCCGGCCGGCCCCGCTCCGCCGTACCGCGTACCGCACCGCTCAGGGCAGCAGCCCCGCCCGGCGTGCCGCCACCACCGCCTGGAGCCGCGAGTGCACCCCCAGCTTGCGCATGGCGGACCGCAGGTAGCTCTTGACCGTCTCCGGGCGCAGGCCCAGCCGTTCCGCCGCCGCGGCGTTGGTCGCGCCCGAGGCCACGCACGCCAGCACGTCCACCTCACGCGGCGCCAGCACCGGGCCGTCCGTCCGGCCCGGCCCGGGGGCCGACGCCGCCGCCAGCCGCCCGCACGCCGCCAGCATCTCGTGACGCAGCACCGGGTCCGCGACGCGCTGCGCCAGGGACCGCAGGTCGCCGTGGGCCTCCCGCACCTCCTCCCAGGCCGCCGGGCCGGCGGCCGTCGGCTGCCGGGCGACCGACAGCAGCCGCTGCGCCTCGTCCTGGAGGAGCAGGGCCTGTTCCAGTTCGCGGGCGGCCTCCATCGCGGCGGACAGCGGGCGGTCGCCGAGCGGTACGGCGCGCCGCAGCGCCCCGTAGAGGACCCCGCGCACCCGCCGCCGCACGACGACCGGCACCGCGAGCACGGAACACAGCCCCTCGGCCGCCACGGCGGCGTCGTACTCGTGGCTGATGACGGCGGACGAGTGATAGTCGGTCACCGCGAAGGGCCGGGTGAGCACCGCCGCCTTGCCGCCGAGCCCGTTGCCGTGCCGGACGGCCAGCCCGTGCAGCGCGGCGGTTCTGGCGCCCGTCAGCTCGCTGATGCGGTAGCGGCCCGTGCCGTACCGCAGTCCGCCGAACGCCACCGGCAGCCCGCTCGTCCGCCGCAGCCGCAACAGCGCCGCGTGGACGTCGACGGACCCGCCGCCCTCTGACTCGACCCGCACGCCGAAACCTCCGCTTCCCCCCGTTCGGGGGTGGTGAGACCTGCGTCACCGATTACACGATGGCGGTAGGCGGTGCGGCAATGAGGAGGACACATGGCGGACACGGATATGACAGGTGCGACGGGTGGTACGGACGGTATGAGGGGGGTTTCCCCTGGTACGGACGTGGCGGGAGCGGTGAGCGCTGTGGACGGACAGAAAGCCGAGGACCGGCCGGGTGCCGGGCACGCACGGGGCGCGGGGGCCGCGGCGGCCCCCGGCCCGACCGCGGAGTTCCGCGCGGCGCGGGACTTCCTGCTCCGCCACCGCGACGACTACCACGGCGCCCGCGCGGGCTTCACCTGGCCCCGACCCGCGTACTTCAACTGGGCGCTGGACTGGTTCGACCACATCGCCGACGGCAACGGCCGCACCGCCCTGCACATCGTCGAGGAGGACGGCACCCACACCCGCCGCACCTTCGACGCACTGCGCCGCGGCTCGAACCGGGCCGCCAACTGGCTGGCCGCACAGGGCGTACGGGCCGGCGACCGGATCGTGGTCATGCTGGGCAACCAGGCCGAGCTGTGGGAGACCGCCCTCGCCGCGATGAAGCTGCGCGCCGTCGTCATCCCCGCCACCCCGCTGCTGGGCCCGCTCGACCTCGCCGACCGCGTCGAACGGGGCCGCGCCCGGCACGTACTCGTCCGGGCCGCCGACACCGGCAAGTTCGCGGACGTACCCGGCGACTACACCCGGATCGCGGTCGGCGGCGACGCCGGGACGGCCGCCGCGGGCTGGCTCGCCTACGAGGACGCGGCGGCCGCCTGCGACACGTACGAGCCCACGGGCCCCACCCGGGCCGACGACCCCCTGATGCTCTACTTCACCTCCGGCACCACGGCCCGGCCCAAGCTCGTCGAACACACCCACACCTCGTACCCCGTCGGCCACTTGGCGACGATGTACTGGATCGGCCTGGAACCGGGCGACGTCCACCTGAACATCTCCTCGCCCGGCTGGGCCAAGCACGCCTGGTCCAACCTCTTCGCCCCCTGGAACGCCGAGGCCACCGTCTTCCTCCACAACTACACCCGCTTCGACGCGGCCCGGCTGATGGCGGAGATGGACCGGGCGGGCGTCACCAGCTTCTGTGCCCCGCCCACCGTCTGGCGGATGCTCATCCAGGCCGACCTGACGGCGCTGAAGACCCCGCCCCGGGAGATCGTCGCGGCCGGTGAACCGCTCAACCCGGAGATCATCGAACGGGTCCGGGAGGCGTGGGGCGTCACCATCCGCGACGGCTTCGGGCAGACCGAGACCGCCGTCCAGGTCGCCAACACCCCGGGCCAGCCCCTGAAACCGGGCTCCATGGGCCGCCCCACCCCCGGCTTCGAGGTCGTCCTGCTGGACCCGGTCACCGGCGAGCCCGCCGACGAGGGCGAGATCGCCCTCGACCTGTCGGCCCGGCCGGTGGGCCTGACCACCGGCTACCACGGCGACCCCGAGCGCACCGCCGAGGCGATGGCCGGCGGTTACTACCGCACCGGCGACATCGGCGCGCGCGACGCGGACGGCTACCTCACCTACATCGGCCGCCGGGACGACGTCTTCAAGGCCAGCGACTACAAGATCTCACCCTTCGAGCTGGAGAGCGCACTGCTGGAACACGAAGCGGTCGCCGAGGCCGCCGTGGTTCCCGCGCCCGATCCCGTACGGCTGGCCGTGCCCAAGGCGTATGTGGTGCTGGCGGCCGGCTGGGAGCCTGGACCGGAGACCGCGGCGGTGCTCTTCGCGCACTCCCGTGCGGTGCTCGCCCCGTACAAGCGTGTGCGGCGACTGGAGTTCGCGGATCTGCCCAAGACGGTCTCGGGCAAGATCCGCCGTGTGGAACTGCGTGAGCGCACCGCCGAAGAGGGCGGCGGCTCCGCCGAGTACCGAGAGGAAGACCACCGATGACCGACATGAGCAGGCCGCCGAGCCACCCGCCGGGACCCCGCGGGAGCGGCGCCGAGCGCCACCGGGAGGCGTACGCGCGGGGGGAGACCGACCGGCCGCTGCTCGACCGCACCATCGGCGCCGACCTGGAACGCGCGATCGGCCGGTTCGGCGACCGCGAGGCGCTGGTCGACGTGGCGGGCGGACGCCGCTGGACGTACGCGGAGCTGGGCCGGGCGGTGGACGAGGTCGCGCTCGGCCTGCTCGCCAAGGGCGTGCGCAAGGGCGACCGGGTCGGCATCTGGGCGCCCAACTGCCCGGAGTGGGTGCTGGTGCAGTACGCCACCGCCCGCATCGGCGCCATCATGGTCAACATCAATCCCGCCTACCGGGTGCACGAATTGGCGTACGTGCTCAAGCAGGCCGGGATGAGCGTGCTGGTCTCCGCCGTCGCCCACAGGAGCAGCGACTACCGGCGGATGATCGAGCAGGTACGGGCCGAGAGCCCGGCCCTGCGCGACGTGGTCTACATCGCCGACCCGACGTGGGACGGGCTGCTGGCGGCCGGCGCCGGGGTGCCGCAGGCGAAGCTCGCCGCCTGCGCGAAGGAGCTGTCGCCGCACGACCCGGTCAACATCCAGTACACGTCCGGCACCACCGGATTCCCCAAGGGCGCCACCCTCTCCCACCACAACATCCTCAACAACGGCTTCTGGGTGGGCGAGACGGTCGGCTACACCGAGCACGACCGGGTCTGCCTGCCGGTGCCCTTCTACCACTGCTTCGGCATGGTCATGGGCAACCTCGGCGCCACCTCGCACGGCGCCTGCATCGTCCTCCCGGCGCCCGCCTTCGACGCGGCGGCCACCCTGCGGGCCGTCCAGGAGGAGCGCTGTACCTCCCTGTACGGCGTCCCGACGATGTTCATCGCCGAACTGGACCACCCGGACTTCGCCACGTACGACCTGTCGTCGCTGCGCACCGGGATCATGGCGGGCTCGCCGTGCCCCGAGGAGGTGATGCGGCGGGTCGTCTCCGAGATGCACATGGCCGAGGTGTCCATCTGCTACGGCATGACCGAGACCTCACCGGTCTCCACCCAGACCCGGCGCGACGACGACCTGGCGCACCGCACCGGCACGGTGGGCCGGGTGCTGCCGCACATCGAGGTCAAGGTGGTGGACCCGGCGACCGGAGCGACCGTGGCGCGCGGCGAGCCGGGTGAACTGTGCACCCGCGGCTACAGCGTGATGCTGGGCTACTGGGAGGAGCCGGAACGCACCGACGAGGCGATCGACGCGGAGCGCTGGATGCACACCGGCGACCTCGCGGTGATGAACGACGACGGCTACCTGCGGATCGTCGGCCGCATCAAGGACATGATCATCCGGGGTGGGGAGAACGTCTACCCGCGCGAGATCGAGGAGTTCCTCCACACCCATCCGAAGATCGCGGACGTGCAGGTGGTCGGCGTCCCGGATGCCAAGTACGGCGAGGAGATCGCCGCCTGTGTCATCCTGCGCGACTCGGCGGACGGGCTCACCCGCGACGAGCTGGCCCGCTTCTGCCGCTCCCGCCTGGCGCACTACAAGGTGCCGCGCTACGTGCATGTCCTCGACACCTTCCCGATGACCGTCAGCGGCAAGGTCAGGAAGATCGAGCTGCGGGAGCGGCTGGCGGCACGACTGGCGGCGGAGACGGGGGCCCCGGCGGGGGCGGCGGTCCCGGCGGCGACGGCCGGGCCGGCCGCCGCTCCGGAACCGGCCGGGCCCGTCGAAGCGGCGCAGGCATAGCGGCTCGGACCCGGCGGTACGGCCGGGCCGCGCGCCGTCGATCAGGCGTGGCCCGGCCAGTCCAGCGCGAGCCGCTGCGCACGCGGCAGCCGCGCCACGACGAGGTCGTACGAATCCTCGATCATGTCAAGGACCAGCCGGTCGTCCAGCGCCCCCGCGAGCGAGACGGTGTTCCAGTGCCGCTTGTTGAGGTGGTGGCCCGGCACGATCTCGGGGTGCGCGGCCCGCAGCCGCTCCGCCAGGTCCGGGTCGCACTTCAGGCTCACGCTCAGCGGCTCGGCGTCCAGGCTGCTCAACGCGAAGATCTTCCCACCGACCTTGAACGTGCACACCTCACGGTTCCCGGGGAACGGGAACTCCTCGGCCGCGCCGTTGAAGTCCAGGCAGACGGCCCGCAGTCGCTTCGCGTCGAACATCCGGCCATTATCACGCGCGGCGGGTACGGCCCGCCCGCGACCGGGCCCTGAACGGCCCCCGCCCCCGCCCCCGGGACGGCCCGCGCCGCCCACGGCATCACGGCGCGGGCGGCAGCGGCACGGCGGTCAGAACGGCGGAAACCAGCACCACCGCCGCCAGCGCCACCACCTCCGCACGGGCCGGACCGGTCGCCGCACCCGGCAGCGCCGCCTCCCGGCGCAGCCGTCCGCGGGCGGCCAGCGCCAGCCCGCCCACGGCCAGGACGAGCACGAGCTTGGCCAGCAGGACGCGGCCGTACGCCGTGCCGAACGTCTCCGCGAGCGGCAGCCGGCGCAGTGTGCTGCACACGCCGGTCACCGTGATCGCGGCGAACAGCAGTGCCGCCGGCCGCGCGTACCGCAGCAGCAACTCCCGCCCCGCCGCCCCGTAGTGCCGCCAGCACCACCGCGTCCGCAGCACGTACAGCAGACCGCCCGCCCACAGCGCGGCCGACGTCAGGTGGACGAGAGTGAGCGCGACACCGACCTCCGGCGTACCGGTCTCGGGATGGGCCCGCAGCGCCTCACCGAGGATGACGGCGGCCAGCGGAACGCCGGCCCACCCCGGGCGGCCGGAAGCCGCAGCCACGGCGGCGAGCAGGAACGCGTTGGCCTCCAGGAGAGCCAGCAGGCCGGGCCGGGTGGCGTACGCGTCGACGAGAGCCGGCCCCGACAGCCCCGCGAACGGCGACCCGCGCCCCGCCACCAGCAGCAACTGCCCCACGGCCGCCGCCACTCCCACCCGGGCGGCCCACACCGACCAGCCCCGGGGCAGCCCTGCCGGCGCTCCCCGCACACCCCGCGCGAGCCGCGCCCCGGCCAACTCACCGACCTGCACACACAGCGCGGCCAGCAGCACCGCCCGCAGCAGAGCGGTGGCCCCGTCACCGGGTGACCGGATCTCGGACGACTCGTCGACCACGAGCCCCGTACCGAGCAACGGCACGAGAACGACGACGCAGGCGGCCGTGGCGACGGCACCGACCCGCCGGGCGGGGGAGCGGCGCGCGGCCGCCCGGTCCGCGCCGGACGCCTCACCGCCGCCGGCACCCGTCATCACGGGCACGGGGGCGGGGGTGGGCCGGGAAGCCGTTCGACGTGGGCTCATCCGGCGATCGTCCCGGCGGCCGGAGCACCGGGCAAGCGGGGAGCACCCGCAGGGGCACACCACCAGGCCACCGGCCCTGCGCCGGGCGGCCGCCCGGATCAGCCGTCCCGCCGCATACACACCCGCTCCCACCGGTCCAGCCCCAGCGCGGCCTCCCGGCGCCGGATCCCGCGCAGCCCCTCGCCGATCTCGGCGTCGTCCAGGGCCCGGAAACCGAGCCGGGCGTAGTACGGCGCGTTCCACGGCACGCCCGCGAAGGTGGTGAGGGTGACCGCGGGCAGCCCGCTGTCCTGCCGGGCCCGCTCGATCAACGCCCGGCCGAGCCCGCGACGCGCACCGTCCGGATGCACGGAGACCTGCTCGATGTGCGCACAGCCGTCGACCGGCTCCCAGAGCAGATACCCGACCGGCCCGGCCCCGGCACAGGCCACCAGCGCCCGGCCCGCCTCCTGATAACCCGCCAGCTCCGCCAACGACGGCGGCTCGTCATCCGCGATCTCCGCCATCCCCACAGCACGGAACGCCTCCCCGGCCGCCCGCTCGACGTCCCGCAGCACGGGGAGGTCGAGGGGCACGGCAGCACGGACGACGGGGCAGTTTCCCATTGCGTTCATGACAGCATCGTCACAGGCCGGCGGATGTACGGCAGCCGGTTTTCGTGCGCTCCCCGGCGCGTTCAGTGGGTGACGAGGCGGTTCGCCGAGCGGCTCGCGAAGAACAGCAGGCCGGCCGTGAGCAGTGCCGCCATGACGGCCACGGAGAACGTGGACCGCGCGTCGGGGCCGTGGGTGAGTGCCGCGTTCAGGGTGAGGGTGAGGCCGGCGACCGACACCAGGGGGCCGGCGGCGTACCACGCGGCGAACAGGAACGGTCCGGGGCCGCCCATCGGGGTGGCGCCGCCGACGAACAGCAGGTCCGTGCGCGCCGGTCCGCGGCACGCGCCGAAGACCGCCGCCGCCGCGAACGGCACCGCGCACAGCGGCATCAGCACGAGCGCCCACACCGCGCCTGCCAAGGCGTACGGTACGGCCGCGAGCAGGCCCAGGGCCGCGCCGAGCACCGTGGGCACGATCGCGTGGTGCAGCATCAGCGTCCGCAGCCGGTACGGCGACCAGGCCGCCCGCCGTACGTCATCGGTCTCCAGGCGGGCGGGCTCGGCCAGGGCGCCGACCGCCGCGTACCCGCACAGCAGCCCCACGGCCAGGCCGAGGACGCGCTTCTCGCCCACGGTCGCCGCGCCGAGCCCCGCCGCCGCGGCGGCAGCGGCCGTCCAGGTGACGGCGCGGCCCAGCCGGCCGGGCGAGCGCAGCAGGGCCAGCAGGTCGCGCCAGACGACGATCAGGTGCCGGTGCGGGGGTGGTGGCAGGTGGCACCGGCGCCGCGGTCCGCCGCCGCCCGCCTCCGTCACGGCCAGCTTCGCGGCCCGCAGTTCCAGGGCGAACACTCCGGACGTGACGGCCGTGGCCGTCGCCGCCCGGCGGCGCAACTGGGCGTTGGGCACGTGCGCGGCGTCCCGGTGGGCGTACCGCACGGCCACCGAGGTGACGGCCACGAGGAGCACGGCCGCGGCGGGCCACCCGGGTGCCGCCCCGCCGGTCACGGACACGACCGGCTGCGCTGCCCAGCCCCATGGCCCGGACCACAGTTCGGCCCGTTCCAGCGGCGCCCAGCGGTGACCGGCGCCGGCCAGGGCGGCTTGACCCGCGCTCAGGGCCAGCAGCAGGGTGACGGGCGCGGTCGAGCGCCGTACGTACCGCGCCAGGTGCGGCCGGCGCTCCACCACCATGCCGAGCGAGGAGGCCAGCAGCGGCAGGCAGACCGCCGCGGGGAGCAGGGCCAGGAGCCCGCCGCCGAACGAGGCCAGGCCGGTGACCTGGAGGACCACGGCCGCGGCCGCCGCCACCAGCAGCCCCGCGGCCACGGCCAGCCCTGCGGAGCGCCGGAAGCCGGGCCGCAGCACCGCTCCGCGCCGTACGGGCTGGGCGAGGAGCCAGCCGACGCTCGGCCCGGACACCACGACCGGCCCGCGCCACAGCGCGTCGCGCGCGGCGAGCACGGCCAGTCCCAGGGTGACGGCGACGAAGGCGGCGGGCAGGGTGCGCTGGAGGTCGGCGCCGAGGCTGCCGTGGTCCGCGCCGAGCTTCAGTTCGCGCAGGAAGCGGTGGGCGTATCCGCTGCCGTACCCCAGCGCCGCGAGGACGACGCAGTAGACGAGGACGGCCCGGTCGCGGCGGCGCTGCCGGTGGTGGGCGCGGCGCTTGGCGCGCAGCCATTGGAGCGTCTCGGCGGTGCGGTCGTCGTCGGCCTCGTTCCAGCCGGCCCGGTCCTCGGTCTCCTCCGGGGAGTCCGGCGCATCGGGGCAGCCCGGGGCGGGGGCGTCGTCCTCGGCCGGCCGCGTGTCCGCTGGCGTGTCGCGTGCGGTCATGAGCGGACTCCCAGCCTCTCCAGCACCTCCGCCGGGCGGCCCTGCTCGACGACCTGGCCGTCCTCCAGCGCGATCATGCGGTCGGCGACCTCCAGAGCCAGCTCCGCCTGGTGCGTGGCGAGCAGCACGGCCACGCCGTCCGCCTTCTCGGCGACCAGCAGGGCGGCCAGGCGCGCGCGGGCGTCGGGGTCGAGCCGCTGCTCGGGTTCGTCGAGGACGAGCAGGTCGCGCGGCCGTACCAGCGCGGCGGCCAGCAGCAGCGACTGCAACTGGCCGGAGGAGAGCGAGCCCGGCAGCGCGTGGGCGTGACCGGCCAGCCGGCGGTCGGCGAGCACCTGGTCGATCCAGGCCTGGGCGTCGTCCACGGCGTGGGCGACGGTGACGAGTTCCAGGTGCTCGCGGACGGTGAGGTCGGGGTAGCAGGCGACGCTGTCGCCGACCACCGCGACCCGCGCCCGTACCTCCGGGTCGTCCTCCGCGACCTTGCGGCCGGCGAACCGGGCCGTGCCGGTGGTCGGCGCGTCCCGGCCGCACGCGATGCGCAGCAGGGTGGACTTGCCGGATCCGTTGTGGCCGAACAGGGCCGTGCAACCGCCCGCGGCCAGGTCGAGGTCGATCGGGTGCAGTGCCTGCCGGTCGCCGTAGCGACGGCTGACGCCGCGCAGTCGCAGCAGCGCGTCGGCGCTGGTTCTGGCCTTCATCGGGGCTCTCCGTACGCTGGTCGGGGTCGCACCGACCCTAACCAGCACCCGTCGGTGCCCCGCCCGGTGGCCCCGCGGTCCCACCCGGCTTCCCCGCCGCGGCCCCGCCCGGGCGGCCCGGCCGGCTCCCCCGGAGCCCTACTGCCCGGCGCCGTCCCTGATCAGCTCGTCGGCCGGGTCGTTGACCGGCTGCGGGGTGCCCGTGAGGTCCATGACGAACAGTGGGAGGTGCAGTTCGTCGGCGCGGGAGCGGGCGTCGCGGGAGTAGCCCGCCAGGGAGAAGCAGACCGCGACCGCCGAGTCGTTGAGGGCGTTGAGCCACAGACACTCGACCTCCCGCAGCTTGGTCGCCCGGGTCGTCGGGTCGACCTGGGCCACCACACCGGTGCCGCGCAGGTCGACACCGGACGCGGTGCGCTCCGGCACCCGGGCGATGTCGGTGAAGCCCAGCCATTTCAGGTACTGGGCGGCGGCGGTGACGCAGTCGCCGGCCGTACGGATGGTGACCGGGCGGAAAGCGGGACGCAGCACCGGCGGCCGTCGGTGCGGTCCGGCGGGCGGTGCCGAGGCGGGGCTGCCGGGGGCCGGCGGGTTGGGCGGCGGCGGGGTCGGCGCCGGTACGACGGGGACGCGGACCACCGTCCCGCACACGCAGCCGGACTCCGGCGCGGGCCATTCGTCGAGCCGGCCGCAGGTGTCGCAGCGTACCTCCACCCAGGAACTCTGCCAGGTGCGGTGCAGGATCTCGACGGGGATGCCACCGCGCAGCACCGGCATGGTCAGCGGGGCGCCGCACGCGCACGGGAAGGTGGGCGGGGTGAAGGCGTTCTCACGGCGGCATGTCGGGCAGCGCACCGGCACGCTGTCGGCCATGGCGGCTCCTGGCAGGTAGGTCGGCAGACAGGTTCTGCTGCCGTCCATGGTCCCTCCAGCGGCTCGCGTCGGGGGGAGGTTCACGGTGCGAGGCCGACCATACCGCAGGGATATGCGCGCGGACCCGGCTTTCCGGGATCGTGCCGCAAGCCGCAAGCCGCAAGCCGCAAGCCGCAAGCCGCAAGCCGCAAGCCGCAAGCCGGGTGAGTGGTGCCGCCCGGCGGCACGGGAGATGGGCGCGACAGGACGACCGCACCGCCGGGCGGGTCAGGGGGAGGGGCGGAGAGGGCCGGGACGGAGGCAGGACGCGGGATCCGTGGCGCTTCCGGGGAGAGGGGCCGTCCTTCCGTCGGACGGACCCGACCACCGCGCCGGCGTCTCCCGGGAGACCGGACCGCGCGGGTCCGGTGACCGTACGCCACGGAGCCCCGCGCCGCCTCTCCGCGCCGGCCGGCCACCCCTCAGCGCACCGGCCGGCACGGACGCGCGAGGGGCCAGACCTCCCGTCGGCCCTCGCGCTGACCTGGGTCAGTCCTCGCGCAGCGCGTGCACCGCGGCCTCGACGCGCTTGCCGTACTCCGGGTCGGCCGCGTGGAAGTGGGCGAGGTTCTTCTCGATCACGTCGTCGCGGGAGACCTGCGCCAGGCCCCCGGCGATGTTCGCCACCAGGCGGTTCTTCTCGTCCTCCGACATCAGCCGGTACAGCTCGCCGGCCTGGAAGAAGTCGTCGTCCTTGGCGTGCGCCGGGGCCGCGTGGGTGCCGGTGTGGCCGGTGAGCGCGAGCGGCGCGGACAGCGGCTGGTCCGACTGGGCCGGGCCGCCGTAGGAGTTGGGCTCGTAGTTCTTGGCGTGCCGGTCGTAGGCGTTGGACGCCATCAGACCGTCCCGGCCGTAGTTGTGCGCCGCGGTCGCCTTGGGCGCGTTGACCGGGAGCTGGGTGTGGTTGACGCCCAGGCGGTAGCGGTGTGCGTCGGCGTAGGCGAAGAGCCGGCCCTGGAGCATCTTGTCCGGGGACGGGCCGATGCCGGGCACGAAGTTGTTGGGCGAGAACGCGGACTGCTCGACCTCGGCGAAGACGTTGTCGGGGTTGCGGTCCAGGACGAGGCGGCCGACCCGCTGGAGGGGATGGTCGGCGTGCGGCCACACCTTGGTCAGGTCGAACGGGTTGAAGCGGTAGTCCGCCGCCTCGGCCGCCGGCATGATCTGCACGTACAGCGTCCAGGACGGGTACACGCCGCGCTCGATGGACTGGAGCAGGTCGGTCTGGTGGCTGTTGGGGTCCTTGCCGGACAGCTCGGCGGCCTGGTCGCTGCTCAGGCAGCGGATGCCCTGGTTGGTCTTGAAGTGGTACTTGACGAAGAAGGCCTCACCGGCGGCGTTCGTCCACTGGTACGTGTGCGAGCCGTAACCGTTCATGTGGCGGTACGAGGCCGGGATGCCGCGGTCGCCCATCAGCCAGGTGATCTGGTGGGTGGCCTCGGGGGAGTGGGCCCAGAAGTCCCAGACGTTGTCCGGCTCCTGCTTGCCGGTGAACGGGTCGCGCTTCTGCGAGTGGATGAAGTCCGGGAATTTCAGCGGGTCCTTGATGAAGAAGACCGGGGTGTTGTTGCCGACGAGGTCGTAATTGCCCTCCTCGGTGTAGAACTTGACCGCGAAGCCGCGCGGGTCGCGGGCGGCGTCCGGGCCGCCGAGGTTGTCGGCCACGGTCGAGAAGCGGAGGAACAGATCGGTGCGCCTGCCGACCGCGCTCAGGAAGTCGGCACGGGTGAACCCGGTGACGTCGTCGGTCACCTCGAAGTACCCGTACGCGCCGGAGCCGCGGGCGTGCACGACACGCTCCGGGATGCGCTCGCGGTTGAACCGGGCCAGCTTCTCCAGGAGGTGCTGGTCCTGGAGGAGCAGCGGGCCACCGACGCCGGCGGTGGCGGAGTTCTGGTTGTCGGCGATCGGGGCGCCGGCCTCCGTGGTGAGACGGCGCGTCGTCGTGGGCTTCGGCATGGTGACCTTCCGTACGAGAGCGCGGAAGTCGGCTTCCGCATGTGGGAGCGTATGGAGCACCCCCACCATCGTCAACACTTTGTTGAAAACTTGCGGGGCGGTGCTCGGAGCGGGGCGGGGAGCGGTTCTTGGGCGCGTTCCGGGGGTTCCCGGCGGCGGCGCCTGGGCGCGACAGGACAGGTGTCGGCGCCGCCGCCGGGAAGTCTGGGGAGGGTCACGCCCCGGGTGCGGTGCGCTGGCGCGGGACGCCCGCGACCAGTGCCTGTGCGCGGGCGTCGGCGCGTCCTTCGTCCGCGGTCGGCGCGGTGACGGCGAGCAGGGCCGGCCGCGCGGTCGTCACGGCTTCCTTGCGGGCCCAGGCGACCGCGGAGCGCAGGTCGGCCGGGTCGCCGACCCGGTGGCCCGAGCAGCCGTACGCCCGCATCAGCCGCACCGCCTCCGTTCCGCTCCGGCCGTCGGGGCCGATCGCGGCCAGGACGAACGGCAGGCCGTGCTGGGCGGCGACCGACAAGGCGTCCGCCGCGTACGGAAGTTCGTGCTCGCGGACGAGGGCGACGACTTCGGTGTCCCGGCGGCCCAGGGCGTCCAGAGCCGTCCGTACGCCGACCGCGGCCGGCACCTGCCAGCCGGGCGGACCGTCCCGGCCGCACACCACATACCGGCGCGCGCCGGTGGTCATCCGGGGGCGCGCCCCGCAGAAGCGGCGCAGCGCGGCGTCGGTGACGACGTACGCGTCCGCGGCGACGGCCTCGTCGATCGCCCGGCAGACGGTCCGGGAGCCGTGCGCCGTACCCGGGTCGCGCTGGTGCGCCGTCCACCGGCCGTCGCCGGACGGGGCACCGCGCTCCTCGGCTTCCGCGTCGTACCGGACGTACTGCTCGGCCGTCCCGTACGGGAGGTCGACGAGTACGGGTCCGGGGCGGCCCTCGCGCGCGGTCCGGAACGCCTCGCGGAGGGCTCGCGGTATCCGCGCCGGGTCGTCGACCCGGACGGCCCGCTTGGTGACCCGCCGCGCCGCCGCGGCGAGGCCCGCGGCAGGCGCCTCCTCTGTGGTCCGCCCGGTCAGGCACACCAGCGGAACCGCGTCCGCGTGGGCCGTGCGCAGCCCCGCGAACAGGCCGTCGCGGCCCGCCCCTTCCGGGGCCGCGACGACGACACCGGTCCTCCCGTCCGTACGGGCCCAGCCGTCCGCCATGTGGGTCGCCCCCTGCTCATGACGACCCATCAGGAGCCGCGGGCCGCCGGCCCGTTCCAGTGCCCCGTACCACGGCAGTGCCGTGGCTCCGGGGGAACCGAAGACGGTGCCGACGCCCTCCTCCCCGAGGATCTCGACGGCCGCCCGTACGGCGGGGATCCGGGGCGTCAGCACGGTCTCAGCCGGTGGTGTGGCCGGAGAGGCGTTCGACGCCGCGCAGGAGGGCGGAGTGGTCGAGATCGCCGTCGCCCTGGGCGCGCAGGGCGGCGATGAGGCCGGCGACGAGGCCGCCGACGGGCAGGGCGGCGCCGACGGCGCGGGCGGCGTCGGTGACGATGCCCATGTCCTTGTGGTGCAGGTCGATGCGGAAGCCCGGCGTGAAGTCGCGGGTCAGGAAGGTGTCCTTCTTGCGGGCCAGGACGGTCGAGCCGGCCAGCCCGCCGCCCAGGACGTCCAGGGCGGCGCTCAGGTCGACGCCGGACTTTTCGAGGAAGACGACGGCTTCGGCGCACGCCTGGATGTTGACGGCGACGATGAGCTGGTTGGCGGCCTTGACGGTCTGCCCGGCGCCGTGCGGGCCGCACCGCACGATGGTCTTGCCCAGCGCCTCGAACAGCGGCCGGGCGGCGTCGAAGTCCTCCTGCTGCCCGCCGACCATGATGGACAGGACCGCCTCGATCGCGCCGGCCTCGCCGCCGGAGACCGGCGCGTCCAGCACCCGGATACCGCGCTCGGCGGCGGCGGTGGCCAGATCGAGGGAGGTCTGCGGGGTGATGGACGACATGTCGATGAGCAGGGCGCCGCGCCGGGCGTTCTCCAGGATGCCCTCGGGCCCGTAGGCGACGGCTTCGACCTGCGGGGAGGCGGGCACCATGGTGATCACGACATCGGCCTCGCGCACCGCCTCGGCGACGGAGGCGGCGGGCGTGCCGCCGGCGGCGGCCAGGCGCTCCAGCTTTTCCTGTTCCAGGGTGTGGCCGGTGACCTGGTAACCGGCCTTCAGCAGGTTTTCGGCCATGGGCGCGCCCATGATGCCCAGCCCGATCCACGCGATCTTCGGAAGAGTGCTCATTGCGGGTGCCTTTCGGGGTGGGGGTCGGGGTCAGCGCGCAGTGCGCAGGGGGCGCGGCAGCCAGGCGAAGGACTGGGCGCTGGGGGTGTCGCCGGGCTTGTACTCCAGGCCGGTCCAGCCGCGGTAGCCGTTCTTGTGGAGCCGGTCCAGGAGGTCTTCGAGGGGCAGGGTGCCGGTGCCGGGGGCGCCGCGGCCGGGGTTGTCGGCGATCTGGACGTGGCCGGTCCTGGCGGTGTAGCGGTCGATGACCTCGGGCAAATCCTCGCCGTTCATCGACAGGTGGTAGAGGTCCATCAGGAACCTGGCGTTGTCCAGGCCGGTGGCGGCGTTGACCGCGTCGACGACCTCGATGGCCTTGGGGGCCGAGACGATCGGGCACCTGGGCGACTCGGGCGCGTTGAGCGCCTCGATGAGCAAGGTGGCGCCGACGCGGTGCGCGGCGCGGGCGGCCAGGGTGAGGTTCTCCAGCGCCAGCGCGTCCTGGGCCGCCGGGTCCACGCCCTCGACGCGGTTGCCGTACAGGGCGTTGAGCGCGGTGCAGCCCAGCGACTGTGCGAAGTCGGCGGCCACGTCCACGTTGGCGCGGAAGCGCTCGGATTCCTCGCCGGGCAGGGACAGGGCGCCGCGGTCGGGGCCGGGAAGCTGTCCGGCGTAGAAGTTCAGCCCGACCAGTCGGGTGCCCGCGGCGCGCAGGGCGTCGCGCAGCGCGTCCAGCTCCCGCTGTTCGGGGACCGGGGCCTGCACCCAGGGCCACCACAGCTCCACCGCGCCGAAGCCGGCGGCCGCGGCGGCCGCCGGGCGGTCCAGCAGTGGCAGCTCGGTGAACAGGATCGACAGGTTGACGTTGAAACGCGCGTCCGAGAAACCCATGAGGGGTGAGGGCCCTTCCGTATTGCGGAACTTTATTTCTGCTTATTGGAACATTGCCTGCGGATCTCGTGACCTGTCAAGAGGCCGGGACCGTCGGGGGGCGGGGTCACGGCACCGGATGGCGCCCGCTGCGCGCGGGGCGGGCGCGGGCGGTTCCGGGGGCCGGGGCGGGGCGCCGTCCGGCGGCGCTAGTTTGGGGGCATGGTGCGATTGCGAGTGGAATTCACGACGGAACCGTTCGATCTGGACGAAGCGCCCGCCCACGCGGTCGTGGGGCGCGAGATCATCACCGGCGCCGGGCTGGACGCCGTCGACGTCGGCCCGTTCGGCAACACCGCCGAGGGGGAGGGCGAGCAGGTGCTCTCCGCGGTGGACGCGCTGCTGCGCAAGTCCCTGGAGGCCGGCGCCACCCGTGTCTCCCTCCAGGTCAACGTGATCGCGCCGGCCGGGGAGGACGCCACGTGACCGAGCCCGCCGACCACCCGTTCGTCCAGGCGGTGAAGCCACTGGTGGACGCCATGGGCGCGGAGATGGTTGCGCCGGAGCAGGCGCAGGGTGACGATGTGGTGCTGTCCTGGGAGGGGCGGGACCGGGTGGCCGTACGGCTGCCGCACCTGGCCGAGTCGCTGGATCACCTCCTCGCCGAGCTCCGGCGCCGGCACGGGATGCCGCTCAGTGAACTGGACCGCCGGACCAAGCAGTCGGTGGTGCGGGTGCTGGAGGCGCGCGGCGCGTTCTCCGTGCGCCACGGGGTCGAGACGGTCGCCGGTGCGCTCGGCGTCAGTCGCTTCACCGTTTACAACTACCTGAACAGGGACAACGCCGCGAAGGGCACCGACTGACGCAAGACGGGGCAGTGGGGCCGTACGCGTACATGCCGCCGTCCGGGCGAACCGGACGGCGGCTTTCTTGTTGCCGAGTTTTCAACAAAGTGTTGACGTGATGTTGCCGGAGGTCTTAGCTGTTTCCAGCCAAGCAGAGCCCGTACAGCACCAGGCCACGGAGGCTTCCCGTGTCTTCGAATCCGACGCCGGGTCTCGCCCGGTTCAACGCCCAGGACGACAGCGCGGCCCGGGCCGCACTGCGCGAGGCGTGCGCCAGCGAAACATGGGGAAACCGGATCCTCGCCCGGCGCCCGTACGCCACCACCGACGCCCTGTTCGCCGCCAGCGACGCCGCCATGGCCGAGCTGACCGCGGCGGATCTGGCCGAGGCGATGGCCGGTCACCCGCCCATCGGCCGGCCGACGCCGGGGGACGCGACCTCCTCGCGCGAACAGCGGGGCATGTCCGACGCCGACGCGGACCTCAAGGCGGAGATGCTCGAACTGAACCTCGCCTACCAGGAGAAGTTCGGACATGTCTTCCTGATCTGCGCCACCGGCCGGACCGGTGAGCAGATGCGCGACGCCGCCCGTAACCGGCTCGACAACACGCCGGAACACGAACGCGAGATGGTCCGTACCGAACTGGGCAAGATCAACCGCATCAGGCTGGGCCGCCTCGTCGAGGACCCGGCGGACCCGGCGGACGCCGCAGAAGGAGCACGACCATGAGCAGCGAGACGGCCCGGCACGAGACCTCGGTGTCCACGCACATCCTGGACACCAGCGTGGGCCGCCCCGCGGAGGGCGTCGCCCTCACGCTCTCGGTGCGCTCCGCTGGCGACGCCGCCTGGATCGCCCACGGCGCCTCCAGGACCGATGCGGACGGGCGCTGCAAGGACCTGCCGGCCCTGCCGGCGGACACCACCCACGTACGCCTGGACTTCGCGACCGAGGCGTATCTCGCCAGCAAGGCCGCAACGGCCGACCAGCAAGCCGAGGAACAGCAGGACGCCCCCCGCGCAAGGGACAGCGGAGCTTTCTTCCCGGAAGTGGCGATCACCTTTGCCGTCAAGCCGGGTGAGCACTACCACGTACCGCTGCTGCTCAACCCGTTCGGCTACTCCGTATACCGAGGGAGCTAGCACCGACCATGACCCATTCCTCCCGCCCGGCCCGCCCGGCGATTCTCGGCCAGAACCAGTACGGCAAGGCGGAAAACCGTGTCGTCCGGATCACCCGGGACGGCGACACCCACCACATCAAGGACCTCAACGTCTCGGTCGCGCTCTCCGGCGACCTCGAAGAGGTCCACCTCTCCGGCTCCAACGCCCACTGCCTGCCCACCGACACGACGAAGAACACCGTGTTCGCCTTCGCCAAGGAACACGGCATCGAGTCGGCCGAGCAGTTCGGCATCCATCTGGCCCGGCACTTCGTCACCAGCCAGGAGCCGATCCACCGGGCCCGGATCCGCATCGAGGAGTACGCCTGGGAGCGCATCGAGACCCCCGAGGCCCACGCGAAGTTCATCGGCGCCGACGAGGTCAAGCACTCCTTCGTCCGCAAGGGTCAGGAGACCCGGCTGACCCAGATCACCTACGACGGTGAGCGCTGGCAGGTCGTCTCCGGCCTGAAGGACCTCGTCGTGATGAACTCCACCAACTCCGAGTTCTGGGGCTACATCAAGGACAGGTACACGACGCTCAAGGAGGCCTACGACCGCGTCCTGGCCACCGAGGTCTCCGGCCGCTGGCGGTTCAACTGGACCGACGACGACCAGCGGATGCCCAACTGGGAGCGGTCCTACGCCCAGGTCAGGAAGCACCTGCTGGACGCTTTCGCGGAGACCTACAGCCTCTCGCTCCAGCAGACCCTGTACCAGATGGGCTCGCGGATCATCACCCACCGCGCGGAGATCGACGAGGTGCGGTTCTCGCTGCCGAACAAGCACCACTTCCTCGTGGACCTGGAGCCCTTCGGCCTGAAGAACGATACCGCCGACAGCGCCGTCTACTACGCGGCGGACCGCCCGTACGGCCTGATAGAAGCCACTGTCCTGCGCGACGGTGTCGAAGCCGAGATCCCGACGGATCTGACCAACCTCTGACGGCTCCCGACGCAGCGCCGTGCCTCGCCGTCCCTCCCCGTCCCGCAGCGGGGAGGGGCCCGCGCCTCCTGAGGGGAACGCGACCCATGGCCGCACAGCCACCGCACGTTGAGAAACACCCCGTCCCACCGGTCCACCCGGTGGACGAGAAGCCGGCCCCCAAGCGGCTCGTCCCCGCCGCCCTGCAGCACATCGCCGCCATGTACGCCGGCGTCGTCACCCCTCCGCTCATCATCGGCCAGGCCACCGGCCTGGACACCCCGGGCCGCACCCGGTTGATCGCCGCCAGCCTGCTGATCGCCGGTCTCGCGACCCTCCTGCAGACCCTCGGTGCCGGCCGGTTCGCCGGCAACCGGCTGCCGTTCGTCAACGCCGCCTCCTCGGCCGGCATCACACCGATGCTGGCCATCGCCGAGACCACCGCCAGAGGGCACCAACTCCCCGCCATATACGGGGCGGTGATGATCGCCGGTGCCTTCTGCCTGGCCGTCGGCCCGTTCTTCGGCAGACTGCTGCGCTTCTTCCCGCCGCTGGTCACCGGCGTCGTCATCGCGCTCATCGGCGTCACCCTGATGCCCGTACCGGTCGGCTGGGCCCAGGGCGGCGACAAGGAAGCTGCCGACTTCGGCGCCATGAAGTACCTGGCGCTGGCCGCCTTCACCCTCGTGGTCATCCTGCTGATCCAGCGCTTCACCCGCGGCTTCGTCAAGCAGATCGCCCTCCTGTTGGGCCTGGCCGCCGGCACCCTCGCCGCCGTCCCGTTCGGCATGGCGAGCTTCGACTCGCTGCGCACGGCACCCGTCGCCGCGCTGCCCACCCCCTTCGCCTTCGGCCCGCCGGAGTTCCAGCCCGCCGCCGTCCTGTCCCTGTGCATCGTGATGCTGGTCCTGATGACCGAGTCCGCGGCCGGGATGCTCGCCGTCGGCGAGATCTGCGAACGGCCCACGACCGGGCGGACCATCACCCGCGGCCTGCGCACCGACGGCCTCGCCACCCTCCTCGGACCGGTCTTCGGCGGCTTTCCCACCAGCGCCTTCGCGCAGAACGTCGGGGTCGTCTCGCTGACCCGGGTGCGCAGCCGCTACGTCGTCGCCGTGGCCGGCGCCACCCTGCTGGTCCTCGGCGCCTTCCCGGTCCTCGGCGCGGTGGTCAACCTCGTGCCGATGCCCGTCCTCGGCGGCGCCGGCATCGTCCTGTTCGGCTCGATCGCGGTCAGCGGCATCCGTACGCTCGCCGAGGCCGGCCTCGACGACAGCTCCAACATCATCCTGGTGGCCGTGTCGCTGGGCGCGGGCATCATCCCGCTCGCCGCACCGACGTTCTACGAGGACTTCCCCGCCTGGGCACAGACCGTGCTCGGCTCCGGCATCAGCGCCGGAGCGCTCGTCGCGGTCCTGCTCAACCTGTTCTTCCACCATCTCGGCACCCGGAGCACCAAGGGGGCAGCGGTACTGTCAGCCGCCTCGCCCGGCTCCGGCACTCAAATCCCGTAGGGCCCTGCCGTGCCCTCCCCGTGCTCCCGGGCAGGGGGACCCCAGGTAGATCTTTGGAGAAGCACCATGGCAGCACCGGCAGCCCCTGACAGCGCGATGCCGCGGCGCGTCGTCATCGAGAACTGCGCCATCGCGACCGTCGACGCCCACGACACCGAGTACGCCTCGGGCCATGTCGTCGTCGCCGGCAACCGCATCGAATCGGTGGGCGCGGGCCGGGCCCCCGCCGGCCTGGCGAACGTCGTCCGCCGGATCGACGGTACGGGCCACCTCGTCACCCCCGGCCTGGTCAACACCCACCACCACTTCTACCAGTGGCTCACCCGCGGCCTGGCCACCGACCACAACCTCTTCGACTGGCTGGTGGCCCTCTATCCGACCTGGGCCCGCATCGACGCGCCGATGCTCGCCGCCGCCACCCAGGGGTCGCTGGCCATGATGGTCAAGGGCGGCGTCACCACCGCCTCCGACCACCACTACGTCTTCCCGCAGGGCTCCGGCGACCTGGTCGGCGCCGAACTGGCCGCCGTCCGGGAGATCGGCGCCCGCATCACCCTGGCCCGCGGCTCGATGGACCGCAGCGTCAAGGACGGCGGGCTGCCGCCGGACTTCGCCGTCGAGACCACCGAGGGCGCGCTGAAGGCCACGGAAGAGGCCATCGACACCCACCACGACGCGTCCTTCGGCTCGATGGTGCACATCGCCGTGGCCCCCTGCTCCCCGTTCTCCATATCCACCGAACTGCTGCGGCAGGGCGCCGAGCTGGCCCGCCGCAAGGGTGTGCGGATGCACACCCACGGTTCGGAGACGGTCGAGGAGGAGCAGTTCTGCCACGAGCTGTTCGGCATGGGCCCGACCGACTACTTCGCGTCCACCGGCTGGCTCGGCGAGGACGTGTGGATGGCGCACTGCGTCCACATGAACGACGCCGACATCGCCGCCTTCGCCCGGACGCGGACCGGCGTGGCACACTGCCCGTCCTCCAACGCGCGGCTCGCCGCCGGCATCGCCCGCGTCCCCGACATGCTCGCGGCGGGCGTACCGGTCGGCCTCGGGGTGGACGGCACCGCCTCCAACGAGAGCGGTGAACTCCACACCGAACTGCGCAACGCCCTGCTGATCAACCGGCTCGGCGCCCACCGGGAAGCCGCCCTCGACGCCCGCAAGGCGCTGCGCCTGGGCACCTATGGCGGGGCCCAGGTGCTGGGCCGGACGGCCGAGATCGGCTCCCTGGAGGCCGGCAAGCTGGCCGACCTGGTGCTGTGGAAGCTGGACGGCCTGGCCCACTCCACCATCGCCGACCCGGTGACCGCCCTGGTCTTCGGCGCCGCGGCGCCGGTCACGCTGTCCCTGGTCGGCGGCGCGCCGGTGGTCGAGGACGGCCGGCTGACCAACGTCGACGAGGACGCCGTCGCCCGCACCGCGCGGGCCGAGGCCCAGCGCCTGGCCCGTATCGCCGCCGAGGGCTGATCCCCGCCCGGCGGCGACCCGAGAACTCGGCCGGGGGGACGGCCCCGGCCGGGGGCTTGTGGATCCGAGCGGGACCCACAAGCGCCGCAACCCGGGGGGCACGGAGGTCCTCTTCGTGCCCCCCGGGCCGGTATCGCCGTACCCGACCCGACAAATGACGACCCGTCATGTCTTTCGACGCGCCACGAGCGCGGTCCGCTGCACCACCGCACCGACGCATGCCCTCCGTGACAGCCTCGCGCCGCCGCCCCCTCGCGGCGCAGAAATCGAAGGAGGCCCGCAGTGGCCGCAACTCCAGGGCGGACGCCGCAGGGCGACCGGAAACACCCGGTCGACGAGACCCTCCCGCCCGTCAAGATGTTCACCAGCGGTCTGCAGCACGTGGCCGCGATGTACGCGGGTGTGGTGGCCCCGCCGATGATCGTCGGCCCGGCCTGCGGGCTCAGCCCCGCCGAGACCGCCTTCCTGATGGGCGCCAGCCTCTTCACCGCGGGCATCGCCACCCTGTTGCAGACCCTCGGCATCTGGAAGATCGGCGCCAAGCTGCCGTTCGTCAACGGTGTCTCGTTCGCCGGCGTCACCCCGATGGTCGCCGTCGGCAAGGCGCAGAGCCCCGGCGACGCGCTGCCCGTGATCTTCGGCGCGGTGATCGTCGCCGGTGTCCTCGGCTTCCTCGTCGCCCCGTACTTCTCCAAACTGGTGCGGTTCTTCCCGCCGGTCGTCACCGGCACCGTCATCACCCTGATCGGGGTGTCCCTGCTGCCCGTCGCCTTCAACTGGTCGCAGGGCGGCAACGCCGAGGCCCATGACTACGGTTCGCTGACCAACATCGGCATGGCGGCGCTCACCTTCGGCATCGTACTGGTGCTGCGCCGGGTGCTGCGCGGCTTCCTCCAGCAGATATCCATCCTGCTCGGCCTGGTCGCCGGCACGCTGATCGCGATACCCGTCGGCATCACCGACTTCGGGGCGATCACCGAGGCGGACGCCGTCGGCTTCCCGACGCCGTTCCACTTCGGCGCACCGCAGTTCGACGTCGCGGCGATCGTCTCGATGTGCATCGTCATGCTGGTCTGCATGACCGAGTCCACCGCCGACATGCTCGCCCTGGGCAAGATCGTGGACCGGCCCGCCGACGAGCGCACCATCGAGGGCGGCCTGCGCGCCGACACCCTCGGCACCGCCCTCAGCCCGCTCTTCAACGGCTTCGCCAACAGCGCGTTCGCGCAGAACATCGGCCTGGTCGCGATGACGGGGGTGCGCAGCCGGTTCGTCGTCGCCACCGGCGGTCTGATCCTGATCGTGCTGGGCCTGTGCCCGGTCGCCGCCTCGGTGATATCCCTGGTGCCGCTGCCGGTGCTGGGCGGCGCGGGCATCGTGCTGTTCGGTTCGGTCGCCGCCAGCGGCATCCAGACCCTGGCCACGGCCGCGATGGACAAGGGCGAGAACGCGCTGATCGTCGCGGCCTCGGTCGGCATCGGCCTGATACCGATCGCGGCGCCGCGGTTCTACCACGACTTCCCCAAGGACATGCTGGTCGTCCTGGACTCCGGCATCAGCACCGGCTGCCTCGTCGCCATCGTGCTCAACCTGGCCTTCAACCACTTCGGCAAGCGGCGCGGCCAACCGCCGCTGGAAGTGATCCCGCAGCAGCCGGAGTGCGGGGCGCCGGACCCGCGGACGGCTCCGGCGCACTGACCCGCCGTACGGGGCCGGGCGGGCGCGTCCGGACGGCCGGGCGGCCCGTACCGTACCGGGTCTCCGGTACGGTACGGGCCGCCGCGCCGCTCAGCCGATGTGGTACGAGTCCCCGTACACCTTCCAGTCCAGCGGCGGGTTCAGGTTCAGGTTGCCCTTCTTGAGGAAGACGCGCTGCGCGGTGTCCACGCGGCTGGTGTCGCTGTGCGCCTCCTCCTGCTTCATCGCCCACACCCGGGCGTCCAGGAAGGCGTTGAGGTACGACTTCTCGTCGCCGCCCTGGGCGGGCGTTTTGGCCTGGGCCATGGCGCGCTTGCGGATGCCGGAGAAGCTGGTCTTGTCGCTGCCGTCACCGTGCATGACGATCGCGTCGTAGTACGCGAACTGGCCCAGCACACCGATCTTGTCGGCTTTGCCCTGCTTGACCGCCGGGTTGAAGTAGACCCGGTCCCGCTCGTCGTTCTGCGCCTGCTGGAAGGCGGGGTCCTGGGCGGCCTTCTCCCAGTCCTTCTTGTAATTCGGGTCCAGGCCCGCGTGCGAGTCGCTGCCGTTGACCTTGCGCAGCGCGGGCAGGTACTTCGCGAGGATGTTGCCGGGCTTGCGCTTGGTGTACAGCTCGACGAGGTCCAGCATGTCGCCCGTACCGGAACAGAAGCCGATGATGCCGGCGGTGTAGCCGCGGCCGTCCTTGATGTCCTCGATGTACTTGTACTGCTTCTTCCACTCCAGCGAGGAGTTCTCGGCGCTGGAGACCAACTGCATGGCGATCTCCTTCTTCGCCGGGTCGTCCAGTCCGGCCGCGGCCTTGGCCGCGACGTGGGCCGCGGCGGGCGCCTGGCCGGTGGCGGCGACCGCCGTGCCGGCGACGGCGGTCGCCGGCACGGCGAGCAGGACCAGACCGAGGGTCAGGCCGGTGGCGGGCTTGCGGATGGCCTTGCCTATGGATCGGGCACGCATGGTTGTCCTCCAGGGGGAGCGGGCCGGGTGGCCGGGGTGCGGTGAGGGATCCCAATCGTTAGGAAGCTTTCCTATCAGACTGCGGAGAGGGCCGTCACCGGCCAGATCCCGCCAATCAGCGGCGTATCAGACAGGTTTGTCCGCCTCGGTCGGCGGCTGCCATGTGTACGGAACCGTCGTGGCCGCGCTGACCAGGCCCAGCCGGTTGAGGATGGGGCGGCTCGTCTCCAGCGCGTCGACCTGCACGTAGCGGAACCCGCGCGCCACGGCCAGCGCCGCCCGGTGGGCGACCAGGGCGCGATAGACGCCCTTGCCGCGCCAGTTGGGCAGCGTCGAGCCGCCCCACAGGGAGGCGAACGCCGTACCCCGGTGGAAGCGCACCCACGCCGCCGAGACCACCTCACCGGCCAGCGACTCCGCCACCGTTACCGTGCACGCGTCGCCGTCGCGCCCCGCCGTCCACTCCTCCAGGGCCGGCGCCAGCCAGCTCCGGTCGTCGGCCCAGACGGTCGCGGCCAGTTCCCCGATGCGCTCGAAGTCGGCGCGCTCGGTGACCTCCCGCAGCCGTACGCCTTCGGGGAGCGGCGCCGCGCCGGGCGGACCGGCGATCTCCGCCGTCTCGCCGATGACGACCGTCTCCTGCTCATCCGGCACGAAACCGGCCGCGGCCAGCCGGTCCGGCAGGTCGGCGGGCAGGTCGTGGCCGTGGTACTTCCACTCGACCGGCAGGCCGCGGGCGGCGAAGTGGTCGCGCTGGGCGGCGATGAAGGCGTCCAGCTCCGCCCCGTCGAGTCCGCCGAGGTCACGGTAGAGGATCAGGCCGCCCCGCGCGGGGAAGGTCGTGCGCAGTACGGGGCCGACCCGCTCGGTGTCCGGTGTGCAGCCGCGCTCCCGCATCTGCTCGTCGTAGGCCGCGCGGTAGGCGGCGGCGCGTGCTCGCTCGGTGTCGTGTGTGGTCACCGGCGTCACTCCACCACAGGCCGCGGTCCGTGGCCATCGATTTCGGCCGTGGCCCGGCGCGTCGGCTCAGGGCGTCGCGGGGGACTCCGTGGGGGGCTCCGCCGGGGTGCCGAGCAGTCCGGTGAGCAGCTCCCTGATGCCCGGGCCCGGCTCGAAGGTCTCGGCGGGGAAGGAGAGTTGGTGGAAGGCGACGCCGTCGAGGTAGTCGAAGAGGATTTCGCAGTGCCGCCGCGGGGCCGGTGACCCGAAGCGCCGCATCCACTCCGTGCCCCAGCCGACGACGGCCGCGCGCCCCCGGGTGAGCGCGGGGCGCAGCTCGGGCCGGGCCGAGGCTTCCAGGCAGAGGGCGTAGCGGGCGGCGGTCCTGGCGCGCTCGGGGCCGGTCGCGAGCAGCAGGAACCGCGTCACGGCGGCCGCGAGTCCGGGTACGTCGGACGGGGCGGCCTGCCGGGCGAACTCCTCCCAGTCGCGGCGCTCCAGTGCTTCCAGGTGGCCGACGATGCCGTCGATCAGGGCGGCGCGGTTGCGGAAGTAGTTGGAGGTGGTGCCCGACGGCACCCCTGCCGCGGCGTCCACCGCCTGGTAGGTCAGCCGGCGCGGCCCTTCGGTGCCCAGCACCTCGATCGCCGCGTCCAGCACCTGGTCCCGCCGTCGTGCCACCCCGCGCACCTCTCTCTACTATGTTTGTAGTGCCGATTCACTATAAACATAGTAGCGTGCTGGGGCATGGAGCTGACTTCACGCACGGCAGCCGTCGTCGGCGGCGGGATCGGCGGCCTCGCCGCCGCCCTTCACCTGCGCCAGGGCGGCTGGTCGGTCGATGTCTTCGAGCGTGCCCGCCGCCTCCCCGCGGCCGGTACCGCCCTCGGGCTGTGGCCCGGCGCGCTGGCCGCGCTGGACGCCCTCGGCCTCGGGGAACAGGTGCGGGACCGGAGCCGGCCGCAGGCCGCCGGCGCCTTCCTGCGCCCCGACGGCGGCCGGATCGCCACCCTCGACGTCGCCGCCCTCCAGCGGCGCACCGGCGACGTGGTCCGCCTGATCTCCCGCCCCGAACTGCTGGGGCTCCTGTACGAGGCGGCCGGCGGCGAGGGTTCGGTCGCCTTCGGCCGCCCGGTCGACGACATCCGGGCGCTGGACGGCGCCTACGACGTGGTGATCGCGGCGGACGGCCTCAACAGTGCCGCCCGCACGGCCCTGTTCGGCCCGCGCCACCGGGCCCGTTACGCCGGGGCGTCCTCCTGGCGCGGCACGGTCGACGGTGACACCGGCGCCGTCACCGAGACCTGGGGCGAAGGGCTCCGGTTCGGCGTCACGCCCACCACCGGCGGGCGCACCAACTGGTTCGCCTGCGCGGTCGTCCCGGAGGGGCAGCGCGAGCCGGGCCGGGAGGCCGACGCGCTGCGCTCCCGCTTCGGGCACTGGCACGCCGGCGTACGGCACGTACTGGAGCGGCTGGACGAGTCCGGCGTGCTGCGCCTGGACCTGTACCACCTCGATCCGCCGCTGCCCTCGTACGTCGAAGGGTGCACCGCGCTCATCGGGGACGCCGCCCATGCCATGACGCCCGACCTGGGGCGCGGCGCCTGTGAAGCGCTGGCCGACGCCGTGGAGTTGGCGCGGGCCCTGCGGGGGTCGCCCGACGTGGCGGCGGCCCTCCGTACGTATGATCATGAACGGCGTTCCGTGACCCAGCGGCTGGCGCGCACGGCGCGGTTGATGAGCCGGATGGCGCACGTGCGACGGTTCACGGGCCTGCGGAACGCGGCGATGCGGGCGGCGCTGACTCTGGGCGGACCGCCGGCCTGAGGGGCGGCGCATGCCGAGGGCGTAGGCGATTTGCCCGATATGCTGCATTGGACCTGAAAGTCAGTCAAGTGAGCGCCCGACGCCACGGAGAGGGGTTCCGCGGTGGACCCGAACGCCCAGCACCCGCACGCCCGGCAGCCGGACACCGAGCCCCCGCGGAGCGCCGGGCCCCCGCCCGGCACGGCACCCCCGGGCGCGGCCGCGGACCCCGCTCCGCCGGCCGCCGACGACCTGGAAGCCGTCGTCGACGGCCTGATGCCCGGCCTGTGCGACGACCTCAAGCGGCTCGCGGCCATCCCCTCGGTCGCCTTCCCCGGCCACCCGCCCGAGCCGGTCCTGGCGGCGCACGACGAACTCCGCACCCTGCTGCGCGCCGCCGGCGTCACCGACCTCGGCCGGCTCGACCTCCCCGGCACCGCCCCGGTCATCACGGGCACCCTTGCGCCCCCCACCCCGGACGCCCCCACCGTCCTCCTGTACGGCCACTACGACGTCCAGCCCGCGGGCGACCTCCGGCTGTGGACGTCCCCGCCCTTCGAGCCCACCGACTTCGTCGACCCGCACGGCGGCCCGGCCATCCGGGCCCGCGGCATCGCCGACTGCAAGGCGAACCTCCTCGTCCACCTCGGCGCGCTGCGCGCCCACGGCGGCCGGCCCCCGGTCGGCATCAAGATCCTCTTCGAGGGGCAGGAGGAGTACGGCAGCGCCTTCGACGACTATCCGCCCACCGACCCCGGGCGGTTCGCCTGCGACGCGATGGTCATCGCCGACGCGGGCAACCTCCGCGCCGGTACCCCCACCCTCGTCACCGGCCTGCGCGGCGCCGCCGAACTCACCGTCGAGGTGCGCACGCTCGACGAGGCCGTGCACAGCGGCGAGTACGGCGGCGCCGCCCCGGACGCGCTGCTCGCCCTGCTCAACGCCCTCGCCACCCTGCACGACGTGCACGGCGACGTCGCCGTCGAAGGGCTGCGCCGCGAACCGTGGACCGGCACCGCCCTCACCGAACCGGAGTTCCGCGACCTGGCCGGTGTGCGGGCGGGCCTGCCGCTCCTCGGCTCGGGCAGCCTGGGCGAACGCCTGTGGAGCGGCCCGGCCGTCACCGTCATGGGCCTGGACGCCCCCTCGGTGGACCACGCCGCCTCGGCCGTCGTGCCGTACGCCCGCGCCAAGCTCAACCTGCGCTGCCACCCACGCCAGGACCCGCAGGAGGCCCTCGACGCGCTCGTACGGCATCTGGAGCGGCTGCGCCCGTTCGGCATCCCGCTGACCGTGACGCCCGGCGACGCGGGCGCCGGCTTCGAGGCCCGCACCGGCGGCCCCGCCTATCGCGCCGCCGAGGCCGCGCTGCGCCGCGCGTGGGGCGCCGAGCCCGTGCACGCCGCGGGCGGCGGCTCCATCCCGCTCGTCAACGGCCTCGCGCGGGCCGCCCCCGGAGCCGAGGTGCTGATCTTCGGCGCCGAGGACAAGCAGTGCAATCTGCACGCGCCCGACGAACGGGTGCTGCTCTCGGAACTGCGCGGCGCGGTCCTGGCGGAGGCCGTCTTCCTGCGTGAGTACGCCGCCGCGTTCCGTACCGGAGCCGCCGCGTGAGCGCCCCGATGCCCGACGAGGGCCCCCGGCCCGCCGAGCAGCCCCAGGCCACCGGCACGGAGGACGACCGCGGCCCGGAGCGCCCCCGGCGCGGGTTCACCTTCCCCAGCGCCCTGACCGTCCTGGTCGTGGTGACCCTCGCGGTCTGGGTGCTGGCCTTCTTCATCCCCTCCGGCGCCTACGACCGCGACGGCGAGGGCACCCCGCTCCAGGGCACCTACCACCGCACGCCTTCCGGGCAGTCCTTCACCGACCGCCTCAACGACCTGTTCCTGTCACCGGTCAACGGCCTGTACGGCGTGCAGGACGCCAAGACCGGACAGGTCGGCCCGACGCTGGTGGGCGAACTGTACGGCAGCGCGGGCGTGTTCCTGTTCGTGCTGGCCATCGGCGCGTTCATCACGGTGGTCTTCTCCACCGGAGCGCTGGACCGCGGCATCGGCCGGCTGGCCCACCGCCTCCGCGACCGTGGTGCCCTGCTGATCGTCGGCGTGATGGCGGTCTTCTCGCTGCTCGGCACGGTCGAGGGCTTCGCCGAGGAGACGCTCGGCTTCTACGGCCTGGTCGTCCCGCTGATGCTGGCGCTCGGGTACGACCGCATGGTGGCCACCGCGACGATCATCCTGGGCGCCGGTATCGGCGTCCTGTGCTCCACCGTCAACCCCTTCGCCACCGGCGTCGCCTCCTCCGCCGCCGGCATCTCGCTGGGCGACGGCATCGGGCTAAGGGTGGTGATGTGGCTGGTGCTGACCGGCGTCACCATCGGGTACGTGGTGCGCTACGCGCGGCGCGTACGGGCCGACCCGGACCGCTCCCTCGTCGGCTTCCTGCCCGGTGACCGGGACCGGGCGCGGGCCGCCGACGACGCGGCGGAGCCGCCGCCGCTGACCGGGCTGCACAAGGCCGTGCTGGTCACCGTGGCGCTGGTGTTCGCCTTCATGATCTTCTCGGTGATCCCGTGGTCCGGGGCGCTCACCGGGGACGCCGACGCCGCGCCGTACGCCTTCGAACTCGGCTGGTCCTTTCCCCAGCTCGCCGCGCTGTTCGTCACCGCCTCGATCCTCGTCGGGCTCATCGCGCGGATGGGCGAGCAGCGGCTCAGCTCGACCTTCGTACAGGGCGTCGCCGAGTTCGTCTCGCCGGCCCTGGTGATCGTGCTGGCCCGCGGGGTCACGACGATCATGAACAATGCGAAGATCACGGACACCGTGCTGCACGCCGTCGAGGGCGCCGTCTCCGGCACCCCCTCCGCACTGTTCGGCATCATGGTCTTCGTCGTCAACCTGCCGCTGGCCTTCCTCATCCCCTCCACGTCCGGCCACGCCACCCTCGCCATGCCGATCCTGGCGCCGCTGGCCGACTTCGCGGACGTCTCGCGCGCGGTGGTCGTCACGGCCTGGCAGGCGGCCAGCGGCTGGATGAACCTGTGGGTGCCGACCACCGCCGTCATCATGGGCGGTGTCTCCCTGGCGAAGGTCGGCTACGACAAGTACCTGCGCTTCGTCTGGCCCCTGCTGGCCATCCTCGCCGTCCTCATCTGCGCGTTCGTCGGGCTGGGGGCGGCGATGACCTGAGCGGGTGCGCCGGCCGCCGGCCCGCGCGTCACATGAAGGCGGGCGGCTCGGCCGACGAGGGCCGGGGCCGGCACGTGAAGCCGAGCCGGCCCAGTGCCCGCACCATCTCCCCGGCACTGAAATCCCGCGGGTCCTGGCCGGTGACGATCCGGCCGACCTGCTTGACGGGGTAGGCGACGGAGCCGATGACCACGGACTCCCCGTGGATGGGCTCCGGTTCGACCGCGCTCATCTTCTGCTCCACCTCGTTCGCCTGTAGGTAGAAGAAGACGCCGGCGATGGTGACACGCATCATGCCTCGACAAGGGTGAGCAGGAATGGAGCCTGGGCCCCCAGCCTCTCATGTGACCCGCCCGTACGGTGGTCCGATCGCCGCCGGGTTCCGGGTCACCGTGCCCAAGCGTCCCCGTCCGCCGCCCCGCGTATCCGCAGCCCGGCGATCTCGGTACGCGGCGGCCGGTCACCCGTCAGCAGCATCGTGGTGATGCGGTCGGCCGGACCCGCGGTGAAGTGCACCCGGCCGCCTTCCAGCGGTACGACGGTGCCGGCCGTGTCCACCGGGACGCCGGTGAGCGCAGCGAGCCAGGCGGCGGCGCCGTGCGGGTCGGCCGTCTCGACGAGGAGGCCGGCGAGGTCGAAGGCGCCGCGGTCGACGCGCCCCGAGGCCTCGTGCTCGCGGCGGAGCGCGGGGTCGGCGTGGACGGTGAGGAAGAACGGCGCCCAGGGCGGGACGCCGGGGCCCGTCAGGATCGCTTCCCGGAAGGTGACCCGGCCCTCCTGGAAGGAGAAGTCGTGCACCTCGACGTCGTGGCCCGCGCGGCGCAGCCGCTCGGCGGTGGCGGCGGTGTCGGTGACGTGGACCGCGAAGTTCAGCGGGCCGCCGCCGGCCGCCAGGAGCGCGTCGATGCGGGGCTGCCATCCGGCCGTCGCCCGGCCGAAGGCGGAGGACGCGTACACCGCGCGGTCGACGACGGTGAGGATCTCGACGTACCGGTCGTCCAGCCGCCAGGCCCCGTTCCGGAAGCCCTCGTGCACCGGGTTGGTGTGCGCGGGCAGCCCGGCGGCCGTGTAGTCCCGTACGGCGTCGGGCACGTCCGGTACGCAGTGCAGCAGATGGTCGAAGCGCGGTGCTTCCGTCGGGCGCAGATCCGGGGTGCGGTTCGGCTGTGTGGCGGTCATGGACGTCCTCCCCGAGTTGGTTAGGTGACCCTAACCGAAAAGGCCCGTACGTGCCGGGGATCCGGCGTGTACGGGCCCTTCCGGTACCAGGTGCGGTGGCCGGTCAGTCCAGCAGCTCGTACGCCGGCAGGGTCAGGAACGCGGCGTAGTCGGTGTCCAGGGAGACCTTCAGCAGCAGGTCGTGGGCCTGCTGCCACTTGCCCGCGGCGAACGCCTCGTCGCCGAGCTCCGCGCGGAGGGCGGCCAGTTCGGCGTCGGCGATCGTGCGGACCAGGTCCGCGGTGGCCTTCTCGCCGTTCTCGAAGACGACCCCCGCGTCGACCCACTGCCAGATCTGCGACCGGGAGATCTCGGCGGTGGCCGCGTCCTCCATCAGGCCGAAGATGGCGACCGCGCCGAGGCCCCGCAGCCACGCCTCGATGTAGCGGGTGCCGACCCGGACCGCGTCCACCAGGCCCTGGTAGGTGGGCCTGGCGTCCAGCGAGTCGACGGCGATGAGGTCGGCGGCCGAGACCGCGACGTCCTCGCGCAGCCGGTCCTTCTGGTGCGGCCGGTCGCCGAGCACCGCGTCGAAGGAGGCGCGGGCGACCGGGACCAGGTCGGGGTGGGCGACCCAGGAGCCGTCGAAGCCGTCACCGGCCTCGCGGTCCTTGTCGGCGCGGACCTTCGCGAGCGCCGTCTCGTTGGCCTCGGGGTCGCGGCGGTTGGGGATGAACGCCGCCATGCCGCCGATCGCGTGCGCGCCGCGCCGGTGGCAGGTGCGGACGAGGAGTTCGGTGTACGCGCGCATGAAGGGCGCCGTCATGGTCACCGCGTTGCGGTCCGGCAGCACGAACTTGGCGCCGCCGTCGCGGAAGTTCTTCACGATGGAGAACAGGTAGTCCCAGCGGCCCGCGTTCAGACCCGAGGCGTGCTCGCGCAGCTCGTAGAGGATCTCCTCCATCTCGTACGCGGCGGTGATGGTCTCGATGAGGACGGTGGCGCGGATGGTGCCCTGCGCGATGCCCACGTAGTCCTGCGCGAAGACGAAGATCTCGTTCCAGAGGCGGGCCTCCAGGTGGGACTCGGTCTTCGGCAGGTAGAAGTACGGGCCCTTGCCGAGGTCCAGCAGGCGCTGGGCGTTGTGGAAGAAGTACAGGCCGAAGTCGACCAGGGCACCGGGTACGGGCGTGCCGTCGAGCCGGAGGTGCCGCTCGTCGAGGTGCCAGCCGCGCGGCCGGACGACGACGGTCGCCAGCTCCTCGGCGGGCTTGAGGGCGTAGGACTTGCCGCTCCCCGGGTCGGTGAAGTCGATCCGGCGCTCGTAGGCGTCGATCAGGTTCACCTGGCCGCCGATGACGTTCTCCCAGGTGGGGGCGGACGCGTCCTCGAAGTCGGCGAGCCAGACCTTCGCGCCGGAGTTGAGCGCGTTGATGGTCATCTTGCGGTCGGTGGGGCCGGTGATCTCCACCCGGCGGTCGTCGAGCGGAGCGGGCGCCGGGGCGACGCGCCAGCTCTCGTCCGTGCGGATGTGCGCGGTCTCCGGCAGGAAGTCCAGGCTGCTGGTCCGGGCGATCTCGGCGCGGCGCGCGTCGCGGCGGGCGAGCAGTTCGTCGCGGCGCGGGGTGAACCGGCGGTGGAGCGCGGCGACGAAGGTCAGCGCGGCCTCCGTGAGGATCTCGTCCTGCCGGGCGGGGGTCTTGCCGGGGTCGACGTCGACGATGGCCAGCGGGGACGGCGCTGGTGCGGACATGAGCTGTCACTCCATTCAGCGGCGGTGCCCGGACGGCCGCCGGGCGGTGCGCGGCACGGGGTGCCGCGGGCCGCAGCCGACGGTGGCGGGCGCCGTAGGGATGCAAGGCGCTTCTGACCAGTGGAGAGTAGTTTCCTTATCGCGGAACTTCAATGGTTTGTTGATGTCGAGATTCTCTCCGTCGACAGAAGCGGTGATCACATGACTCGGAGTGCCACTGCGGTCACTGCCCCTCGCCTGCCCGCGGCGCGCCCGGCGACGCCAGGCGGGACAGATCCGGCGGAGTGTCGATGTCGTACGGCTCGGCCACGTCCCCGCACTCGACGAGCGTCAGGTCGCCCTCGTGCTCCGTCAGATACGCGCGCGCCCCGCGGTCACCCGTCGCGCCGGCCGCGACCGCCGCCCACCGGTCCGCCCCGAACAGCACCGGATGCCCGCGCTTCCCGCCGTACGCCGCCGCGGCCAGACCGGCTCCGCCCGCGTACGCGGCGATCACCCGCGCCACCGCCGCGGCGCCGATGCCCGGCTGATCCACCAGCGAGACCAGTACGGCACCTGCCCCGGAGCCCGCCAGCGCGGCCAGTCCGACGCGCAGCGAGGACCCCATACCCCGCGTCCAGTCCGGGTTGTCGGACGTCTCGTACCCCGAGAGGTCCGCCCGCTCCCGTACGGCTTCGGCCGCCGCGCCCAGGACGATGTGCACCGGGCCGCAGCCGCCCTCCCGCAGCACCCGGGCCGCGTTCTCGACCAGCGGCCTGCCGCGGAAATCCAGCAGGGCCTTGGGGCGGCCGCCCAGGCGTCGGCCACCACCCGCGGCGAGCAGCAGCCCGGCGACCGGGCGGCGTACGGAAGGGGGGCCCGGTGTGGAGGATGCGATGTGTGCCATGGGGCCTGCTTACCTCATGGCCGGGGCCTGCGGGGCCTGCGGGGCCTGCGGGGCGGGCGTGGCGGTGGAGAGCGGGGCCGGGCCGGGACGGTACCGCATGACGACGTCCGCTGCGCAGCGGAATTCGGTGATCCTGATTTCGCTCTCCGTATGGCGCGGGCCGCACAGGGTGGCGTTAACTGGCCCGCGTCGTGGAGCGGGGCCAACGGCCGTGGAGGGTACCGTCGTTGTGGAGCAGAGGCAGGAGCACAGGCGAAGCGCGGGGGCCGAAGACGATCCACGGGCCGTCGCCCTGCGCGGGGCGGTGGCCCGGCTGCGCCGGGAACTGGCCGCCCACCCGGCGGAGTTGCCCGACCGCGCGGCCGCCGACGAGGAACTGGCCGCGCTGTACGCCCTGGTGGGCGGCGGTGATCCCGAGGTCTCCCGGCTGCGCCGTTCCCTGCTGCTGATCGCGGGAGCGGTCGGCTCGGTCAGCGCGCTGGCGCCCGCGCTCGCGGACGTGCGCGATCTGATCGGCATGTACGGGGATGTGCCGCGCCGGTTCTGAGGGCGCGCCGGGAGCCGGCCGGGGTCCGGGGACCGTACGAGGTCCCCGCCGTGCCCGCGGCCGGCGTCGGCGGGTCAGGCCGGGTTCTGGTTGGCCAGGGCCACGGAGAGTTCGGCCGCGATCTCCTGGAGCACCGGGACGATCTTGTCGATGGAGGCTTCGGTCACCCGGCCCGTCGGCCCGGAGATGGAGATGGCCGCCGCGGTGGGGGAGTCGGGCACCGGTACCGCGATGCACCGGACGCCGATCTCCTGCTCGTTGTCGTCCATCGCGTACCCGAGCCTGCGGACCTCTTCGAGGGCGTCCAGGAAGCTGTCCGGATCGGTGATGGTCTTCTCGGTCGCGGCCGGCATTCCCGTACGGCCGAGGAGCGCGCGCACCTCCTCCGGCGGGTGGCCCGCCAGCAGCGCCTTGCCCACGCCCGTGGAGTGCGGCAGCACCCGGCGGCCGACCTCGGTGAACATCCGCACCGCGTGCCGGGAGGGCACCTGTGCCACGTACACGATCTCGTCGCCGTCCAGCAGTGCCATGTTGGCCGTCTCGCCGGTCTCCTCGACCGCGCGCGCCAGATACGGCCGGGCCCAGGTGCCGAGCAGCCGCGAGGCGCTCTCGCCGAGCCGGATCAGGCGGGGCCCGAGCGCGTACCGGCGGTTCGGCTGCTGGCGGACGTAACCGCAGGCGACGAGGGTGCGCATCAGCCGGTGGATCGTGGGGAGCGGCAGTCCGCTGCTCGTCGACAGCTCGCTCAGACCGACCTCGCCACCGGCGTCGGCCATCCGCTCCAGCAGGTCGAAGGCGCGCTCAAGGGACTGGACGCCACCGGCGGCGGGTTTGGCTGCGGCGGCGGAAGTGCTGGCGCTGGACGGCGGCACGACGCGTTCCTTTCGGGGCAGGTGGTGGCGGGCTCGGCGCAGGGCTGGGGTGTACGGGTGCCGGGACCGACCCGGAGCAGCCTACCGGTCCCCTCCGGTCGGCACACGGCCTGTCGCACACTCGTTCCCGCCGGTCAGGACCCGTGCTCCGGCCGCGCCCGGGCGCTGCCCGCGATCACCGGGCGGGACCAGTGGCCGGAGCTACGTTCTGCTGGGCGAGATTCCGTATCCATTCTGTGGAATCCTCCAAACGTCCGGGTGGTGGCCGTGATCCCGGAAACCGTCCGGTCGGGGCGCGCGATTCCGCCATGAACCGGTATCCGCCGACGTCTCGACCGGCGCGTTCCGCGCCACCGTCCGGCGGCGGTTGGGGTCTTGACGGGTCCCGGCCCCGGAGGAAGACTCCTTCAACAGAAAGTTGAATTCCGTGGTGCGGAAGCCCATGGGAACCGCACGAGGAGGGGTCCGGGTGTCCGAGATCGATCTGGTGCTGCGCTCCACGCGCGTCGTCACCCCGCGGGGGACGCGCGCCGCGACCGTCACCGTCCGGGACGGGAAGATCGCGGAGCTGCTCCCGCACGACGCCCCCGCACCGGCCGGGGCGCGGGTCGAGGACTTCGGCGACGACGTGCTGCTGCCCGGCCTCGTCGACACCCATGTGCACGTGAACGACCCCGGCCGCACCGAGTGGGAAGGCTTCTGGACCGCCACCCGCGCGGCCGCGGCCGGCGGCGTCACCACCCTCGTCGACATGCCCCTCAACAGCCTGCCGCCGACCACCACCGAAGCGAACCTGCACACCAAGCGCGAGGTCGCGCGCCCCAAGGCGCACATCGACGTCGGCTTCTGGGGCGGCGCCGTGCCCGGCAACGTCAAGGATCTGCGGCCGCTGCACGACGCCGGCGTCCTGGGCTTCAAGTGCTTCCTGTCGCCGTCCGGCGTGGACGAGTTCCCGCAGCTCGACCAGGAGCAGCTCGCCGCCGCGCTCGGCGAGATCGCCGGCTTCGGCGGCCTGCTCATCGTGCACGCCGAGGACCCGGACCACCTGGAGGCCGCGCCACAGCCGCACGGCCCCGAGTACGCCGGCTTCCTCGCCTCCCGCCCCCGGGCCTCCGAGAACGAGGCGATCGCCGGGCTGATCGCGCTCGCCCGGCGCCTCGAAGCGCGGGTGCACGTCCTGCACCTGTCCTCCTCCGACGCGCTGCCGCTGCTCGCCGCCGCCAAGGACGAGGGCGTACGGATCACCGTCGAGACCTGCCCGCACTTCCTCACCCTGACCGCCGAGGAGATCCCGGACGGCGCCACCGAGTTCAAGTGCTGCCCGCCGATCCGCGAGGCGGCCAACCAGGACGCGCTCTGGCAGGGCCTCGCCGACGGCACGATCGACTGCGTCGTCTCCGACCACTCGCCCTCCACCGCCGACCTCAAGACCCCCGACTTCGGCACCGCCTGGGGCGGCATCTCCTCCCTTCAGCTCGGCCTGCCCGCCATCTGGACCGCCGCCCGCGAGCGCGGCCACACCCTGGAGGACGTCGCCCGCTGGATGGCCACCGCGCCGGCCGCGCTCGTCGGCCTGCACCACAAGGGCGCCATCGAGCCCGGCCGGGACGCCGACTTCGCGGTGCTCGACCCGGACGCGACGTTCACCGTCGACCCGGCCGGACTCCAGCACCGCAACAAGATCACGGCGTACGCGGGACGCACCCTGCACGGCGTCGTACGGTCCACCTGGCTGCGCGGCCGCCGGATCAACGACGGCGGGACACTGACCGAGCCGTCGGGAGAGCTGCTGGACCGGCAGCCGTAGGGCACCGGCCCGCCCTTCGACGCCGGCCGCCCCGGCCTCGCGGCGCGTTCGCAGGGGCAGGGCCGCACCCCCGGCCTTCCGGCGCGCCTCAGGGGCACCCCCGGCCTTCCGGCGCGCCGCCAGGGTTGCCGCCCGGCCTTGCGGCGCGCCCCTCAAGGCCGCCATCCGGTCTCTCTCGCCCACACCTCCGCGACCTCCGCCACCAGGTCCACGACCGGGTCCTTGACCTCCGCGTAGCTGCCCAGGTCCGCTGTCCGGTGCGCGAGTTCGCGCTTGAAGCGCGCGTACGCCGGGACCGCCTCCGGATGGGCGCGGAACCAGTCGCGGAACAGCAGCGCCAGCCGCTCGTTCGGCGAACCCGCGCGCCGGACGTGCAGGTTGACGTCCGGCCCGGGGCCGCCGCGCCGGGTCCACAGCCGCTTCGCCCACCGGGCCGGATCGTCGTCCCGGCCCGCCGGCACGTGGTCGCGTTCGTACCGCGAGCGGACGAAACCCCGTGCCGCCAGTGGCGCGTCGAAGGCGTCGTCGGCCTCCGCCAGGTCCGCCACGCTCACCTGGAGGTCGTAGACCGGCTTGGCCGCCATGCCGGGGACGGACGTGCTCCCGATGTGCTCGGCCCGCCGGGCCACCGGGGCGAGCCCGGACAGCAACTCCGCGGCCAGCGCCGCGCCTTCGGCCGCCCAGGCCGGGTGCGCGTCGACCAGTACGGCCCGCGTCCGGTCGTCCTGCCCGGACTCCGCCACGACGTCCAGGAACGCGTCGTGCAGGCATCCGTTCGTGACCAGCACCGAGCCGTCGCCCTCCAGCACGGGCGCGCCCGCGAGGTCCGTGACCCGGCCGCCGCCCTCCGCGACGATCACGGGCAGCGGGGCGAGGTCCGCGTACCCCACCCCGGGGCCCGCGATCACCAAGGCGTCCGCCCGCCCCGCGAGCACGTCCAGCGTGCCGCCGCCGGCCGGCACCAGCCGCACCCGCCGGTGCAGCGCGGTCAGCAGCGACTCCGGCCATTCCGCGATGTCGTGCGCCTGCGTCCGGGCACCGGTCAGCTCCGTCCGCCGGCCGGCGTGCAGCCGCCCGTGGCCCGAGCGCAGCGCTTCGAGCGGGTCCGGGTCCGGACCGGGCAGCAGCCGGCAGCCGAGGCCGCGCCCGGCCGCCACCGTCTGCCCGCTCATCGGGAGGCTGATCACCCCGATCGCGGGCCCGTGCTCGTCCTCGTACGCGAGGGCACCGGAGAAGCAGAAGCCGGGCACCCGGTCGGTGACCTGCCGGGTGCCGTTGACCGGACCGAGCACCCAGCGCCGCCCGGACGCCCCGGCCCGCTCCCCGCCTTCCTCGCCGAACACCGCGTCCGCCGGGAACGCCGCAGCCAGTTCCTTCCGTACGAAGTCCTCGACGGCGAGGTCCACCGAGGCCACCTCGGTGCCGTCCGCCTCGTGTACGGCCGACGGCCGGCCGCCGTGACACGCGTCGGCGCTCATCCGCCCGGCGCGCGCGGCGAGACGGACGGCGAAGGCGAACAACTCCGGGGAGGCGGGCGGGGCGCCGGTGCTGTGATCCATGGCGTGAGCCTGCCACAGGAGCTGGCGCTCCGGGGCGGCGGCGTTGGAGGGTGGGCCCACAACGTCCGTCCGGGACACCGGGCGCCGGGCCTGCCCGGGGGAGGAGTGCGGCATGGAAGCGGCATGGAACACGAAGAGCTGCGACACCGGTTCGCCACGCTGACCACGGCCCATCTCGCGGACGCAGCCCTGCGCGCCCGCACCCCGGTGCGCTGCGCGCCCCCGCCGCTGCGGGCCCTGGTGCCGGGCACCCGGCCGGCCGGGTGCTGCCCGCCCGGCACGTGGGCAGCGTCGACGTCTTCCTCGAAGCGCTGGAAGCCGTCGCCCCCGGCGACGTGCTGGTGGCCGACAACGGCGGACGGGCCGACGAGAGCTGCGTCGGCGACCTCGTGGCGCTGGAGGCCCGGGCCGCCGGGCTGACCGGCATCGTCGTCTGGGGCCTGCACCGCGACACGGCCGACCTGCGGGAGATCGGGCTGCCGGTCTCCAGCCTGGGCGCGACCCCGGCCGGGCCGCGGCGCCTGGACGCCCGCCCGGACGGCGCGCCGGAGACGGCCACGGTGGGGGAGTGGCCGGTCGGCCGCGCCGACCTGGCGCCGGGCGACGACGACGGTGTGCTCTTCCTGCCCACCGCGGCCGCCGGTGCGCTCTTCACGTTGGCGGAGACGATCCGCGACACCGAACGCCGCCAGGCCGACCGGGTCCGCGAAGGCGTGTCGCTGCGCGAGCAGTTGGGGTTCGCCGACTATCTCGCCGGGCGTCGGCGGCACCCCGCACTGACATTCCGCGAGCATCTACGGGCCGTGGGCGGGGCCGTCGAGGAATGACGGTCCCGCCCATGGGCGTCCGGGAGATGCGCGGTGCGAATGCGCCGCCGCCGCTAATTCTTCGGACAGAGATGGGTGTGCACGGCCTGCAGTATCTTCTCCGCCTGCTCCGGGGTGAATTGGGTGGTCCCGGAGAAACGCTGCCGGGTCTGGTCCACCTGCTTGGCGTGGTCGTTCGGGAAGGAGTGGATCGTGCCGCAGGTGCTTCTGCCGCGGCTCACCGCGCGCTCCGGTTTCCCGTTCACGATGTCCCGGGAAATCGCGTCGAGGGCGGCGGTGTAGCGCGCCTGTGTCGCGGCGTCCGGCTTCGGGGGAATGCCCAGCCGTGCCTCCGCGTCGGCGATCGCCTTGGACGGTGCCTGCTCCGACGGAGCGCCGGCGCCCGTCGGCGAGGAGGACGGCCGGCTCTCGCTCTTGGCGCTGCCACCGCACGCGGTGAGGCCCGCGGCGGCGACGAGGGCGGCGGACAAGGCGACGGTGGTGCGGTGTTTCACGATTCTCCCCTGACCGGTGGACATGAGCGGTCATTCTGACAGGAAGGACGGCTGTTGCTAAGGGAATTGGGAAAAAATAGGGTTCACCTGTTTTTGCGGGCCGCGCGATGCGCCGCGCGCGGGCGGTCATCGGTCATGCGGTCATCGGCCATCCGTCATGCGGTCACCGGTCATCCGTCATGCGGTCATTTCGCGAGTGTCGCCCAGAACATCAGCTCGTACTCCTGGAGCAGTCGGCCGTAACGGTGCGCGAGGCGGGGCGTCACCCGGGACGTGTCGACGCCGTACCGGACGGCGGCACGGGCGAGTCCGGTGAGTTCCGGCGCGGGCTCGGCGAAGAAGTCGAAGAACGCGCACGCCGCGCCGGGAAAGGCGTAGCGGGTACGCAGCGCGTGCGCGACGGTCGCGCAGTGACCGCCCCAGGCCGCGAAGTCGGCGGTCCGGGCGATCACCACGTCGACGGGCTCCGCGTCCAGCGCCGGCCGCGCCACGTACGACGGACATGCCTGGCACCCGGCCGGCGGCTCGTGGTCCCGTACGGCGTCGGCGCAGAGCCCGCAGGCGTCCGCGAAACCGCCCAGTGCGCCGAGCGCCATCGACTCGCCCTCGGTCAGCGCCTCGAAGAAGGCCGCCACCGGCGGGTCGCCGTCGGAGCGCCGCGCCAGGTGACGGAAGCCGTGCCGGTCCGAGGCGATGATCTGGTGCTGTTCGAGGGCCGGCAGGGCGAAGACCTCACGGGGCGCCTCGCCGACGGCGATCCGGGCGACCAGGCGGTTGTCCGCCGCGTCGGGCGCCGGCGCGCGGACCGCGGCAGCCAGGAGGTCCCCGGCCGCTTCCCGGGCGGACGCGCCGTTCTCACGGGCCATGGCCGGGCCTCCCCGCGTGCGGTCTCGTGCGGCGGACCTGCCGGAGCGGACGTACCGGAGCGGCGGGAGCCGGTGGTGCGTCACCGGGTATGCGACCGGGTGCGTGCGGCAAGTCCAGAGCGCCGCGCGGCCCGCACGGAGGAGGCTGTGCGGGGGGAGGCCGGACGGTCAGCGCGGGGCCGTGCCGCCCTGGGTACGGCCCTGCCCGGCGGCCGCGCCGCGCCCACGGCCGTCGTGTTCGGCGATGGCGTCCGCGACGAAGGTGTCCACCACCCCGTTGGCGACGAGGACCGGCACCCGCTTGCCGTTCATGTCGACGTAGACATGCGACTTCGCGGCCCCGACCAGCGCCGGGAGCCGCTTGCGCAGCCGCTGTGCCGTGGCGTCGTCACCCGTACGCGACGCCTGGATCATGCGCAGCGCCGTGCGGGCGGCGCGGCCCCACGCGGCGGTCGCGTCCAGCCAGGGCCCGCTGTCGGCGATGAAGCCGCGGTCCGGAAGCGAGGCGCGCAGGATTCCCGGGGCGCGCTGGAGGCCGCGCAAGGTCGCGTCCAGGCACTTCGCGCTGCCGCCGTCCCGGAAACGCCGTATGGCGGCGGCCAGTTCGGGGGACTGCCGCGGGTTGAGGGCGGAGGCGTAATGGGCGTCGGCGAAGGCGCGGAGGGCGCGTTCGGTCCGCGGGGAGCCGCCGGAGAGTTCCTTGAGCGCCGCGGCCCAGGAGGCGCGGGCGTCGTAGGCGCGGTCGTTCCAGGCGTAGTCGGCGACCGTATACAGGGCGATCTTGGAGGCGGCGGGCTGGATCATGGGATTGGCCGTGATCCCCGCCAGCCGCCCGGGCAGCCCCTCCTCCCGCCCGTTGAAGGGCCCGAGCAGCAGCCGGTTGGTGACGTAGTCGTTGACCGGGTAGTTGTCCCAGGTCAGGATCGGATGCCCGAAGACCTGCCGGGCCGCGTCCGCCTGGGCGACGGTCATCACCGGCGCGATGACCCCCACCCCGGTCCACTCCACCAGCACGTCCGGGTCGAGCTGCGCCTTCAGCGCCGCCTTGTAGGGCGTCGCCCGTACGTCGTAGTACTCGGTCGGCACCATCTGGAGCGGCTGCGCCCCTTCGGCTTGGTGCCCGGCGATGAACTCCCGGTTCACCCGGTTCAGGAGGTGCGCCTGAGCGGCGCCGGCGGCGCCTCCGCCGGTGCCGAACCGCTCCTTGTCGGCGGCGCAGTTCCAGTCCGTGTAGCTGATGTCGTCCAGCGGCACCGCGAAGGTCCGTACGCCGATGTCCCACAGGGCCTGGAACTTGCCGGTCAGCGCCTTGAGATCGGCGTCCGAGCCGTAGCAGACGGACAGGCCGGGGGAGAGCGCGTAGCTGAACTCCACGTGCCGGGCCCGCGCGCGGTCCACCAGTTCCTTGAGCCGCGCGAGCTGGTCCGCCGGGTACGGCGAGCGCCACTTCTCCCGCAGGTACGGGTCGTCCTTGGGCGAGTAGACGTACGTGTTCATCTTGTGCGCGCCGTAGAAGTCGAGCTGGTCCAGGCGCGCGGCGTGTGACCAGGGGGTGCCGTAGAAGCCCTCGATGACGCCGCGCAGCGGGGTGGCGGGCCAGTCGCGCACCGCGGTGGCGCGCACCCGGGCGCCGGGGCGGTCGCGGTGCGGGAGGAGCTGGCGGAGCGACTGGGCGGCGTAGTACGTGCCGGTGGCGTCCACGCCGGCCAGCGCGATCCGGCCACCGCCGACGGCGAGCGCGTACCCCTCGGCGGGCAGCCCCGCGGCGCCCCGCGCGCCGAGGTCCGCCAGGGTCCGCGCGGCGCCCGCGCCGTCCACGTACACGGTCAGGCCCCGGCCCGCCTTCGCGGCCCGGACGACCCGGTCGGCCCCGGCCCGCCGCAGCGACCGCTCGACGACCTCCAGCGCCGGCCCGTCGGCCCGCGGCCCGGCCACGACCGTGACGGTCGGGGTGATGGTGATCCGGCCGCCGAGGGCGCGGACGGACTGCGGTGCCGGGGTGATGGCGGGCCCGGCGGCCGGCGGTCTGTCCCGTCCGCCGCCGGAGCCGGCGGCCCCGGCGGGCGGGCCGGCCAGGGGGACGGCGGCCAGGGCCAGGACGAGGGCGGCGGTGGCCGCGGTGCGCGTACGGTGCATCCTTCGGTCCTCCTCGGTGCCACGAGGTGCGCGGAACAGCCGTGGTGCGTGCGCGACGAGCGACAGCAGGGTTCACCCGGCGGGGGCGGAGGACAATGGACTTTTGCGCCGGGTGGCCGGACATTCCGGCGGCGGGGCCCCGCTCAGCGGTTCTTGGCGATGAGGAAGAGCAGGCTCATGAAGGCCAGCAGGGCGTGGGTGGCCACGACGTAGATGAAGACGCGTACGTAGACGCCGCGCGGCGGCTTGTTCTCCACGTACTTGCGCGTGGGGGCTGAAGCGGCGGCGGGCGCGGTCTGGGGGGTGGGGTCTTCGGACATGGCAGGGGTTCCTTCCTCGGTCACAGGCCCTGCTCGGGGGCCTGGTTCACCGGCGTCCGCACGGGGCGCCGGTCCGGGTGCCGGGTCACAGGCCGCGGCGCGGCGCGGTGTCGCCGAGGCACAGCTCGGCCGCCCCGCTCTGCATCAGCGTGTGGACGAACAGCAGCTCCGTGCCGCCGCGGGCGGCGGCGGCGATGCGGTGCGGGGTCAGCGAGTCGAAGTGGGCGGCGTCGCCGGGGTCGAGCAGGTGGGCCGTCTCGCCGAGCGTGAGCCGCAGCCGCCCCTTGAGGACGTACAGCCACTCCTCGCCCGGGTGCACCCGTACCAGGTCGCCCTGCGCGCGCTGCGGTACGTGCACCCGCAGCGCCTGCATGGCCCGCCCGGCGCCGCCCAGGGTCCAGTACGTCCAGCCGCCCGCCTCGGACGGCTCGGCGCGCCCGGCCCGCACGATGGGGTCCCTTTCCGGCGCCGCCTCACCCAGCAGATCCGATACCGTTGTCCCGTACATGCGCGCCAGGGCCAGCAGCATCGGCAGCGACGGCTGGCGCTGGTTGGTCTCCAGCCGCGACAGATGCGCGGGCGACAGCCCCACCCGCCGGGCGGCGGTCTCCAGCGTGAGGCCGGTACGGCGCCGCAGCTCGCGCAGCCGGGGCGCGACGGAGGGCAGATCCTCGGGCAGTTCGCCCCGGGCAGGCTCGGCAGCGGTGTCGCTCATGCACCCGGTATAGCCAGGATTCACCCCTCGGGCAAAAGTTTTGCCTCACAGGCAAGTGGTCCATTTCGGGGCGTTCCGCGCGTCCGGCCGGGTGGTCTCCGGTGAACACGCGGGGAACAACCGCCCCTTGGCATTGACAGGTACCTGTCTACGCGCGTCATGCTGTGTCCATGAAGATCCCCCCACGCATCATCCGGTTCGGCGCCGTCGGCGCCCTCGCGTCGGCCCTGCTCGTCGGCGGGCCCGCCCTCGCCGCCACACCCATCACGACGGCCGCCGCCCCCGTGGCGCACACGGCCACCGTCCGCACCGCCACGCACCTCGCGGCGGTCGGCAGCATCTGCTACTCGAAGCTGCCCGCGCAGGCCCACGAGACCCTGGACCTGATCGCCAAGGGCGGCCCCTTCCCGTACCCGCAGGACGGCACGGTCTTCAGCAACCGGGAGGGCGTCCTCCCCCAGCAGCAGAGCGGCTACTACCACGAGTACACCGTGAAGACGCCGGGCTCCCCGGACCGCGGCGCCCGGCGCATCGTGACCGGTGAGCAGAAGGACGAGGACTACTACACCGCCGACCACTACAAGTCGTTCGACCTGGTCGACCGGGGCTGCTGAAACGGTCAGCCGGCCGGGCGGCGGAGGCACGGGGCGGGGTCCCGGCCTCCGCCGCCGTTTTCCCGGCTGCCGCCGTCTCCTGGCCTCCGCCGCCCCGACCGGCCGGCACCGTTCCCGGCGACCGGGACGCGCCACGCGCCGTACTCGACTCGACGGCCGGACCAACGGTTCCTCCGGTTCGGCGGGCGCCGGTACGCACCCCCGCGAGAGGATTGTCAGCGGTTCCCGGTAGCGTTTCGGTGGAAACGACGAATGGGCGGGCAACGGTGGCAAAGGGACCAGGAGGTGGTCACCTGCGACGCGGCACGGCCCAGGAGGCGCCGTGCGCCCGGCTGTTCCTCGGGGGCGCGGCGACGGGTTTGGCGACTGAGACAAGGAAGGCGGCGAACTGCCGTGTACCGCTGGGAGATCACCCGGGCCGCTCTGGCGCAGCGTGTTTTCGCCGTCGTCCGCAGCGAGACCTACGACGAGGCCAGCGCCACCGCTGACACCCTGCTGTCCGCCGGGATCACCAGCCTGGAGATATCGCTGACCACCCCGTTCGCGCTGGAGGCCGTCACCACCCTCAGCCGCGAGCTGGGCAACGACGCCGTCATCGGCGCCGGCACGGTCCTGGACGCCGTCTCGGCGCGGATGGCCGTGGACGCCGGCGCCCGCTTCCTGGTCTCGCCCAGCCTCGACGCCGAGGTCATCCGCACCGGCCACCGCTACGGCGTCCCGGTCTTCCCCGGCGTCGCCACCCCCACCGAGATGGTGCGCGCCCTGGAGCTGGGCGCCGACGCGCTCAAGCTCTTCCCCGCCTCCGCGCACCGCCCGGACTGGCTCCGTGACGTGCGCGCGGCCCTGCCGCAGGCGCCGGTGCTGCCGACCGGCGGCGTGACGGTCGAGACGGCGCCCGAGTGGATAGCCGCCGGCGCGGTGGCCGTGGGCATGGGCGCGGCGCTCTCGGAAGGCGACCGCGAGACGGTCGCCAAGCGCGCCACCGACCTGCTGGCCCGCCTCGCGGACGCCGCGCCGCTGCCGCCCGTCGGCCCGGGGACGCCGGGCCTCTACGAAATCTGAGGCCGCCCCGCCCGCGGCCGTACCGCAGGTGAAGCACTCCCCATGGAGGATGCCCGGCCCCCGGGCTCCTCCGTGGGGCCGATGCCGCCCCACCCCTGGTGTACGTACGGTGACGAAAACGTCTACGAGGGGCGGACTGGACCATGCCGGAAGTCATCGATCTGAGCGCGTACGGCCCGGATTTCGTCACCGACCCGCACCCGTACTACGCCAAGCTGCGCGCCCACGGGCCGGTCCACCGGGTCCGGATACCCGAGGGTATGGAGGTGTGGCTCGTCGTCGGGTACGACGAGGCCAGGGCCGCGCTCGCCGACGCCCGGCTCGCCAAGGACTGGACCCGCAGCGGCGCGCCCCTCCTGGGCCCCGAAGGGGACGTCGAGTGGCAGTTGATGAACCTCCTCGACGCCGACCAGCCGCAGCACACCCGGCTGCGCAAGCTGGTGGCCAGGGAGTTCACCACCCGCCGCGTCGAGGCGCTGCGCCCGCGCGTCCAGCAGATCACCGATGACCTCCTGGACGCCATGCTGGCCGCCCCCGACGGCCGCGCCGACCTCGTCGAGGCGCTCGCCTTCCCGCTCCCGATGACCGTCATCTGCGAACTGCTCGGCGTGCCCGACATCGAACGGGAGTCCTTCCGCGCCTGGTCCAACGAACTGGTCTCACCGACCGGCCCGGAAGCGTCGGCGGCCGCCGCCCGCGAGATGGCCGCCTATCTGGACGGCCTGATCGAGGCCAAGCGCCGGACGCCGGGCGAGGACCTGCTGAGCGCGCTGGTGCGCACGAGCGACGAGGACGGCGACCAGCTCTCCCGGCAGGAACTCCTCGGCATGGCCTTCCTGCTGCTCGTCGCCGGCCACGAAACCACCGTCAACCTGATCGCCAACGGGACGCGCGCACTGCTCCGGCACCCCGCGCAACTGGCCGCCCTGCGCGCCGACCTCTCCCTCCTGGACAACGCCGTGGAGGAAATGCTGCGCTACGACGGCCCCGTGGAGAACGCCACCTGGCGATTCACCACCGAGCCCGTCGAGATCGGCGGCACGGTCCTGCCGGCCGGTGAGATCGTCCTCGTCGGACTGGCGGCGGCGGGCCGTGACTCCGAGCGTTTCACCGCCCCCGACGCCTTCGACATCACCCGCGAGACACGCGGCCACATGGCCTTCGGCCACGGCATCCACTTCTGCCTCGGCGCCCCGCTGGCCCGTATGGAGGGCCGCGTCGCGGTCCGCACGCTCCTGGAACGCTGTCCCGAGCTGGCCCTGGACACCGAGAACGACAGGCTGACCTGGCGCCCGGGCATGACGATCCGAGGCCCGCAACACTTGCCGGTGCGCTGGCGCTGAGCACGATCGGCGCGCTGAGCCCGCGCGTCACGGGCCCTGGGGCCGGGGCCCGGCCGGCATCCGGGCCGGGCACCGCAGTGCGACGAGCGGAACGGTCGGCCGGCCCGAGGATCACCTCATCAAGGGGCTCGGCCGATACCTCGGCGTGGCGCCGCTCCTTGCCCGTCGTGGCGGCGGGCGAGACGGCGCGCGGCGAGGCGGCCGTCGTGGCGGCGCGTGGCGAGGTGGCGGTCCTGCCGTGGACCGGGCCGTGGACCTGCCGGCCCATGGTCGGCGTCCACCTCGTACGGCACCGGGGTCGCCGCCCGTTCGCGGCTTTCGCCGTCCTCGCCGTCCTCGCCCGCGAACACCGGGCCACGGGTCCGGGGTGACGTCCCGTGAGCCGTCCCACCACCCGGTCACGCCCTTCACCCGCCTCCCGCCCTCTGCCACGCTGACGGCCCGATCCGCCCCATGCCGTCGCGTACAGGAGCCGCACCATGCGCCGCGCCGTCACTCTCTCCGCCCTGACCTGCGTCCTCGCCGCCACCGCCACCGCCGCCGCGCCCACCGGGCCGCCCGCCCGCCAGGACCGGCCGTCCGCCTTCTCCCGCTCCGCGTCCCTCCTCGACACCGTCCCCCGCCGGGGCGTCCTCCGCGTCTGTACCACCGGCGACTACCGCCCCTTCACCCATCGCGACCCCGCGTCCGGGGTGTACAGCGGTATCGACATCTCGATGGCCCGGGACCTCGCCGAGAGCCTGGACGCCGAGCCGACGTACGTGGCCACGAGCTGGGCGAAGCTGGTCGGGGACCTGGCGGCGGGGCGCTGTGACATCGCCATGGGAGGCGTGTCGGTCACCCTTCCGCGCGCCCGCGAGGTGGCGTTCGGCGAACCGACCCGTACCGACGGGAAAACCCCCGTCGTGCGCTGTGTGGACAAGGACAGGTACCGGACGCTGGACGAGATCGACCGCCCGGGCACCACGGTGATCGTCAATCCCGGCGGTACCAACGAACAGTTCACCCGGTCCGTCATCAAGCGCGCGACCATCAAGCCGCACCCCGACAACACCACCATCTTCGACGAGATCATCGCGGGCCGCGCCGACGTGATGATGACCGACGCGAGCGAGACCCGCTACCAGGCCAAGATCCACCCTGAGTTGTGCGCGGTCCACCCGGACCGGCCCTTCACCTTCTCCGAGAAGGCGTATGCCGTACCGCGCGCCGACAGCCAGTTCCGGGAGTACGTCGACCAGTGGGTGCACCTGGCGAAGCACGACGGCACGTACCGGAAGTACGAGGACGCCTGGATGGCGAAGTGACGGGGTGACGGGGGCGGGCGGTGTCCGGTGACGGCGGCCGAAAGGATTGGTACGTACCAGCCGGGACGTGATTGTCCGGACAATGTGACCTCTGGACTTCCCGTCATCTTCCCGGCCGGATACGCTCCCAGCCGTGGGGAAACGCGATACAGACTCCAAGGGCGGCAGCCCCGTCCAGTTCAGCGTGGACCGGAGCAGCCCGGTCCCGCTGTACTTCCAGTTGTCCCAGCAACTGGAAGCGGCGATCGAGACCGGCCGGCTGGCCCCGGGCAGCCTGCTCGGCAATGAGATCGAGCTGGCCGGGCGCCTCGGTCTGTCCCGGCCGACCGTCCGCCAGGCCATCCAGTCGCTGGTGGACAAGGGGCTGCTGGTGCGGCGCCGCGGCATCGGTACGCAGGTCGTGCACAGCCAGGTCAAGCGCCCGCTGGAGCTGAGCAGCCTCTACGACGACCTGGAGGCCGCCGGGCAGAAGCCCGCCACCCGCGTGCTGCTCCACACCACCACCGAGGCCACCGCCGAGGTCGCCGCCGCGCTCGGGGTCGCGGAGGGCGCCGAGGTCGTACTCGTCGAGCGGCTGCGGCTCACGCACGGAGAACCCGTTGCCCACCTGCGCAACCACCTGCCCACCGGACTCCTCGACATCGGCACCGGGCAACTGGAGGAGACCGGCCTGTACCGCCTGATGCGGGCGGCCGGTATCACTCTGCACAGCGCCCGCCAGGCCGTCGGCGCGCGCGCCGCGACGGTCGAGGAGGGCGAACGGCTCGGCGAGCCCGAGGGCGCCCCGCTGCTGACGATGCAGCGCACGACCTTCGACGACACGGGCCGCGCGGTCGAGTTCGGCTCGCACGTCTACCGGGCCTCGCGGTACGCCTTCGAGTTCCAGTTGCTCGTACGGCCTTGAGCCCGTACGGCCCCGAGGGTGTCGCGCGCCCGAGATCCGGCGGCCCGTACGGCCCCGCCGGCGCCACACGGCGGATCCCGACACCGAATCCGGCCGCCCGGGTAAGAATGTTCGGACAAACCATTGACGGGGCTCGGCGCGCGCCGCTAGAACTCCTCCATCCGCCACCGGGCGGCGCGGGAGAGAGGGCGGTTCCATGAGGCGTACCGTGCGCACCTTCATCCATCAGGTCGACCGGAAGGTCCGTCAGGACGACCGCAAGGGCCGCGTCGGCCGCAGAGCCCAGGCCGACCGGAAGACCGCCGGGCTGCCCGTCACTCCCCGCCGAGCCGCAGGCACCGTACGCCGCCGCCCCCACGGTCATCACCCCCACGACCGTCCTCGGCACGGCCGCCCTCCCCGCGCCCGTCGCCCGTACGGCCGTCGTCCGGAGCCGGCGGAGTACACCGGGCGCGGGACCCGCTGACCCCACGCGGAACAGGCGTAACGGATACTTGGGCGGCCGGGACCGATCATTTTCGGCCCAAACCCGGCAGAGCGCCCCAGGCGCACAGTGACAGCAACGACAGCAACGAGAAGGGCTCGACCTCGTGGCAAGGGTTCGGACAGGGGTACGCGCGGTGACCGCGGTGCTGGCAGCGGTGCTCGCCGCGTCCCTGGCGGGGTGCAGCAGCACCGGCGGCAAGCGCGCCGAGGAAGCGCGCGCCGCCCAGACCGCCGGCGGCAAGGCGGCCGTCAACACCCCCAGGTGGACCTTCGCCATGGTCACCCACTCGGGCGACGGCGACACCTTCTGGGACATCGTGCAGAACGGCGCCCGGCAGGCGGCCGAGAAGGACAACATCAAGTTCGTCTACGGGCACGACAAGGAGGCACAGCGGCAGAGCCAGCTCGTGCAGTCCTACATCGACCAGAAGGTGGACGGGCTGATCGTCACCCTGGCCAAGCCCGACGCCATGAAGGACGTGGTCGCCCGCGCCGAGAAGGCCGGCATCCCGGTGATCACCGTCAATTCCGGCGCCGAGGCGTCCAAGGCCTACGGCGCCCTGACCCACATCGGCCAGGACGAGACCGTGGCCGGCGAGGCCGTCGGCGAGGAGCTGAACCGGCGGGGCCGCAAGAAGGCGCTGTGCGTCCTGCACGAGCAGGGCAACGTCGGCCACGAGCAGCGCTGCGACGGCGCGAAGAAGACCTTCGAGGGCGACCTGCAGAAGCTGTACGTGGAGGGCACCAACATGCCCGACGTGCAGTCCACCATCGAGGCCAAGCTCCAGTCGGACCGCGGTATCGACGCCGTGGTGACGCTGGGCGCGCCGTTCGCGCCGACCGCCGTCAAGGCCAAGGAGCAGTCCGGCAGTGACGCCGAGATCGACACCTTCGACCTGAACGCGAAGGTCGCCGACGGCCTCAAGGACGGCTCGCTCGGCTTCGCCGTCGACCAGCAGCCGTACCTCCAGGGCTACCAGGCCGTCGACCTGCTGTGGCTCTACAAGTACAACGCCGATGTCCTCGGCGGCGGCAAGCCGGTCTTCACCGGTCCGCAGGTGATCACCAAGAAGGACGCGGCGGCCCTGCAGGAGTACACGAAGCGGGGGACCCGATGAGCACCGCGGAAACACCCGTGAAGGACAGCGGCCCGCAGGGCGGCGACGGGCCGGACGAGCGTCTGGTGCACCGGTCGCCGGCGCGCCGCCTGATGAGCCGTCCCGAGCTGGGCGCGGTGGTCGGTGCGGCGGCGGTCTTCCTCTTCTTCTCCTTCGCCGCCGACACGTTCCTCCAGGCGTCCAGCCTCTCGACGGTGCTGTACGCGTCGTCGACGATCGGCATCATGGCCGTACCGGTGGCCCTGCTGATGATCGGCGGTGAGTTCGACCTGTCGGCCGGTGTCATGGTCGTCAGCTCGGCGCTCGTCTCGTCGATGTTCAGCTACCGGATGACGGCGAACGTCTGGGTGGGCGTCGGGGTGTCCTTGCTGGTCACCCTGGCCATCGGAGTCTTCAACGGCTTCCTGCTGACCCGGACGAAGCTGCCCAGCTTCATCATCACGCTCGGTACGTTCTTCATGCTGACCGGCCTCAACCTCGGCTTCACCAAGCTGATCAGCGGCACCGTCTCGACGAAGTCCATCGCGGACATGGAGGGCTTCGACTCGGCCCGGGCGCTCTTCGCGTCCCATCTGAGCCTCGGCGGCGTGGACATCCAGATCACGATCCTGTGGTGGATCGGCCTGGTCGCGCTCGCCACCTGGGTCCTGCTGCGCACCCGCGTCGGCAACTGGATCTTCGCGGTGGGCGGCGGCTCGGACGCCGCGCGGGCGGTCGGCGTGCCGGTCACCCGGACCAAGATCGGCCTGTACATGGGCGTGGCGCTGGCGGCCTGGATCTCCGGGCAGCACCTGCTGTTCTCGTACGACGCGATCCAGTCCGGCGACGGCGTCGGCAACGAGTTCCTGTACATCATCGCCGCCGCGGTCGGCGGCTGCCTGATGACCGGCGGCTACGGTTCGGCGATCGGCGCCGCCGTCGGCGCCTTCATCTTCGGCATGGCCAGCAAGGGCATCGTGTACGCCCAGTGGAACCCGGACTGGTACAAGTTCTTCCTCGGGGCGATGCTGCTGCTGGCCACGCTCCTGAACGCATGGGTCCGCAAGCGCGCGGAGGCGACGAAATGAGTACCCCGGACACGCCGGAGAGCAGGGACGACGCGGCGGGCGCGGGGGCCCCGGAGGGCGCGGGGGAGGCCGCGGCCCCCGCCGCACCGCCCCTGGTGGAGCTGACGGACGTCAGCAAGTTCTACGGCAACGTCAAGGCCCTCGAAGGTGTCTCGCTGGAGGTGCACGCGGGCGAGATCACCTGTGTGCTCGGTGACAACGGCGCGGGCAAGTCCACCCTCATCAAGATCATCGCTGGGCTGCACCAGCACGACACGGGCCGCTTCGCGATCGAGGGCGAGGAGACCCGGCTGTCGTCTCCGCGCGAGGCGCTGGACCGCGGCATCGCCACCGTCTACCAGGACCTGGCCGTCGTCCCCCTGATGCCGGTCTGGCGCAACTTCTTCCTCGGCTCCGAGCCCACCAAGGGCGCCGGCCCCTTCAAACGGCTCGACGTGCAGCTCATGCGCGAGACCACCCGCTCCGAGCTGCTGCGCATGGGCATCGACCTGCGTGACGTGGACCAGCCCATCGGCACCCTCTCCGGCGGTGAGCGGCAGTGCGTGGCCATCGCCCGCGCCGTGTACTTCGGCGCGAAGGTGCTGGTCCTGGACGAGCCGACGGCGGCGCTCGGGGTCAAGCAGTCCGGCGTGGTGCTCAAGTACGTCGCGGCCGCGCGGGACGCCGGCCTCGGCGTGGTGTTGATCACCCACAACCCGCACCACGCCTACCTCGTGGGCAACCGTTTCGTCCTCCTCAAGCGCGGCACGATGGCCGGCCGCCACACCAGGTCGGAGATCACCCTGGACGAGCTGACGCGCCAGATGGCGGGCGGCAGCGAGCTGGAACAGCTCAGCCACGAGCTGGCCCGCGCGCCCGAGCCCAGCCACCTCGGCGGCCACCCCACGCACTGAGCGGGGCCGCCACGGGCGGTGGCGCGGGTTCCGAAGGGCCCGCGCCGCCATGCGCCGGGTACCGCTGTTAGGGCACAATCGCACCGGACCGTGCACGTCACCGCCGCCGGGCACGGCCTCGCACACCCCGGGGCCCGGCCCCCGGGAGCGCGCCCGTACGCGTACGGCACCGTAGGCGTACCGCACCGAACGAAGCACGACACCGGACCATGCACGCCCGAGGCCCCGGCCTCCCGACACCCGCAGGGACGAGACGACTCTTGCGAGCACGCAGCCGCCGCCACCGCAACGGCGAAGAGGTGGGTCGATGAGCACGTACCGGGACCGGGTGCACCGAGGATCGGCCAGAGCGACCGTGCTGCGCACGGTGGGCACCCGCGAGCGGCGCTCCCATCTGAGCGCGCCCCGCGTGCCGACCGTCGGCATCGACATCGGCGGGACGAAGGTGATGGCCGGCGTCGTCGACGCGGACGGCACGATCCTGGAGAAGGTCCGCACCGAAACGCCGGACAAGTCCAAGAGCCCCAAGGTCGTCGAGGATGTCATCACCGAGCTGGTGCTGGACCTCTCCGACCGGCACGACGTGCACGCGGTGGGCATCGGCGCGGCCGGCTGGGTCGACGCCGAGCGCAGCACCGTCCTGTTCGCACCCCACTTGAACTGGCGCAACGAGCCGCTGCGGGACCGCCTCGCGGGCCGCCTCGCGGTCCCCGTCATGGTCGACAACGACGCCAACACGGCCGCCTGGGCCGAGTGGCGCTTCGGCGCGGGCCGCGGCGAGGACCACCTCGTCATGATCACGCTCGGTACCGGCATCGGCGGCGCGATCCTGGAGGACGGCGCGGTCAAGCGCGGCAAGTACGGCGTGGCCGGCGAGTTCGGCCATATGCAGGTGGTGCCGGCCGGGCACCGCTGCCCGTGCGGCAACCGCGGCTGCTGGGAGCAGTACAGCTCCGGCAACGCCCTGGTCCGCGAGGCCCGCGAGCTGGCCGCCGCGGACTCCCCGGTCGCGTACAACATCATCGACCGGGTCGGCGGCCGCGTCACCGACATCACCGGGCCGCTCATCACCGAGCTGGCCCGCGAGGGCGACGCCATGTGCGTCGAACTGCTCCAGGACATCGGCCAGTGGCTGGGCGTCGGCATCGCCAACCTGGCCGCCGCGCTGGACCCCTCCTGCTTCGTGATCGGCGGCGGCGTCAGCGCCGCCGACGACCTGCTCATCGGCCCGGCCCGGGACGCCTTCCGGCGCACCCTGACCGGTCGCGGCTACCGCCCCGAGGCCCGTATCGCCAAGGCCCAGCTCGGCCCCGAGGCCGGCATGGTCGGCGCCGCCGACCTGGCGCGCCTGGTGGCTCGCCGCTTCCGGCGCGCCAACCGCCGCCGCGTGGAGCGCTACGAGCGCTACGAACGGTCGGGCCGCCGATGACGGAACCGGCCAACCCGCCCATGACCGAGGAACACGGTCCGGCCCGGTCCGAGCCGGGGCGGGCCGGGCGCGAGGCACCGGAACGGCCCGAGCCGCCGGGCGGGCCCCCGGCCGGCGCCTCCGCGGCCCCCCGGCCGAGCCGGCGCCGCCGCTGGCTCACCGCACTCGTGATCTTCCTGCTGATCGCCATCCCGGCGGGCTACATCGTCATCTCCGCCGAGCAGAGCCGGGACAGCGGCCAGAGCAAGGAGGAGGAGGCGGCCGCCACCGGCCTCTACAACGACTACCCCTCCAAGGTGCAGCAGCGCATCTACAACGTCCCGGTCCCGGTCGGAGCCACGCCGGTCTACTACTACGAGTCCAACGCCTGGCACCGCAGCTCCCTGTACGTGCAGTTCCGCACCAACGACTGGGGACTGGACCACTACCTGAAGTGGGCCGGCACCAGCCGCGAGGCCCTGATGGACGGCGAGATCACCATCACCGGCGCGCAGGCGGCGAAGGTCGGCTGGGACCTGGCCGGCGGCGGCCAGTGGGCCGGCACCTCCATCGAGGCCGAGGACCCCCACCCGAGCCAGAACATCACCGTGAACTTCGACGACCCGGACCACCCGGTGGTCTACGTCGTCTCGACGGTCGCCTTCGAACGCTGAGCGCCGCGCGGGCGGGGCGGCCGGCCCGGGACACGCCGGGCCAGGCGTGCGGTCACGCGGGCGAGCCCTGGAGCCGTCGCCGCGCCCGTCGGGACGCCGTACGGAGTGACCCCCGGCCCGGACAGCGTGCCGCGCGGCGAAGAGCGCCACGGCACCGACGTACGGGCGCCATCCGGCCGACGCGTGCCGGCGTCGCCGGGAAAAGGAAACCACGACGGTGGGCGCCCCCGCCCGTCTCGATGGCGGGGCGCCCACCGTCGTTCGGCTGTGCGGGCGGTCAGGCCGACTCAGGCGTACCGAGCATCGCGGACGCCCTTTGGAACGGGCTGAGGCCGGGCGCGGAAGAGGCGGCCGGGGCCGGTGCCGGGGCGGTGTGGCAGGTGAAGCCGAGGCGGGTCATGGCCCGCTGGACTTCGGCGGCGGTGAAGTCGCGGCGGTCCTGGCGGGTGATCACCTGGCCCACCTGCTTGAGGGGATAGGTGCGGCGGCCGATGGTCACGGACTCGCCGGTGACCGGTTCCGGCCGGACGGTCTGCATCGACTGCAGGACGCCGGCCTTGGTCAGGTCGAAGGGGAAGCGGGCGATGACACAGCGCATGAGACCTCGCAGGAAAAGGGGTGGGAAGGCAGGCCGGGGGTGAGCCGGTTCAACGGGGCAGGACGCCCCGCGCCCGGCCGTGGCCGTCGGCCGGGCGCGGCGAGGGGGCCGCTGCCGCCGGGGACCTCACGCAGGCGGGCCCGGTCGGTGTATGTGGAGCCGTCGCGGACGGCGGTGAGCTGGGCCCGGGTGACCACATGGGCGTCCTCGCCGTCGTCGTCGCAGACGAGCAGGCGTTCCGTACGGGCGCCGGCCATGACGGACAGGGCCACTTCGACGGTCATGTCGTCCCGGCCCCGGGACCCGGCGGCGTCCGGGCGGCCACGGCGTCCGGACGCCGCCCTGGACACGGTGCCGACGGGGGCGGGGTCCGCCGGGCAGGACCGTATCTGAACCACTGTCACAAGGTGCCTCCTGCGGAGATGGACCGGTGTCCCGTGCACGGACGATCTTCAGGCCGCCGCGTCGAACGCCGGCTGCTGCTGGGCGGCTCGGCGCGTCGTCTGCGCGGTGCGGCCACGCCGGCCGCGCCGGGTGGAGCTGCTGCGCCGGGAGGGTTCGACGGGCGGCGTGGGGAGGGTGACGGGAATCCCGGAGGGGGTCCGGGCGCCGGTGATGCGGTGCAGTTCGGCCTGTCCGGAGCGGACCTGGGTGGACTGCGGGGTGATGCCCGCGTCAGCCATCAGACGGTCCATTTCGCGCCGCTGGTTGGGCAGGACCAGGGTGACGACCCTGCCGGAGGCGCCGGCCCGGGCGGTGCGGCCGCCGCGATGCAGGTAGTCCTTGTGGTCGCCGGGCGGATCGACGTTGACGACGAGATCGAGGTCGTCGACGTGGATGCCGCGGGCGGCGACGTTGGTGGCCACCAGGACCGTGACGTGCCCGGCCTTGAACTGGGCCAGGGTGCGGGTGCGCTGCGGCTGGGACTTGCCGCCGTGCAGGGCGGCGGCCCGGACACCGCTGCCGAGCAGGTGCCTGGTCAGCTTGTCGACGGCGTGCTTGGTGTCCAGGAACATGATGGACCGGCCTTCGCGAGCGCCGATCTCGGTCACGGCGGCGTGCTTGTCGCTGCCGAGAACGTGCAGCAGGTGGTGTTCCATCGTGGTGACCGCGCCCGCCGTGGGGTCGACGGAGTGGACCACCGGGTCGGTGAGGTAGCGCCGGACCAGGAGGTCGACGTTGCGGTCCAGAGTGGCGGAGAACAGCATCCGCTGCCCTTCCGGCCGGACCTGGTCGAGCAGGGCGGTGACCTGGGGCATGAAGCCCATGTCGGCCATCTGGTCGGCCTCGTCCAGCACGGTGACGCCGACCTGGTCCAACCGGCAGTCGCCGCGCTCGATGAGGTCCTTGAGCCTCCCGGGCGTGGCGACGACGACCTCGGCGCCGCCGCGCAGCGCACCGGCCTGGCGGCCGATCGACATCCCGCCGACGACGGTGGCCAGCCGCAGCTTTACGGACCGGGCGTACGGGACGAGCGCGTCGGTGACCTGCTGCGCGAGTTCCCGGGTGGGGACGAGGACGAGTGCGAGGGGCTGCCGGGGCTCGGCGCGCTGCCCGGCGGTACGGGCCAGCAGCGCGAGGCCGAAGGCCAGCGTCTTGCCGGAACCGGTCCGTCCGCGGCCGAGTACGTCACGGCCCGCGAGCGTGTTCGGCAGCGTCGCGCCCTGGATCGGGAACGGCACGCGCATCCCCTGAGCGGTCAGCTCGGCGAGCAGGTGGCGGGGCATGTCGAGATCGGCGAACGTCTCGGCGGCCGGCAGCGCCGGTGAGATCGTCTTCGGGGGAGCGAACTCGCCCTGCAACGCGGCGGGCCGACGGCTCTGGCCGGCCGAGCGGTTCGACCCGCGGGAGCCGCTGCTCCGGCCGGAACCACCGGTGCCACCGGACCGGGAGCGGGAAAATCGGTCGTTCGTGCGTGAGCGGTTCATACGGAACCTCCTTGATACGGCGCGTACCAAGGAATTCCCGCGGCAGATGGGCAACGCCGGGAATCGCGAGAACGAGCCGGAATGAAAGCAGAAATGCAAGCGGGGCCGAGGCGAAGAAACGACGGGCCGTCCGCTGGAATGTGCTGAGCAGTCCGCCGGCGCGGGCCTTTACCCGCCGCCGGGACCGGCTCCGGCACGCTGCGCCGTCGTACCGCGCGAGCCCTCAAGCGAGGAGCGGGCCCCGGTACGGGCAGGCCGGTACGAGCAGGGGCCCGCACCCCGAGGTGCGGGCCCCTGCTCGTACGGTGCGCCGGTGTCAGGCGGGAACGATGTTCTCGGCCATCGGGCCCTTCTGGCCCTGCGCGATGTCGAAGCTCACCTTCTGGCCTTCGAGCAGCTCACGGAAGCCCTGGGCGGCGATGTTCGAGTAGTGGGCGAACACGTCGGCGCCGCCACCGTCCTGCTCGATGAAGCCGAAGCCCTTTTCCGCGTTGAACCACTTCACGGTGCCAGATGCCATGTCAATCTCCTTAGGGGCAGTGTTCGGTATCAGCACTGCGCCGATACCGCGTCGCTGCGATGATTACCCCATTCGGAAAAATGACCGAGAATAACAAAAGTGCTCCTTACGGCCAGTCGGCCGACGGGGGCACTTGAAGTTTTTGGGAACCACAACTGCAACTGTGGTCGACACTAGCACGCCGGAGCCGGAACTGAATAGCGGAAAATTCCATTCGGTGCGCCATGACAGGTGTTTTCATCGCGCCCTGGTCGCATTTCTCATTTCGCGGCCACAGATATGGTTCGGGTCGGTCGAAACGCCGACACGCGTGGTGTGGGCCGGCCGGGCCGCCGGGGTCCGGCCGGTGGGTGTGCGCCGGCGCCGGCTCCCGGGCGCGGCGGGACCGAAGATCAATCGTCGTCCGCGAGGCCGGGCCCGGCGGTGGAGCGCCGTAGCTCGTCGTTGATGCGCTGGGCCTCTTCGAGCTGGTCTTCGAGAATGACGATGCGGCAGGCGGCCTCGACGGGGGTGCCCTGGTCGACGAGTTCGCGGGCGCGGGAGGCGATCTTCAACTGATAGCGGGAGTAGCGGCGGTGCCCGCCCTGCGAGCGCAGCGGGGTGATGAGGCGGGCCTCGCCGATGGCGCGGAGGAAGCCCGGGGTGGTGCCGAGTATCTCGGCGGCACGGCCCATCGTGTAGGCGGGATAGTCGTCGTCATCGAGACGGCCGAGAGGGTTTTCTGCGGTCATGTACACCTCTGTCGGGGAACGCGTCGAGGGGCCCTGATGCCGTACGGCACCAGGGCCCCGAGGATATGAACACCATCTGCCGGCCTACTGCGGTGCCGGGCTTTTCCGTCCGCACCGCCCCGAGGGGGAGAGGGGCGGGTGCGGGGATCGCGGATGGGGGACCGTGGGACCACCTTCCGTTCCGGGGGTCTGCGGTACCCGGGCCGACCAGTTTCCGGCCCGGGCGATCCTGATGGCGTCTGCCTCCTTCTTTCTTCTCTCTTGCCGGTGAATGCATTGCACCTGCGGGCACGGCCTGCGGCCCCGGTGGGCCGCGGCCCGGCAGTCGGCGGAAGGACCCTTGGAACGTCCGGCCCCGCCGCACCACTGCCGGGCCGCTGCTGGGGACCCGCGCGCGGCAACGCCTCTGCCGCGCCTTGTCGACTCTTGGCTACGAGCTCGACATTAACTCCGGCACACCCCTATGTCTACTCTCGCCATGGCAGATTTCCTCAGTTGGGTGAACCCGTGCTCCTGCCGTTCGAACAACCGGAAAAGTCCGCCCCCGGGCGCGCGGCCGAGCCCTGCGAGGGGGCCTGTGACGGGCCGGGGCCTTGCCGGAGCCGGCTCGGGCGGCCCGGCGGCTGCTGACCTGGGGCCCGTAGGCCACCATCGAGACGAGTGCGAACCGTGCTCCGGCCTGCGTGCACGAGCCGAAGCCGGCCTGATCCCTGGCAGCGCGCCACGGTCGGCGGCGCCGGCGGGACGGCCCAACAGGCCCGGGTGGTGGAACCAGATGTTGTTGGACAACTTCACCGGTCGGGAGTCCTTGAGGTGCTCCGGCACGAGCTGACTGGTGGTGGTCCGTTTCGCGTCCAGGGCGGGGACGGCTTCGTCGCGTCGGGGGTGGTAGTTGATGGTGTCGATCACCGTCTTGCCCGCCGACGCGGCGGCGGGAAGCCGGCGGTAGTGCTTCAGCGGCACGGTGACCACCACGATGTCCCCCGCTTCGGCGGTGTCCTCGGCCGTCGCCGCCCGGGCCCGCGGCCCGAGCGCGCCCAGCCGGGCCCACAGGGTCTCGGGGCCACGCGAGTTGGAAAGCACGACGTCATGGCCGGCGCCGACCGCCAGCCGCGCGAGGGTGCTGCCGGCCTGCCCGCTGCCGATCATGCTGATGGTGGACACGGGACTCACTGCCGTTGTACGGAACGCCGGTTGAGCCGCACCTCAGGGGAGTTCACCGTGCCCCGGACCGCCGCTCCCTCCATGATTGCCCACTCGATGATCTGGGGCAACGGTGTTCGCGGCCCGCCCGAACGGCTGTGACCGGCGCTTGCCCAACCGGCCCTAGCTGTTGTGCCCGGGGGCGGGACCGGTCTGCCCGATGGTGAACGTGAGATGGGAGAAATCCCTGCCCTGAACAACCGGTCCGTTCTGCGTTCCGCCGGTGATGTGGTTGTGCACCGCGTCGGCCGGACTGATGTGCGCGTGCTGCCACCACGCTTCCAGGAGCGTCCTGAACTCGGTGTCGAGGGCCGCGCGCACGCCCAGCGCCGTGGCCAGGGCCTGGGCGTGCGCCGGGTTGGCCGGGTCGCTCTCCAGCCTGGTGAGTTCCGCCGCGCCCGAACTCGGGCCGCAGCCGTCCCCGGACTCCTCCCGCGCCGCGTGCCGGAAGGGCCGTCGCACCAGCGAGGAGAGGCCCTGCCAGGCGTTTCTTCCGGCTTCGCCACCGAGGCTCCCGGCCAGTGAGGTAAGGGCCGCGGCGGTGATCGGGTCCATGGTGCGCTCCCTGGTTCAGTGGTTGGTAGCCGTAGCTTAGGGGCGTCCACCGCATCGTCGGCCTGGGACCGAACGACCCCGGAGTGTGGTCCGCGTTTTCGGCATGTCTGCGGGGCGCTTGCACGGCGCCGGCCCCTGGACCGGCGACCGGGAGACTGCCGCCCTGTCGTGCTCACAGAACAGGCTGCCGCCCCGTCATGCCACCTGTGAGGCCATAGTGTTGGGGCATGGCCGAGGAGACGCGTAACAGCCTGAACGGGCAAGCGGAAGTGGTGGTCCAAGCCGGACGCATCGGAGAACTGCATCAGCACCTGCACGGCGCCGCGCCATCGCATCAGCCGGTCCCCTTCCAGTTGCCGCCGGTCCTCTCGCGCTTCGAGAACCGCCACACCGAGCAGGAGCGCATCACGCGGGCGGTCGACGCCCACGCGGATCACGCCGGGCCGCTCGTCGTGGCCCTGACAGGCATCGGCGGGATCGGGAAGACGACGTTGGGCTTCCACATGGCGCGTCGGCTCAGTGACCGCTTCCCCGACGGCGTCCTGTACGTCGATCTCGACGACCTGCGCCGGGACGGGGCGGTCGCGGTCGCGGACGCGGTCGGTGAACTGCTGTCCGGCCTGGGGGTCGTACCGGACTGGCTGGAGCGATCCTTCGCGGGCCGGTCGAAGCAGTACTGGACGCGGACCCGCGACAAGAGACTCATCGTGGTCATCGACAACGCCCGGTACGGCAGCGAGGTCGTACCGCTGCTTCCGGCGTCCGCGGGCAGCATGGCGATCGTCGCCAGTCAGGGGTCCCTGTACGACCTCGACAGCATGTCGGCCGTCGAGGTGGCGGTGAACCCGCTGTCGGCGGACGATGCCGTGCGGCTGCTCCGGAACATCGTGGACGACACGCGTTTCGCCGCCGAGCCGGACGCCGTGTCCGAACTGGCCCGTGGCTGCGCCGGCCTGCCGGCCGCGCTCCAGGTGGCCGGCCACTGGGTCCGCAGGTACCGCAGGCGCAGCCTGTCCCGGCTGGTCGCCGAACTGACCGGCGAACTGCGCGAGAAGGGCATCCCCATGGTCGAGGCGGTATGGGACGCCGCGTACGCGGGGCTCGGACGGCAGGGGCAGTCTCTCTACCGCCTGCTGCCGCAGCATCCGGCTCCCGTCGTCACGGCGGCGGTGGCGGCAGCGCTGCTCGGGTGCGGGCCGCGGGAAGCGGCCGACGCGATGGAGGAACTGGAGTCGGCAGGGCTGCTGGAGGGCCGGTCCGAGGGGTTCCGGATGCACGGTCTGCTGCGTGGCCACGCCGAGCGCTGTGCCCGGAAGGCGGACCCGGAAGGGGCGGACCGCGCCGCGGCGCGGCGGCGGCTGGTGCGGTGGTACCGGCGGCAGGCCGGCCGTGCGGACCTGCTGGCGGCCGGCCCCCGAATGACGGTCGCCGAGCTGCCCGGAGGCACCGGTCCGGAAAGGGGCGACGTCGAATTCGCCGACAAGGCCGGGGCACTCAGGTGGCTGCAGTCGGAGCGCCTCGCCCTGTACGGCTGCGTCCGGCTCGCGTTCGACGCCGGGTGCTACGAGGACGCCTGGGCCCTGTGCGAGCCCCTGTGGACCCACTTCCTCGACCACCCCCACTACGCGGACGTCACGGAAGCCTTCCGCACGGGCGTGGCGGCCGCCGACCGCGCGGAGTACCTGCCGGCCATGGTGCGGATGCGCTGCCAGTTGGCCAGGCCGCTGTGGGAACAGGAGCGTTACGACGAGGCGGAGGAGTATCTGCGGCAGGCACTCGGCGCCTCCCGTTCCCTGGGTGGATCCAAGAAGGAACAGAAGCTGAAGGCGTCGACGATGGAGTTCCACGGGCTGCTGAAGTCGGCGCGCGGCGACTGGGCCGCGGCAGCCGCCGATTTCGAAGTCGCGCGGGCGATTCACGTACGGATCGACAACGCGTACGGCGTGCTGCTCCAGACGTACCTGCTGGGGCGCGCGGCCCTGGCCCGGGGCGATGCGGAGCAGGCGGTCCGCCTGTTGGACGAGGCGCACCGGATGGCCCGCGAGCAGCAGCGGGAACGCATGACGGCGCGGACGGGTTTCGAGTTGGGTCGCGCGCTGCGGCGTATCGGCCGCGCGGCGGAGGCGGAAGACCTGGTGCGTGCGGCCCTGATGGGCGCCCGCGAGCGCGGCTCGGAGACCGACGAGGTCCGGGTCCTGGGCGAACTGGCGGCGCTGGCCGACGAACGGGGGGACGCCGGCGAGGCCGAGCGGCACCGCACCGCGGCGCGACGGCTGACCGTACGGGCCGGTGGCCTGCCCGAGGACGGTCAGAGTTCGTAGCCGAGGTCGGTGGCGTGCGCTGCCGTGAGGTGTACGCGGACCGTGAGCGGGCCGGTGTCGCACACGAGCGACACCGGCGGTTCCGGCCGTGCGGCGCTGCCCAGCCAGGCATGGACGGCCGAGACCACGGCGGCCGGGTCGGGGCGCAGGACCTGCCCGTCGGCCCGGTGCGGTGCGATGCGGACGCTGAGCGGTCCGGCCGTGCGATGCCGGACCAGGCAGCGCGTCGGAGTGAGCACCGCGGCGGCGGTCCGGCAGCCGGGGTATTCGTCCAGGATGCGGGCGGTCCAGCCGTCGGCCGTCCACGCACCGCCGGGCAGGGCGGGGGCCTGGTGCGAGGCCCGACGCCACAGCACGGCGGCGCTCTCCGCCTGACGCTGTCCCGCCACCGGCTGCTCGACCGCGAGGTGGTGCGCGGTTTCGCGGGTGTGCGGGGCGAGGCGCGCGACGCTGATCCGCTGCCCGGACACCGCGGCCCGTACGGCGAAGGCCACGGGCCGGCGAGGTGCGGTGGTGGGGGAGGGGAGACAGGACGCGGTCACCGCGACGGGGCGCGGACGCAGGCCGAGCAGCCGGTAGAACTCGTGCCGCAACTGGTCGAGGGACTGCCGCTGCCGGGCGAACGCGGCATTCGCCAGGCCGACCGTGTCCACCGACCCGGCAGCCGCAAGGGCGTCCTCCAGGGCGTCGGCAGCGGACAGCGCCGGCACCTGCTGGAGCAGCCGCGCCATGGGGCTGTCCGGGATGAGTTCGTCTGTGCCGTCGTAGGCGCCGATGACGGGGCGGCCCAGCGCGGCGGCGTACAGGGCGGTGGAGCCGTGGTCGGTGACGACGGCGTCGGCCGCGACCAGGACGGCGGCCCATTCCTCGTACGGGGCGGCGAGGACCAGACCCGCGTCCAACGCGGGGACGAGCTGCCGGGACAGGTCGAGGGAGCCGATCTTGCTGTGTTCGTTCGGGTGCAGTATCAGGGCGAGCTGGTAGGCGTCGTGGGGGAGGCGGCCGGCGAGTTCACCGGGGAGGCCGGGCCGGCGGGCCAGCAGGGATTCCGGCCCCCAGGTCGACGTGAGGACGACGAGTTTGCGCAGGCCCGTCCCCAGGGCTTCGCGGTAGCTCTCCCGATGGTGGGCGGAGGCGAGCAGCCGGTCCAGGGTCGGGTCGCCCACCACGGTCGCCCGGGCGGCGGCCGGCGGGCAGCACCGGCCGAGGCGGGCCAACTGGTCGTCGTGGGCGAGGGCGTACAGATCGGCCCAGGGCTCGCCGCGCGTGAGCAGGTAGTGCGGGTCGAGGCCGGACGGCAGGCACGGCGACCCGTCACCGTCGATGGTCTTGTTGAAACCGGCGCCGTGCGGCAGCAGGGCCAGGGGCCCGGACAGCACGCGGAGGGCGCCCTTCGGGCTCGCGGTCAGGATCAGGTCGTGCCGGCCGGCGCGGGCCGCGTCCCACGTGATGGTGCGGGCGCCGGAGTGTTCCAGGGCCGCGAGGGCGTCCACGTCGAAGTCCGATCCGGGTACGAGGGTGAACCGGACGCTGATGCGCTCGTCACCGTCGAACACGGGCAGCACATCGAGGAGCCGGTGCAGCGCCCCGGCCGACCGCACGGCCACGAGCACAGCCCGCTGCCCGCTGCCCGCTGCCCGCTGCCCGCTGCCCGCTGCCCGCTGCCCGCTGCCCGCAAAACGGTCATTGTATCGGATAACTCACTTCTGCTGTGGCTGTCTGTGCCGATGCTCCTGGAATCGTCGCGTGCCTCCCGTGGCATCGCCTTGATCGTACCGGGGGCGGGCCGTCTGCTTCCGGGGCCGTGTCCAGTACCGTGGCCGATGGTCGGGCGAGCCGGAGAGGTGGTGGTCCATGAGCGCGCAAGGAGACGCGGCGCGACCCGCGGTGCCCGTGGTCAACACGTCGGCCGGCACCGTTCACGGACCGTCGGTGCAAGCAGGTGCCGTCCACGGCGGCATCACGTTCAACTACCGCTTCGGGTACGCCGCCGAGTTCGCGGGCCAACGACCGGACGGCGTGCCTCGGCCGCCCCGCTGGTTCGTGAACCGCCTGCACGCCCTGGCGGAACTCGACGGCTTATTCGGTGACGGTGACGCACCCGATTGCCCGATCGGCGTGTTCAGCGGCCTTCCCGGAATCGGGAAGACGGCAGCCGCCTGCCAGTGGGCCCACCGCAACCGGCACCGGTTCCCCGACGGCCAGTTGTTCGTCGACTTCGCGGCGCTGCGTGCGGGCGCGGGCGCCGACGTCTCCGAGGCCCTGGCCATGTGCCTGCGCGCCCTCGGCGTGCGCGACTCCTTCATGCCGACGGGCCTGGCCGACCGCACCACCCTGTACCGGACGTTGTCGGCGGACCGTCGGCTGCTGGTGGTGCTGGACGACGTATCCCGCCCGGCTCAGGTGTCCGCCTTGGTGCCGCAGGGCACCGGCAGCGCCGTCCTCGCCACCAGCACCTGGCGACTGGGCGAGTTGGCCCTGGACGGGGCCGCCCTGCTGCCGCTGGACGTCCTCGACGCCCCGAGCGCCATGGACCTGCTCACCGCACTCTGCGGCCGTCAGCGGATCGCCGACGAACCGGACGCCGCCACCCGTCTGAGCGCACTGTGCGGGGGACTGCCCATCGCGCTGCGCATCACTGCCGCGAAGCTGCTCATGCACCGCCGTCTGACAATGCGCGCCCTCGTCGAGGAACTGTCCGACGAGCAGAGCCGCCTCAGCCGTATCTCCGTGACCTCGGCCCGCGAGGAGCGCACCGTGTCGGCAGCACTCGAACTGGCCTACCGTGACCTTCCGGAACCCGTGGCGCGCCTGTACCGCGTACTCGGCTGCCTGCCGGGGCGGAGCTTCGACACCGCTCTCGCGGCCGTGGCGGCGGAGTTGGGGAGGAAGGAGGCCCAGCGTCACCTGGACGTCCTCGACGAAGCGAGCCTCCTCACCGTCACCCCGGACGTCCGCTACCGGATGCACGACCTGGTCCGGCTCCATGCCGTCGGGGCGGCCAGGGAGACCGAACCGCCCGGTACCGAGCGCGAGGTCGTCCGCCGGTCCGTCGGCCACTACCTGGCCCTGGCCGCCATGGCCGACCTGACGGTGCGGGCCGACCGGCTGCGCATCGCCGAGACCGCCGAGATCCTCGGGCCGGGACGGGGCCGAGGGGGCCGCGACACCGCCGGCCCGTTCGCTCAGGCGGAGGATCCCGGGCGGGACGCCATAAGCTGGCTGGAGGCGGAACGGCCCAACATCCTCGCCGTACTCCGCGCCGCGCTCCGGTGCGGCTTCGACCGTCAGGTCTGGCAGCTCGCCGAGGTGTTCACCGTCCTGTTCCTGCACCACCGCCATCTCGCCGACTGGCGGGAGTCCCTCGACCTGGGGGCGCAGGCGGCCGGGCGGGACGGGCAGGCGGCCGCCGAGGCCCGGCTCCGCAGCCTGCTCTCCAGGCCCTTGCTCGACCTGGGCCACGACGAGCAGGCGTACACCGAGCTGGCACGGGCCGAACGGCTCGCCGTGGAGTCGGGGAACCTCGTACTCCAGGCATCGGTACAGGAGTTCCTCGGCCGTTACTGGGACCGGCACGATCCCTCCCTCGCGATCGCCGCGTACCGCACTTCCCTGGCGCTGAACGCGGAAGCCCGCGAAAACCGCGGCGAGGCGCTGGCCCGCTACTTCCTCGGCTGCGCCCACAGCGCGGCCGGAGACCACGACATCGCACTCGAAGCGCTCTCGGCTGCCAGGACCGCGTTCGTGGCCCTGGCGGACGGGCGGATGGCGGCACGGGCCTTGGCGGACATCGGCCGTGCACGCTCCCGGCTCGGTGACCGTGCCGGTGCCGCGTCGGCACTGGGCGACGCGGCCGACGGGCTGCGCCGGCACCACGCCTTCCACTATGAGGCGCAGGCGTTGGAGGACCTGGCGGACCTGCTGGACGACCCCGACGAGATCCGGCCCTGCCTTCAGCGAGCCCTCGCCGTCTACGAGGAGGGCGGGAGCCCGCGGGCCGAGGAGGTACGGGCACGCCTGGTGCGCTGATCGCCTGGTTGGGGACGGTGCGGCGACGTCCGGACCGGGCGGAGCAGCAGGTCATACCGTAGCTGTCCGTACTTCAGCGTCAGCGCGGTCTCGTCCAGGCTCATGCCGAGCCGCAGACAGGTGTACACCGCCGCCGCTGCCGAGCCGGGGTCGGGGCAGGAGCCCGGACCCGCCGTGCCCCTCGCTTCCAGCACCCTGCCGTCCCGCAAGCCGACCAGGCACCCGCCCTCGCCGGCCAGCGCCGCGAGCCGGGCACCGGGATGGTCCGTCAGCAACTGGGCCATGCGAGCGATCGCTGATTCCCCGGAGTAGACGGTCGAACCGCAGAGCACCACCGCGGCGCTCTCGGTGAGGCGCGTGTCCGGCTCGTCCGCATCGCAGGCGAGGTGCCAGAACGACCGCGTGCCCTCTTCACCTGCCACGGTGGTCCCGGCCGGGAAGCGGCTGACCTCCACACAAACCCCCGCACCGGATGTCCGCTCGGCCGTGGTACGGACCAGCAATGACTGCGGGCGTACGGTCTGCGGAACAGGGAGGGCGAAGGCCCGCGCACCTCTGCCGGGGTGGCGGCCGGTTTCTTCGGGCCGGGCCAGGCTCAGCAGGTCGTAGACCAGGCTGCGGAGGCGGGGGAGCGCCGTTCCGGGATCGGCGAAAGCCCGGGCGGCGACATCGGTGTACCGGTCCGGCCGGTGGCCCGCCATCGCCGCGTCGAGCTGTCCGCGGAGGGGTGCGCCGGCAACCAGCCGATCCGCTGCTGACTGGAGCGCGTATCCAGCGGTGCCGGGCACGGCCTCGGATCCGAACGCGCCGAGCAGCACCGGCCGTTCCATGGCCGCTCCATAGAGCGTCACCGAGCCATGGTCCCCCACCACCAGGTCAGAGGCGATGACAGCCTGCTGCCAGCCATCGGTTGGGCTGATGCCGATCAGACCGGCCTCCAGGGCGGCCTGCTGCATGACCCGGACTTGCCAGGCGCCGTGACCGGCCCATACGTTCGGATGCAGGACCAGTGCGACGCGGAACTCGTCGACGGGAAGCTGGGACAGCAGCTCCGTCGGCAGCCCGGGACGGCTGCCGATCAGTGACTCGGCCCCCCACGTGGAACTCACCAGGATCAGGCGCTGGCCGGGCAGCACGTCCAGGGCGGCCCGGTACCGCTCACGCCACCGGATGCTGGCCCGGAGCCGGTCGTAGCAGGGGTCGCCCACCTGCACCGTCCGGCCGACCGTTCCGGGATGCGCGGCCGCGAGCTGTTTCTCCTGCTCGGGGTGCGATACCGCGAGCCAGGCACGCTTGGTGGCCAACAGACTGTCGGGGACCAGCCCCGACAACCGTGTGCCCGTGCCGGCCGAATCGGGGACGAACTTCTGGAAGCCCACTCCGTGCGGCAGGATCAGGACCGGGTAGTCGCCCGGGGGGACATCGATGTTCTCGGAGGCGGAGATCATCAAGTCCGGTGTGATGTCCGGGAGTTGAGACCAGGGAAGCGTCCGGCAGCCCAACGCCCGGAGACGGTCGAGCACGCCGTCGTTGAAGGCCGACGACGGGTCGTAGGCGAACACCACCGTCACGCGGGGATCGTCGTGCACCACCTCGGGCACCACATCCAGTACGCGCACCAGCGACGTCATGGTCCGCGCCGCCACCACCAGCGTCCGCTCGCCGCTGAAGGTGCGCCACCGCTGAGCTTCGGGACCAACCGGCACGAGAAGGTGTCCATCGGGACCGGAACCGGAACCGGAGCCGGAATCCACCGCCTGCCTCCGCCCGGCCGCGGAACCGCCTACACCGCCGTCAGTCCGGCTCCCGGCTCCCGGCTCCCGGCTCCCGGCTCCCGGCTCCCGGCTCCCGGCTCCCGGCTCCCGGCTCCCGGCTCCCGGCTCCCGGCTCCCGG